>JBOGHG010000204.1:0-7094 GCA_050744525.1 Acidimicrobiales bacterium | reverse complement strand
GGCCGCTGCCGCGCTCGGGCCACCGCCTCCGAGGCTCCGAGCCCGACCGCGCCCACCACGGCACCAACCGCTCCGGGCTTCCTACCCCGGTGGCCGGTGAGGGCGGCGCCTGCCAGCCCGCCGATGACACCCGCGAAGACGACCGCCCCGCCGCGGCCGGGCCTCGCCGCCCGTTGCTCCATTGCCACGAACGCAACCTAACCAGCATGCCATTGCGCCGGAAAGGCGTGGGCCGGCTCCCACTGGTTGGTGCTGCGTGATGCGCCATCGGGCAGCCATCCAGACACGCGCTGCTGCGATGAGTCCAGGTCGTCGAGGCCGTCTACACACAGACGGTGCCGCACGGTCCTGCGAAGGGAGAGCGCGATGCCTGGCAACGATCCGATGTCGGAACGCAACCTCGACGGGTACGGCGCGCCGCAGATCGAGTGGGCGCGCGTCCGCGACGTGCTGGACGCAGAGATCACTCAGGCGCCCGGCACCGGAGGGCCCGGGCGCCACACCCACTGGTTGACGACGATCAACAACCGGGACGGCAGCCCGCACGTGATGCCGCTCGGCGTGATCAGCGTCGACGGCACCTGGTACTTCAACTCCGGGCCCGGCACGCGCAAGTCCCGCAACATCGCCCGCGACCCTCGCTGCGTGATCGGCATCGCCACGCACCCCTTCGATCTCGTGGTCGAGGGCACCGCCGGGCGGGTCGTCGACGCCACCGAGCTGCAGCGGGTCGCCGAGGCATATGCCGCTCAGGGCTGGCCGGCCAGCGTGGCCCGAGACGCCCTGACCGCCGAGTTCAGCGCCCCGGCCGCCGGGCCCCCACCGTGGAACGTCTACAGGGTCGTTCCCTCGACGGTGTTCGCGCTCGGCACCGCGGAGCCCTACGGCGCGACCCGCTTCGACCTGGGGCGCTCCTCGCCGACCAGCTGACGCCGGACCTGCGGATAGCCGTCGGCCGCCACGGGTAGTTCCGGAGAGGCGGGCGCCGACGACGAAGGAGACGGACGACGATGGCTGTCACGGCATTCCAGGATCTCCCGCTGGCCGACCGGGACCGCGAGTGGGATGGAGACGCCGCCGAAACGCGGGTCCGGCGGTGGGCGGGCGCCGACGACGGACCCAACGCCAAGTACCGCGATGCGCACGTCTGGTACGACGCGGACGAGAGGGACGAGTTCGGGTCCTACAAGTTGCTGGTCGCCGACGTGATCGACGGCCGGCTGACCGCCGTTCCTCGGGGCGTCATGGCCGCAGCGGCGGTCATGCAGGGATCGCGGGGCGGCGTCGATCTGCCGAGCGACGACATCGATCGCGTCAAGTCCCACCTGGCCAAGTACTACGCCAAGATGGACGACACCGCTCCCTGGGAGCGGCGCTCGTAGCCGACGAGGCTCGACCGGTCGGTCGCGTTCCTTGGGGCCGCACGCGAACGTGGCGTGCGCGCACCCGAGGCAATGGGGACCGCACCAGCGTTCTCGAGGCAATGGAGCCCGGCCCCCGGACCGCATACCCTCGAGTCCTCGGCGCCGGACTGCATTGCCTCGGGCCCGCAGTCGCGCTCGCGGCCTCCGCTGTCGGGTTGATCCGCTCGCCCCGTGCGGCCAACTTGTTCTCATCGGCCCTGGACGTGACCATGTCGGCGCTACGGACCTGCATCGTTCGCCGCCGATCACGTTGCGGCGCATTCGGGAGCGGCAGCCCTGGCTGCTGGTCGGGGCCGGCGCACTCGCGGTCGTGCTCGGGGTGCTCGCCGCCGTCGACGGGGGACGACTTCTGGTTTGGGACCGCGCCATCACCGACGCGGTCGTCGAGCATCGATCGCCCGGAGTGGACCGGGTGGCCCGGTGGGTGTCACGGCTGGGCTCGACGCCCGTCGTCCTCGCCGCCGGCGCGGCCGGCGTCGCCCTGGCGGCCCGGCGCTGCCGCTCGGTCGCGCTCGTGATGTTCGTCATGGTCGCCACCCGTCCCCCCTTCGAGTGGCTGGTCAAGGAGATCGTCGCCCGCCCCCGCCCCACCGGCGCACGGCTCGTCACGGGCACGGGCTTCTCCTACCCCGCGGGCCACGTGTTGGCGGCGGCGGCAACCTGGGGCTTCCTGCCCGTCATCGCCGGCCTCTACGTCAGCCGCCGCTGGGTCTGGTGGGCACTGACCGGCATGGCGTGTGCCGTGATGGTGCTGGTCGCGTGGTGTCGGGTGTGGCTCGGCGTCCACTGGGTCTCCGACGGGGTCGGTGGCCTGGCCATCGCGTTCGTGGCCCTTTCGGCCGCCGAGGCGGCGATCGATCGCCGCCACCGCCGGCCCTGACCTGCCCGCGTTCCGGCCCGAGGGCTGGCGTCGCACCGCAGGCGACGACGACCGGGCTCGGCGAGCCCTTAGCCTCGAACCCATGCTGCCCAGAGCCAAGCACGCAGCCGAAACGGTGGTCGCCGGCATCGACGAGGCGCGGCGTCGGCGAACCGCCGACCTCGTCCTGGAGCTCGATCTCACCGAGCCGCTCCTGCAGGAGGTGCCGCAGGACCCGATGGGTGCGGTTCTCGCCCGACGCCGGACGTCGCTGCGGGCGGTCCTGCAGGGCCTGCGACGCGCGGCGCGGGATGCCAGGGTCCGGGCGTTGGTGGTCAAGCTGGGTGGGTCGGGCTCGGCGCTGGGACTCGCGCAGGCCCAGGAGCTGCGCGACGCGGTCGGTGACCTCCGGGACCACGGCAAGATCACGGTCGCCTGGGCGGAGACGTTCGGGGAGTTCGGTAACGGCAGCGTCTCGTACTTCCTGGCGACGAGCTTCGAGGAGATCTGGCTCCAGCCGTCCGGCGACGTGGGTCTCACGGGAGTCGCCACCGAGGTGCCGTTCTTGCGGGGCGTGCTCGACAAGGCCGGGATCACGCCCCAGATCGCCCAACGCCACGAGTACAAGAACGCGGCCAACGTCTTCACCGAGCGGGGGTTCACCGCCGCCCACCGGGAGGCGACGGAGCGCGTCGTGGAGTCGGTGATGGAGCAGCTCGTGACCACCATCGCCGCCAGCCGGAACCTCGACCCGGGCGTCCTGCGGGGCCTGATCGACCGGGCGCCGCTCTTCTCCTCCGAGGCCCGCGAGGCCGGCCTCGTCGACCGTCTGGGCTACCGCGACGACGTCTACGCCGCGGTGCGAGACCGGGCCGGCGCCGACGTGATGCTCCAGTACATCGGCCGTTACCGGCGGTCGAAGCTGGCCGAGCTGTCGACCCGCGTCGCGGCGTCGCCTCCGGACACCGTGGCCCTTGTGCACGTGATCGGACCGATCCACCTCGGCAGAACCCGGCGCCAGCCGCTGGTGGGTGCGACCGCCGGGGCGGACACCGTGGCGGCCGCGCTGCGGTCCGCGACCAAGGCGGATGACGTCAAGGCGATCGTCCTGCGGGTGGCGAGCCCGGGGGGCTCCTACGTCGCGTCCGACGCGATCTGGCGCCAGGTGGCCGTGTCCCGGCGGGCCGGCAAGCCGGTGGTGGTCTCGATGGGCGACGTGGCGGCGTCGGGCGGCTACTTCGTCTCCATGGGGGCAGACGTGATCGTGGCCGAGCCGGGGACGCTGACCGGCTCGATCGGCGTGGTATCCGGCAAGCAGGTGGTCGACGGGCTCGTCGACCGTCTCGACATCGGCCACGAAGGGGTGGCAGGGGGCCGGCACGGCCTCATGTTCTCGCCGCTCCACGCGTTCACCGACGAAGAGTGGGAGCGACTCAACGCCTGGCTCGACCGGATCTACGACGACTTCACCGCCAAGGTCGCGGACGGTCGCGGGCTGTCCGGCGAGCGCGTCCACGAGATCGCCCGAGGCCGGGTCTGGACGGGCGCGGACGCGAAGGAACGCGGCCTCGTCGACGAGCTCGGCGGCCTGCGGGTGGCGCTTGACGCGGCGAGGCAGCGAGCCGGACTTCCGCCTTCCGACGAGCTCGACGCCCGCGTGTTCCCCCGGTTGCCCCTCGCGACCCGGCTACGCCCGGCGCAGTCGAGCGAGGACCCTGCGGCGGCCGGCGCCCGCCTCCGACTGGAAGCCTGGGGACCGTTTGCCGATGCGGCGACCCGCCTGAGCCTGTCGACGTACGGCCCCCTGATGCTCCCTGCCGAGCACTACGTCTCCTGGTGAACCGAAGCCGCGGGGTCGGGTTCCCCCGGCCTATGACTGGGGGCGTCAGCTGGAGGAGGCGGTCTCCCAGAGGCCCACGAGATTGCCCTCCGAGTCCTTGAAGTAGGCCGCGAAGCCCATGTCGCCGACAGCCTGGCGTTCGGAGACGGTGGTCCCGCCCGCTTCGTTGACCGCCTCGAGCGCGTCCTCGAGGTTCGCCACGTCGATGACGATGTTGGGGGCCGTGAACGGCTCCTGGCGCTGCAGCATCCCGCCGTTTATGAAGCCGGCTTCGGTCGGGCCCTGATCTCCACTCGGCCCGGAGGTGACCAGCGTGTAACCCATCCCCGGCATCGACATGAGCTTCCACCCGAACGCCTTCTCGTAGAACCCGCGGGCGCGATCGCCATCGTCGTAGGGAATCTCGAAGTGCACCACGCGACCTGACATGGAGTGCCCTCCCTTGGTTCGAGGCGCAACCTGTCTTGCGCCATGCTGCGAGCCAAGCCCGGGCGCGCGGTGATGTCAATGTCCGATCGGGCCGCAGGCTGCCTCGCCCGGCCCTCGGCGAGCGGGCACTAGGCCAGCACTAGGCCCGAGGCGCTCGAGCTGGCTATGGCGTCAGGTGCCGATCACGTCTCACCTCCGACGACACCCCTCCGACGCCATCCGCGACATCACCCACGGCCAGGGCGCGGATCCTTCCCGAGTTGAGCGAGGTGCTCGAGCTGGCTCGCCGGGGCCTCGTCAAGTCTCACATCCAGGGATTCGGGCTCGACGAAGCCACCGACGCGTACGACGCACTCAGCGCCGGACAGTTGCAGGGACGCGCCGTCATCGTCCCGTAGGACCGAGGGGTGAGTCCCGAAAAGGGGCGGCCTGGACCGGTCACCCGTGGCGGACGACCGACGGGCTCACGTCGGATCGGTGCGCCCCGCTGCAGTCTCGTTCGGCTCGACCCGACGCACTCGAAGGCACTGGTCGACAGCGAACAGGCGATGGGCCCGTTGGTCCTGGGGCGAAAAGTGGCGCACCGCCACGGCCATGGGAACGATCTCCGGCCGGTTGACCTCGTGCGTGTCGCCTTCGTCCACGATGGTGGCCGACCCGCTCGCGAGTACGTTCTTGAGCCAATCGGTGTTCAACCCGTAGGGCAGCGCGATCACGAACCCCTCGTCGGTCGCCACCGCCTGAACCGGCGTCTCGTAGGGCCTGCCGGTCGTCCGGCCGACGTGTCGGATCACCGACGCATAGGCGCCAGGCGTTCCGGCCGACTTCAGCGCCAGCGGCTTCATGGCGCGGCCGGACTTGCGGACGGCATCGAGAACGACCGGCGACTTCGTTCGCATCCCCGCCACCAACACGAGGCCGATCGCTACGAGCGCGAGCACCACACCGCCGACGAGCTTGGCGATCGATCTGCGCATAGTCACCTCCACTACTGGAACAGCAACGAGTAGTCGGCGCCCTTACGAAGGTGGTGGCCACCATCGATCGGCAGGCAGGCGCCCATTATCCACGAGGAGTCCGGGCCGGCCAGGAAGCGCACCGCCTCGGCCCCATCGTGCACCCTTCCCACCCGGCCGAGCGGCGTGTTGGCGAGGTAGTGGTCGAACAGCTTCCCCCCACCGGTGATCGGTGCCATGAGCTCGTCATCGATGATCCCGGGTTGCAGGACGTTGACGCGGATGCCGTCGCTGCCGAACTCCTCGGTGGCGTAGCGACACACCTCCTCCACCCCGGCCCGCCAATCGGGCCGCCGACGCGAGCCCGATGCCGCTGCCCCCCGTCACCAGCGCGGTGCAACCGCGGATCGTCACCACGCCACCTTCATCGTCTCGTAGCCGCTCACGAAGTTCGCCGGCCGGTAGCCGGGCTCGCGGGGATCGACCAGTCGCATGCCCGGCAGCCGCTCGAGCAGCTGCTCGAACAGCACCCGCAGCTCCAGGCGCGCGAGCGAGTTCCCGAGGCAGAAGTGCGTCCCGAACCCGAACGCCACGTGCTCGTTCGGGCTCCGCTCGATGTCGAACCTGAAGGGATCGCGGAACTGCTCCTCGTCACGGTTGGCGGACGGGTACAGCAGCAGGACCTTCTGACCCTTGCGGATCTGCCGACCACGTAGCTCCACGTCTCTCGTCGCGGTCCGCGCCATGTTCTTGATCGGCGAGACCCAGCGCAGCATCTCCTCGACCGCCCCCGGTAGCAACGAACGATCGGCGAGCAGTGCGTCCCATTGCCGCCGGTCCCTCAGCAGCTGGTAGAGGCCGCCGGTGATCACGTGCCGTGTCGTCTCGTCGCCGCCGATGAGTATCAACAGGGTCTCGTGCACGAGCGTTGCGTCGTCGAAGCGATCGCCGTCGACCTCGGCGTGCACCAGGATGCTCGTGAGGTCGTCGGCCGGGCTCGTCCGCCGATCGGCGGTGACATCGGCCATGTAGGTCGTGTAACCCTCGAACGCGGCCATCATCGCCGCGACCTTGTCGGGGTCGTCCTGCCCGAGCCCGCGCATAAGGTCGTCACTCCACTGGAGCAACAGCGGATGGTCGGCCTCCTCGAACCCCAGCGCGTCGCCGATCATCACCAGCGGGAGCCAGGCGGCGACGTCGGCAACGAAGTCGCACTGGCCCTTGTCGATCACCTGATCCAGGAGCCGGTCGACGATCGAACGCACCTTGTGCTCCTGGCTCCGTATCTGCATCGGCGTGAAGCCCTTGCTCACGAGCTGGCGGCGCTGCCGGTGCACCGGGTCGTCCTGTTCGATCATCATGCCCGTCGGCCCGGCGTCGGGGCGGATGCCCCCCACGCTCGACCACAGGTCGGGGCGCCGCGAGAGGTCCATCACGTCGTCGTACCTCGTGATGCCCCACACGTACCCAGGCTCGTTCCAGTGGACGGGATCGTGCTCGCGCAGCCAGGCGAGCGCAGCATGGGGATCATCCGCCCAGAAGTCACCGCGCACGTAGTTCAGGTCGAGCTCGTCAGGTCCCATCGA
>JBOGHG010000203.1:0-7096 GCA_050744525.1 Acidimicrobiales bacterium | reverse complement strand
AAGCAGCACGGGACCGGGAAGAAGTCCGAGGTCCGGAACCAGTCGGGGCACTGGGCGACCAGGCCGTGGATGACGTCGGGGTTGGTGAGCCGCTGCCCGGGGTCGAAGGTGACGTGCCGGCCGGCGTGGGTGACCGGTTGGAACACCACGCCGCGCACGGCGGGGTGCTCGATGCCGTGGCGGACGATCGCGCTGAGCTCGTGGTCGTTGACGCCCGCCTCGACCGCCGCCACCAGCAACACCGCCAAGCCGGCCTCGGCGCACCGTTCCAGCGCCTTGGCCTTAGCGGCCCGCAGGTCCCGGCCCCGCAACGCCAGGTGCGTCGACTCCTCGAGCCCGTCGAACTGCAGGTAGATCCGCACACCCAGCGCAGCGAGGGCGGGGCCGAAGCTCGCGTCGTGCGCCAGGCGGATCCCGTTCGTGTTGAGCACGACGTTGCGGATGCCCTTGTCGCGGGCCATCGCAGAGAACTCGAGGATCTGCGGGTGGATCGACGGCTCCCCACCGGAGAACATGACGACCTCGGGCGCACCCTCCGCCGCGACGAACGCGTCCAACCCGGCCTCGACCTGATCACGCGTCAACGAGAAACCGTCGGGGTGGTGACCGGAGTCGGCGAAGCACACCGGACAGTCGAGGTTGCAGGCCGTGTTGACCTCGATCAGCCCGACGCAGGCATGTTGCTTGTGGTCCGGGCACAAGCCGCAGTCCAGGGGACAGCCGTCGTGGATCTCGGTCTGGGTCCGCAACGGCAGCGTCCCGGGCTTGTTGAACCGCAGTGACGCCGCGTACATCTCGGCGTCGCCGTAGATCAGCGCCTCGAAGCTCCCGTGCTCGCGGCAGCGCTTCCGCAGGTACACCTTGTTGTCGCGGACGTTGATCTCCGCGTCCACCACCACCTTGCACACCGGGCAGATGCTCTTCGTGTACTCGAGGAACACCTCGTCACGATCGACGCGCGCCGGCGTCGTCAACGGACTGGTCATGGCGCTCCTTTCATCGGTCGACGAAACCCACCGCTGCACCGCGTTCATTCCGCCTGGCTACCACCCCACCATTGCTCCGTGATCGCAACGGTCCCACGCTCCTCACCGAACACCAGCACCCCGCGACGACACGGTCTCGCGGGGTTCATGCCGGGCAGCGAAACGGCGGCGGGCCCGCGCTCGCCGGGACCACGCGACGTAGGCGCCAGCGGCGGCGAGCACCAGGCCGAACACCGTCGCCCACAGCTCCGGATTGCTGCCGAGCTGGTCGCTGAGCCAGGTCTGGAACCGCTCCACCGTCCGGAAGGTCGCGCCCCGGGAGGCCAGGGGATCGCGCAGGTTCGTGGCCCAGTAGACGGTGATGTAGGCACCCGACAGCACCAGGATCGCCCCGGACAGCCGCCCGACATAGGGAAGGACGCGCCGCAGGCGCCGCACGACCGCTCCCTTGGCGACCGACAGTGCGATCGTCAGCACCATCAGCAGCATCGACATGCCCAGGCCGTACACGACGTAGGTGAGAACCCCAGACAGGAAGGTCGGTGTCGCGCTCGCCGCCCCGGCGACTGCGAGGAAGACCGGCAACGCGCACGACAGCGACGCCACCGCGTAGGAGACCCCGAACACGAACATCGAGCGGTAAAGCCGGCTCGACCCACCCCGCTCGACGTGCGGCAACACAACGGTGAGCTGGAAACCGAACACGAGCATCGCGACACCGAGGACGGCGAGCGCCACGCCGATCACCAGGGCGACCCACGGGATGTAGTCGACGATCGAACGGAACCCGGCGTTGACCAGCGCCCCACTCACCCCGAACACAACCAGGAAGCCCGCCGACACCACGGCACCCACCGCGAGCCCCCGGGCGACGCTCGCGCCCCGCCCACCGACCCGCTCGCCGTCGACGCCCATGAAGTACGACAGGTAGGCGGGCAGCATGGCGAACCCGCACGGGTTCACCGTGGCGACCAGGCCGGCCGCGAACGCGAACGCGACCGGGACATCACCCACCGCGCACACCGGCTTGCTGGCGGCGCGGCAAGGTCACGTCTGCACCCCGAAGAGGTCGACCAAGCGGTCGCGAAGTTGCGCCTCGTCGATGGCGCCGCTGTCGCTGCCGAGGATCTCGCCGTCGGCGGCGACGTAGACGGTGGTGGGCATGGCGAAACCGCGGAACGCGGCGAAGATCTCCCCGGTCCGGTCGAGGCCCCACGGATAGGCGACACCGGTCAGCTCGACCAGCTCCGCGGCCGCGTCGTTCGTGTCCTGCATGGCCAGACCGACGAAGCTCAAGCGGTCTCCGACCGCTTGGTGCACCGCGGCGAAGTCCGGCATCTCCGCCCGGCACGGCGCGCACCACGAAGCGAAGAAGTTCACCACCAGCGGTCGGCCCTCCAGCAGCGCGGTGAGGACCACCGTCGTGCCGTCGGCCATCTCCACCTCGGCCGCCGGGAGATCCCCGCCGCCCCCGTCGACACCCTCAGAGTCGCGGCTCGACGGCCGGTCGGCGGCGACCCCACCGTCAGCGCCGCCACCCCCGCAGGCGGCGGCGATCAACGACAAGGCCATCGCCCGGCCAAGCCCGCGCCGCGCCCAGCCACGCACATCCCCCGATCTGCTCATGGTGGGGAAACCCCTTGAGCACCGCCCCAGCTTCCCGGCGCTTGTGCATCGTCGATCGCCCCGCCAGCCTCTCACGGCATCGGCGGCCGCCGATCGGCTCCCGTAACCGCTTGAAGACGACGCCCTCGTCCATGCAGGTGAACGCTCACGATTCACGCACCGCGGGGGTGATCGAGACGCCCCATCTCCAGGCCCGCGGCGGCCACCAACTGGTCGATCTGCCGGTTGAGATGGCAGCCACCCGCCATGCGCCGCTGGATCGGCGTAGGCGCACCTGCCAGCCGGCGACCCCCGGCCCGGGCGCCCGGCCATGCTCCACAAATGCAGCGCCCCAGCCGGGCGCCGCGCCCCGGCGGATCTCGCCCGAGCGACGTCGCGGATACTGCACAGCGTCCACGTGGTCCGCACGTGGTCGACGCCGTCGTCCTCCAACGCCGGGTCCTGGCCGTCGAGCCCGACGTACTCGACCGGCACCTGGCTGGCCGCCACCCGCGTGGCCGCAAGCATGCGCCCACGCCGGAACGATCGACGGCGCGCACCCTGGTCAGCGTCGCCGGGTGGTGGGGCACGTTGCGACCCGAGCCGAAGGCGACCTCCAGCACCTCACGGTCCAGGTCGGCAGTGACCCGAGCCCCGAGACACTCGATCTCGCACCCTCGGAGCGTCAGGTCGACCACGCGCGGCACGATCTGGTCTCCCTAGAAGCCCATGCAACCGCGTGCCCGAAGGCCGACCCCGGCGGTTCTTAGGACTCGGTGAACTCCTGCCGTCCGCCGTGGACAGGCCGGCGGACGGGCTGCTTACGCTCGCCAGGGCCACCAGCCGTCTGGTCGTGGCCCAAGCCGAGCTCCTAAAGGAGGGGCAATGAAGCGCTTCCTGTTCGGATTGACCGTTCTCCTCCTCGTCGGCGCGGTTGCCGTCCCCGCCGCCGCCTCGCGCAGCGATGGCGGGCCGCAACACTGGCAGGTCACCGTCGAGAACCTCACACCGCCCGGATCCCAGCCGCTGTCG
Source organism: Acidimicrobiales bacterium (assembly GCA_050744525.1). GTDB lineage: Bacteria > Actinomycetota > Acidimicrobiia > Acidimicrobiales > VFJN01 > DASQUK01. The sequence goes on along the minus strand of JBOGHG010000203.1, from coordinate 3,473 downwards.
CCGCCCCTGGTGGTCGTCCATTCATCGCGGGCCGACGTGTGGAGCGTGGGCTCGATCGCCAACCACGGAGTGGCCGCCATCGCCGAGGACGCCAACAACGCCCCGTTGGAGGAGGTCCTGCCCCAGGTCCGCGGCGTCGCCACCGTGTTCACCGTGCCGGGAGGACCGATCCCGTCCGGCGAGTCCCGCAGCTTCGAGGTGGAGACCCGGGGTCGCTTCGACCGGCTGACCTTGCTCTCCATGCTGGTCAACACCAACGACGCCTTCACCGGCCTGGACTCACGGCGCGTCCACGGCAGAGGTGGCGTCGTCGAGACCATCGCCTACGACGCCGGCAGCGAACGCAACAACGAGCTGGCCGCCTTCATCCCCGGACCCTGCTGCAACAACCCGTTCGTGCGCGACCCCGAAGGCGCCCTCATCCGTCCCCACGACGGCATCACCGGGGTCGGCGACCTCGACCCCGCGGTCTACGGCTGGCCCGAGCCCGCAGCCCGCATCACGATCACCCGGGCGCCCTAGAACGTCGAGCGGGGCCCTGGGCTCGGCACCTAATCGCCTGACCACGCCAGCCGCGATGTGTTCGGACGTGTCCACTGGATGTCCCCAACGGGCACATGGGCCGCGAGTTCATGGTGGTCTCAACCGGTCGATACAACGAGTGCGGCGAGTCCTTGTGATGGTGTCACCCATCCGGAGGACCTGGTGGTCGTCGCGGTGAACTGCGGGGGACACCCACCGCCCCAGGCGCGCCGACCTCGTCACTGCGTGGACACCAGGGCTCGAGGTCAGCGGTGCGCCGACCGGACCATCGCCCTGGTCGTAGCCCGGTACGCGTTGCGGCCGTAGGGACGGACGTAGCCGGTGTCCTTCGACAGCACCTCGCCGTCGGGATGGGCCTGCCGGAAGTCGCTCCACGCGACCGTCGACGGCCCACTGGCACTTCGCCCCCGGTTCGCCCCGGACGGGCGGTGGTTGGTGTGGTGGCAGTCGCGCTCAGGGACCCACCGAGACCCGCGAGAAGTACTCGTTCGCGGGGTCGTCGGCGGTGCTCTGGGTGAAGAACGGCAGGAAGTCCTCGCCGTCCGTGCCGAACCCCACGTAGTCCCCGGGGAAGAACCCACCGGCGTTCGGGAGCTCACGGAGATCGAACGGCGCGGTCGACACGCGGACTTCGTTCGCCGGCGTCCAGCCGGCCGGGCTCGCGCAGTTCGCGTGGCAGTGCACGACGAACTGGTCGGTCCCGGCGATGCCGTTGGCCGTGTTGTTGCGGAAGTCGTAGTAGCTCACGGCCACGACCCCGTCGTCGTTCACCCGGACCATGGGAATGAACGCCTGCCGGTCGCCGAGGGGTTCCGTCGCGGGCGTCTGGTTGACCTTGATCGGCGCCGACCAGGTCAGGCCCCCGTCCGTCGACATCGAGAAGGCGATCTCGTCGATGAGCTGGGTCGGATTGCCGAAGCCACCGGCCGCCACGGCACTGAACCGGGCGTCCTGCCACACGACATAAAGATTGCCGTTGTTCGGATCGACGGCCACCTCCGGGATCACGTCCGCGGTCCGGGCGGCGTTGGCCCCGTCCAGAGTGGCGTTGCCGCTGACGTCGGGGTCATAGACGCCGACGAACGGGAAGGGGGTGAACAGCGTCCGCGGGAGCATCTTGGCGGCCCGGATCGGCCGGCCGCTCGGCTTCCAGGTCGTCCCCTGGTCGGTGGAGCGCTTGAGGGACACGTTGAAGTCGAACTGCGGTCCGCCGTCGTCGTTGCGGAAGTTCAGGATCTCGTTGAACACGTCGACGAGGGTGCCGTTCGGCAGCACGACGATCTGGTTGCCGATCGTCTGGTTGATGCCACCCGGGTCGTAGAGCTTGCGGATCGGCTCCCAGGTCGCCCCGCCGTCGGTGCTCCGCGTGAAGACGGCCGCACCCTTGAACGCCAGTCCGCCGCCGAACGTCCCCCGGTCGGGGTTGCGCTTGGCGCCCTGGTTCACGGTGAGGAAGTCCCACACCGCGTACACGTGGGTGCCGGCGGCGACTGTGGGGTCGGCGGTCATCGAGTTCTTGTCGTGGAGATCGCCGCCCTCGTCCAGCGCCAGGAGGATCGGCGGGCCCCACTCGCCGTCGGTGATCGTCCCGTCCGTGAGCGCGGCGGCCGGCACCTTCTGGGCCACCATCCCGTTGCGGCCCGAGACCGCGCCGGGCAGACCCGGGGGGAGCTCGACGTCGAACACCAGGTGCATGAGGTGCAGGTCCCCGTTGGGAGCGAACGACAGCCAGGGGTCCGAGGCGCGGTCGAACACGTCGAAGCCGCCCGACGCGGCAGCCGGGTTCGACGTGCAGTCCGTCACGTTCGGTGGGATGAAGGTCATCCACGCGGCGCCGCCGTCGACGCTCAGGGCCATCGCGTTGCCCCTCGACCCGCCGTCGTTCCAGCGGTCCTGCTGCCAGATCCCGGCCATGATGTCGGAATCGGCCGGGCTCACGTCGATCCAGGGCTCGACCTCGCTGTCGATGAACACGACCGAGTTCTCGTCGACTGGGTCAAGGCCGCATCCCAGATCGAACGGGGTCGCTCCTGTGACCTGGACCGGGGCGGTTGCGCCCAGAGGACCAGCCGAACTGGGGAGCGCCCACAGGGGCAAGAGCCCCAGTGCTCCCAGGCCCATCAGGACCCGTCTGGCGGAGAACCCATCCACGCTGACCACCTCCTGCCTTGCAGCGAACCCCCTCCGGTTCGCGGCAGTGGCCGATCAATTAGCTTCCATCCTCGGACGGCTCCCGCACCGTGTCAACCGGCTGGGTCGTCGCACCGCCAGGGATGGCCGCCGTCGCTGGTTCCCCTCGAGGCACCGGCAGGGAATCGGTGGGCCGGGACGTAGTCGAGCGAGCGAGCTGACGTCCCTGAGCGAGGCGGACACGCGATCTGGCCCGTCTGTTTCTGGGAGGACGACGGCCAAGACGACCGCGACGCCAACGATGTTAGGGGTAGCCCCAATTACATGCGCGGCCTCGCAGATACCGGCCGCAACTTCCGGCGGATCGGAGCGGCCGACGAGCGATTGTCAAACCACATCCGTCGGCCTGGGACGACGAGCGCCAACCTAGAGGACCCGGGTGAACGAGCGGTCCAAGCGGCGTCGGGGTTTCTGTGTACCGAGCCGGCGTCAGCTGATGTGTCGGCGGGTGGGAGGGTGAGGGAGTGGCGGCGAGCGGCTACCAGTGGTCGGTGACGGCCATGGCGGCGGTGTCGGGGTTGCCGCGTACGCCGATGTAGCGGCGGATGGTGTGGTTGGGATCGGCGTGACCCAGCTTGTCGGGGACGACGGCGGGGTCGAGGCCGAGGTCGAAGAGCATCCAGCAGGCGGCGACGTGGCGCTCGCTCATCTGGTCCACCGGGGTGGGCGGCGTACGCCACGGGCCCAGGATGAGCTCTCGTGCCAGCGCAGCCGACTGCTGCGCGTCCGTCACGTCCGAG
>JBOGHG010000202.1:0-7195 GCA_050744525.1 Acidimicrobiales bacterium | reverse complement strand
ACGACGGCGCCGTAGTAGGCAACGCGGAACACCTCATAGGCGGCCGGGATCAGCGCGAACTGGCCGACCAGCTTCAGGCCACGACGCACCGACCACGGATGCTCGCCGATCAGCAACGCGATCAGCAGCACCAATGAGATGACCGCGAAGTCCGGTCGAACCAACGGACCGACACCCGCGACGACGGCGGCCGCGGCCTGCCCCTGCCCTTTGGCGAGGGACCACCGCGTGAACAGCAGCAGCGTGACGCCGAGCCAGCAGAACGCCAGCCCGCCCTCGAGGCCCGAACTGGAGAAGTCCCACACTGGTGAGACGGCAACCAGGCAGGTCGCGCCGACGGGCACGACTACCCCGCCGCCCGCTCGTGTCCACAGCCGAAGGGAGGCAACCAGGGCGCTCACCAGGCCGCAGACGCTGAACACGATGCCGAGCGTGACCGCGATCCATTCCAGGCGAACGGGCGTAGCGAGATCCCCGAGGGCCAGGATCGCGACCCACAGCGGGCTCGTCGCTGCCTCCACGCGCTCGCCGGCGTTGAACACCGGACCATGACCCGCCAGGAGCTGATCGACAACCCGCAAGTTGATGAACCCATCGTCGGACATCCAACGGCGTTCCCACGCCGCCCATGTCAGGATCATCGCCGGAACCGCCAACCCGCCCAGCTGCAACCAGCCCAGTCCCAATGCGTCGAATCGTTGTCGCAGGTCAGGGCCCCGCGGGCCAGCCGTATCCGGCCCGGGCACAACCTCGGCCGTGGTCCTGGCGTAACCCACCCCGGCAGCTTTCCCCATCCGCAGTCAGAGTACCGAGCGCTACACCAGCTCTCCGAGATCCGGCTGGGCTCCGTCGCGAACGAGACTGAACCAGTGGAGCGCCTGCCCGGCAAAGAAGCTCCCCCAGGAGTTGACGTGCGGCTTGACGGTGCCGTCCGCGTCGCGGCCGAAGAGGAAGCCGCCGTTGTGGGGCGTTCCCTCCACCTGGTAGTCGAGGAGGCGCGACGCGGCGCCACCCAGAATCCCATCGAGGCGATCGCGGCTCAGCCAACCACTGCCGACGAGATGGGACCCGAGCCGTAGGAACTGGGCCAACACGTCGACGCGCTCGTAGGCGGCGTTCACGTGATCGTCGTGTGCGAGCGTCGGCAGGCAGCCGTTCGCCGCCAGGAGGCGCTCCGCATACAGGTAGCCTCGCACCACCGCGTCGTCGACAGGTGGCAGGCCGGGCGCGGAGCGACCGCCCAGCAATCCCTCCAATGCGTAGAAATGAGGGTGGAGGTGCGCCTGCCCGTCCCCGTACGCGGGGAACGCGCCGCTGTCGCGCTGGCTCTCGAGAGTCTTCAGAACCACGTCGCCGAGCGGTGCGTCGCCGCCGTTCCTTCCGTCCAGGTGCAGAAACGAGATCGTCTTCGCCTGGTACCCGGAGAACCTCGACGACCACGCACCCTCCGCCGTGACGGGCCGGGCGCTCCGCGGGTCGAGCAGTGGCCACAAGGTGCCGTCGCTTCGCTTCATGCGCGTCGACAGAGCGTGAACGATGCCCTCGACGGAGCCGGTCCACGTCGCCTCCTCTCTGATCGTCCCGAGGCGCGTCAACCCTGCCCCCGCCATGCCCGTGTCGAAGGCATAGAGATGGGGCTTCGAACCCAGCCCCGCGTCCCGTGCCGCTCCGCGGGCGAACACCATGTCGTACGAGGGGTGCAGGGCCTGCGCGACCAGCCAGCGCGCCGCGGCGGTGGCTCGCTCCAACACGTCCTCATCCCTGTCCAGACGGTAGAGCCAGACGAGGGTCGAGACGCCGTAGCCGGTGATCTCCGGGTAGGGCCGCCCTGGCGAGGCCGTGTCGAGCTCGTACCAGTCGTAGAAGTAGCCCTGGTCCGACTGGATTCCGGATCGGAGCAGCCAGCTCCGGAAGGCGTCAAACCCGCGCTCGGTTCGCGCCGCCAGACTGTCTACGGACACCAACGACCCTCCTCCCAGTCGCGGGGGATCAGGATCTCGAAGCCACACTCGTGGCACGTCTGTTCGGTTCCCGCCTCGGTCGGGTGGCCCGGCTGCATGCGGTGGCCTTCTTCGCAGACCCACCCGGCGAGACGTGCCGGCGACCCGAGCACCAGCGCGTGGGGCGGCACGTTGCGCGTCACCGTGGAGCTCGCGGCGACGAAAGCGTGGTGCCCTACGTGACGGTCGGGAAGGAGCACCGTGCCCGCCCCGAGCGTCGCGCCGTCTCCAACCTGCCACCGGACGCCGGTCAAGTCGCGAGTGGACCAGGCCCGCGGCCGATCGTCGTTGGTGAACGTGACGTAAGGGCCCACGAAGACCGCGTCGCCGATCTCCACGCCGGTGTCGATGACCACCTTCTGCATGACTCGGCAACCGCGACCGATGTGTACGTCCACACCGATGTAGGCCATCTGCCCGACCACCGTCCCCGCTCCGATCACCGCGCCTTCCCGGATCTGCGACCAGTTCCACACCCGCACGTCGGCGCCGAGTATGGCCCGTGGATGCACCTCACAGGTTGGGTGGACGAACACACGCCCTCGTCTACGGCACTCGACTGGAGGCGATCAAGACGGGCCGCACCACCTCGTCCGTGCCCGCAAGCCGCGAATCGGCTTTCGGTGACGCAACACGCCCTCTCCAACCAATTGCGTCACCGAAAACGCGTCACCGCTATCGTCGCGGCGTGCTCGCTGGGTCTCGGACGGACGCGACGCTGCGGCGCGCCTGGAGCTTGTTCCGGGCGTTCCAGGTCGAGCAGACGGACCCGGACCGGTTCTATTCGGTGCTCGCCGCCGACTCGGTGCGCCAGCTGTCGACCTGGGCGCCGCTCGCCGGCCAAGTCGTGCTCGACGTCGGCGGGGGACCGGGATACTTCGGTGCCGCCTTCCGGGGCGCCGGGGCGGCGTACGCCTCGGTCGACGCCGACCTCGGCGAGCTCAGCGCGGTCGGGAGGCCCGGGCCGGGCACGGTCCTCGGCAGCAGCCTCGCGTTGCCGATCCGCGACGGCGCCGTCGACGTGTGCTATTCGAGCAACGTCCTCGAGCACGTGCCGCGACCGGAGCGGATGGCCGACGAGATGGTGCGGGTCACCAGGCCGGGCGGCGTGGTGTTCCTGTCGTGGACGACCTGGCTGTCGCCGTGGGGCGGGCACGAGACGTCGCCCTGGCACTACGTCGGGGGGCGCTATGCGGCCCAGAGGTTCACCCGGAGGCACGGTCGGGCGCCGAAGAACGAGTACGGCCGGACGCTGTTCGCGGTCTCGGCGGGGCGGATGCGCCGCTGGGCCCGGCGGGCGGAGGCGGCGCACCGGGTCCACCTGCTGGAGGCGCTGCCGCGCTACCACCCCCGATGGGCGCAGTGGATCGCGGCCGTGCCCGGCGTCCGCGAGGTCGCGTGCTGGAACTACGTGCTCGTCTTGGAGGTCCGGTGAGCCGGCGGGCTCGCGGTGCGCCGCGGGCGCGAGCAAGGTTCATCCACAGGTTGGGGTACACCGCGGCCAGGCCGGCAGCGACTCAGCTCGCTCGTCCCGGGACGATCGGCGCGTCGCGGCCGGTGCCTCGCAGCCCGCCGCCGTCGCCGGACGCCGACGCCAGCTCCTCGTGGTACTCCTCTTCCACGTTGACCGACCAGATGTCGTGGTCGGTGCCGGCCACGATGTTCTCGACCGTCAGCATGGCCGTGTACATCGAGTGGTCCTGGTTGTTGTACTTGTGCATGCCGTTGCGGCCCACCGGGTGGACGTTGGGGGCATGCTCGGCGAGCCAGGCGCGCAGCACTTCGACGTTGGCCTGGTACGCCTCGTCGTACACGGGATAGGCCTTCGGCATCCGCACCACGTAGCCGGCCTCGACGTCGGACGCGCGCATCAGCCCGAGCGTCTGGAGCTCCCTGGCGGCCTGTGCGACGAGCTCGGCGTCGTTGGCGTTCCACGACCCGTCGCCCTCGTGCACCGTGTATTCCAGGCCCAGCACGTTGCGGCCGTCCTTCACCATGTAGGGCGACCACGACCCGAAGTTCTGCACCCGCAGGATCTTCACCTCGGGCGCGTGGATGTAGATCCAGTTGTCGTCCCAGCGCACCCTGTCGGCCGGCACCACGAGGGCAACGGTGAGGAAGTCGCGGAACGCCAGGTCGTCGGCGGCGCGCCGCACGTCGTCGGGTACCGGCGGGTCCATGGCGCGCAGCAGCAACGAGAACGGCATCGACGAGATCACGTGATCGGCCGGGTACTCGGTCATCACACCGCCGGACTCGGCCACCACGCTGACGGCCCGCCCGCCCTGGTGGCGGATGCGGGTCACCGACGTGTCGAGGATGACCTTGGTGCTGGCCGCCTCGACCTTCTCGTGGCAGCGCTCCCACATCATGCCGGGCCCGTACTTGGGGTACTGGAACTCCTCGATGAGGCTGGTGACCTGCTGGGTCTTGTCCCGGCGTCGCCCGTAGCGCGCCCGGATCGGCTCCCACACCGCCTGGAACAGCGACATGCCCTTGATGCGCTGGGCGCCCCAGTCGGCGGCGATCTCCGACGGTGGCACGGCCCACAGCTTCTCGCTGTAGGCCTTGAAGAAGTGGTTGTAGAGGCGCCAGCCGTAGTTGGCCACGACATAGCCCTCGAGCGTGGACTGGTCCTTGGGCGGGCGGACGCGCACCCACAGGAACGACAACGCACAGCGCACCGCCTCGACGGGGCCGAGGTTGCGCAGGGCGTTGAGCGGCCTGAGCGGGTAGTCGTAGAACTTGCCGCGGTAGTAGATGTGGCTCTTGCGCGGCCGCAGCAGGAACTCGTCGTCGTCGAGGATCTCGTGCCACAGGTCCTCCACCGCCTGCACCTTGGTGAAGAAGCGATGGCCCCCGATGTCGAAACGCCAGCCGTCGCGCTCGACGGTCCGGCTGATCCCGCCGACCACCGAGTCCGCCTCGAGGACCGTGCTGGTGTGGCCCGCCTTGGCGAGCTGGTAGGCGGCGGTGAGTCCGGCGGGCCCGGCGCCGATGATGACGACCCGGGGCGAGGCCCCGGGCCTTGACGTGGCCATGCTTGCGTCGCCTTCCCTCACGTGCCGAGCGCTCCCTCAACCGTGGACGTGACGGGCCACCTTACCGAAGCGGGTCGCCGCGGCTTCCACCCCGGGCGTCACGGAGGTTCGCGTCCGCGCCGCAACCCGTTGGTAACATCGCCGCCTCATGCGTGCCCTGGCTGCCGACGGGGTCCACGACGACGTCCCCGCGTCCGTTCGACGATCGCCGACCGCACCCCCGCGGTTGGTGCCATTCGCGGTCGTCGGCGTGGTCGTCGTCGGCGTGGTGTTGCGCTTCGTGCAGCGCTCGCCGCTCTGGCTCGACGAGGCGCTCAGCGTCAACATCGCCCGGCTGCCGCTGGGTGACCTGTTCGAGGCGCTCCGCCACGACGGTCACCCGCCCTTCTATTACGTGCTCTTGCACGGCTGGATGGAGGCGTTCGGTGAGAGCGACTTCGCCGTGCGGGCGCTGTCGGGGATCTTCGCCGTCGCATCGCTGCCGCTGGCCTGGATCGCGGGCCGGCGCCTGGCCGGACAGGCGGGGGCCCGCTGGGCGTTGGTGATCGTGGCGCTGTCGCCCTACGCCATCCGCTACGCCACCGAAGCCCGCATGTACTCACTGGTGATGCTGCTGGTGCTGGCGGGCTACCTGCTGCTCTCCGATGCCCTCATCGATCCCCGCGCCGGGCGGCTGGCGGCCCTGGCGTTGATCTCGGGCGTCCTGCTGCTCAGCCACTACTGGTCCTTCTACCTGCTGGCGGCGACCGGGTTGGTGCTGTTGGCCCGTTGGTGGTGGCGGCCGCAGCAACGCGCCCGGACCGGCCGCGTGATCCTGGCGGTCGCGGCCGGTGGCCTGTTGTTCCTGCCGTGGCTCCCGGGGTTCCTCTACCAGGCGGCGAACACCGGCACGCCCTGGGGCGAGCCGTTCCGCCCGACCGCGATCATCGTGACCACCCTGACGGACCTCGGCGGCGGGGAGTTCACCGAGACCGTGCTGGCCGCCGTCATGGTGTCCGTGTTCCTGCTGGTCGCCCTGTTCGCCGCCCGGTCGGGCGGCAACGAGCTGACGATGGACCTGCGGACCGTCCCCATCGTCCGCCGCGAGCTCGCGGTCGTGCTGCTCGTCGTCGTCCTCGGCACCGTCGTCTCGTACGCCACCGGAGCCACCTACCAGTCCCGCTACGCGGCCGTGATCGTCCCCCTGGTGCTGCTGGCGGTGGCGGTGGGCATCACCCGCATCCCCGGGATCGCCCAGATCCTCGCCGGGGGGGCGTACCTGGCCGTCAGCGTGGCCGGCATCGCCTGGGTCAACTACTACCAGCGGACCCAGGCCGACGTGGTGGGCGATGCGGTGGCCCAGCACGCGGACCCCGGCGACGTGGTGGTGTACTGCCCCGACCAGCTCGGGCCCGACTATTCGCGCCAGATGCCCGACGGGCTCGTGGAGCTGGCCTATCCCGCGCTGAGCCCGCCCGAGCGGGTCGACTGGGTCGACTACGCCGAGCGGAACCGGGCCGCCGATCCGGCGCAGATCGCCGACCAGGTCCGCGACCGGGCGGGCGGCAACACGATCTTCGTGGTCTGGATGTCCGGCTACCGGACGCTCGGCAATCAGTGCGAACGATTGCTGGCTGCCCTCGGTCCCACCGAGGCGCTCGTCCTGCAGGACGCCTCGAAGTACTTCGAGCCGGCGCTCCTCCACCGGGCCCCGGGCATCGGCTGACGGCGGCGGCCGCGTCAGCCGGTGCCGGCCACGGCCCGGAGCTGCCCCCCGGCGGCCTCGCAGCGGCGGACCGCGAGGAGATCGGCGGTGCGGAAGCTGGCGACCCTGGTGCTCCAGGAGTCGATGACGGCGCGGCCGTCGCCGCGGCGGAAGAAGGTGGTCATGGGGCCTTCCTGCTGATAGGCGTCGGCGCCGTCGACCGTCTCGACCCGCCGTTGTCCACTCCCACGGCCGCCGGGGCCGGGGTCCAGCAGGATGACCTCGAACGTCGGCATGGCGGGAACGGTACGGCAGGGTGGCTGTGGGCTACGAGGGGAGCAAGCCTGTGGATTGAGCAGGTTGTCCACAGGCCCGGGCAAAATGGCCCGTCGTACCCCGACGTATGCCATGCTGGCCGTCGTCACACCGTCGTAGTAGAACAACGCTTTCCGTAACCGGTCGCGTTCGTC
>JBOGHG010000201.1:0-7217 GCA_050744525.1 Acidimicrobiales bacterium | reverse complement strand
AGATCCGTCGCTGGCGAGGACGCAGGCCCGAAGGACTCCACCAGCGAATTCGAGGGCCGAGGACGACGACCAGCGGCGAATCTGGCCGACGAGACGTGCGCCCATCCGTTTGACACCAGCCACCTAGTGGCAACGCAACCCGGCGCGCTGGTCACGCATCGTGTCGAGATCCACGAAATCGGCAGTTGGTGCCAGCTCATGCTCGGGTTCGACCCGCGTCGGGCGGTCACCTGGTTCGACTGGCTGGCCACCTCGAGCCACCGCCTGGCCGAGGTGACAGGCGGCGCCGTCTTCCACGACGGCCTCGGCGAACTCGGCCCCCTGCGGTCCCGCCTGGCGTACTACCCGACAGACGTGTGGTTGTTCATTCTCGCCTCGCAGTGGAGGCGGATCGCCCAGGAAGAAGCCTTCGTCGCACGCTGCTCCCAGGTCGGCGACGCCCTCGGTTCTAGGGTCATCGCTGGGCGTCTCGTCCGGGACGTGATGCGGCTCCGCCTCATCATGGAACGGCGCTACATCCCGTACGCGAAATGGGTGGGTACCGCCTTCTCCGGAGTCGCCGTGGCGGGGGCTGTCGGACCTCACCTCCTCAGCGCGCTGCACGCAAGCGACGCCCGCGAGCGCCAGGACCAGCTCGGCACCGCATACGAAGTCGTCGCCGACCGCCACAACGCGCTCGGCGTGACCCCGCCGATCGAGCCCAAGCTGCGGCCGTTCTGGAACCGAGGGATCCCGGTGATCCTAGGTGACCGCTTCGCCCTCGCCCTCCGGGCAGCGATCCGGGACCCCCACCTCCTCGAACTGCCACTCATGGGCTCCGTCGACCAGTTCCTCGACTGCACCGACTTTCTCGGCCCCGCGCAGCGAGCCCGCGCCGCTGCCGAAGGCCTCCTTCGGCCTAGTCCCTGACCAGCAGCTCCCAGAGCAGCGCGACAACCGCAACGTCGCCTACCAGGAGCCGGAGGCCACCCGCTCGATCCGGGCAACTTGCGAGGGTCGGGCTCATCAGCGCGCATTGCCGAGCCGCGCGAGGGCTCGTTCGTACCTGGCGATGCGCTCGACGTTCTCCGGCGACGGCGGGAGTCGGAGGTTGTTCGCCAGGTTCTCTCGGAGATCTGCGAGCTTCACGCGCCGCGCGATCTCGTTCCCAGCCACACGCTCGATGTACTCGCCGTAGGATTCGTCGGCGCGACGCGTGATGGAGTCGACGGCGGCGACAACTTCCGGTGGGCAACCGGCATCCACGAGGTGGCGCAGCTCGATGCCGGTGTCCTCGACCACATCGTGAAGCACCGCGACGATCTGATCGGCAGGATTGGCGAGGGAGAGCATCAGTCTCAACGGGTGAAAGATGTACGGCTCCCGCACCGGGGATGGGTAGCGCTGCCCGCGATGAGCGCGAGCGGCCAAGGCGATGGCGTCCTCCACCGACAGCCCTTCGTCCACCTCCCAACGGTACGGCACGGCTCGACGCAGCAGCCCCTATGTCGCACCCTTCGGCGGCGGACGTGTGGCGGCAGGCCGGGGCTGACCCCCGTGGCGCTATATGCTCGCCGCCTTTCGCTGTCGTAAGTCGCTTGAGATCACGCGAGTGGTTGACGGCGTCCGATGACTCGCGGGGCTGGACCTCGGCGCGACGTACCTATTGCGACGGACCGCCCCGCCACCGCCGGGTCGCACGGTCACTTTGGCCAGTGGTGGCCGACGTAGGGGTCTGGATTCGTCTCGATCCAGCGATCGAGCACGTCCGCGAGCGCTGCCGCCTGAGCGCCGCCGCTGGGGAGGTTCTTCTTCAACACGACCACCAGGACGAGGTCTCGTTCGTCGGCGAAGTCGGCGACGTTCTCGGTGACCACGGCGCGTCCTTCGGCACGTGCGTGCCGGGCGATCGCAGCGTCGTCGGTCGCGCGCATCCCAACCTCGGCGACATGATGCGCATCTCGGCCGTACTGGTCGCGAAGAACTCGGGCGGCCGCGGCCGGGAACATCTCATCGACGATCAGACCGATCACAGCGGCCTATGCGAACAGCGCCTGGCGTTCCTCGGTTGCCAGCCGGCTGCGCTCCCGCGCTACCTCGCTGCGCTCGATGAGTCGTTGGATGTCCTTGCGATGCTCGGCGGCATAGTCGATCGCACGTCGAATCTCTCGCGGATGGAGATCCGTCTCATCGGCCAGCTCCGCGACGCGCTCCTCCTCGCTGCCGGCCAGGTCCCGCAGCCTGGCGATCACTTCCCACACGTCGGGCCCAACCCCGAGCGCAGCACGGCGGGCCGTTGGCGGTCCGCGATGCACGATGCCCGGATGGTCGAGCGCGTCGATACCTTCAACGATCAACCGCTCGAGCAGCTGCGTCGCGCTGATGCCCTCCCGCGTGGCGCGCTCGGCCAGGCGCTGACGTGCCTCGTCGCTGATCCGGAAAGACGTGCTTCTAGCTACCATGTAGCGCAAGTGTAGCGCGCCCGCACAAGCAATCGCCCCACCGTGGCGAGACCCGTCGTTGGGAGGCCGCGGATCAGGCGGTTCTGGCGCGCCGCTGACCCACGTTCACCGCCCTGGCGGTGGCGACAGCGCCGACCTCACCACCTCGGTGGCACGGGAGTCGGCACATGATCTTCCAGTTCAAGCATGCGCATGGTGTGGTGGCCAAGATCGACCAGCACTCCGACCCGCTGCTCGTGCGCGCGGCCTGTGTCGCGGAAGGCAACCTGGCACTCGGATCGATGAGTCTCGGCACCGTGAGTCGTCTCAGCTGACGCTCCCCAGGGAGCCCGCGAGCGCACGAGACGAAACAGCGGAGGACACCATGACGACGCCCGGCAACGCGAGCAGCAACCTCCCCGGCAAGCCGCCCATCGCCGACCTGGCCACCTGGCAGGCGGCGCGCGAGGAGCTGCTGGTCCGCGAGAAGGCGCACACCCGTGAGGGCGACGCGATCGCCGCGGCCCGGCGGCGGCTGCCGATGGTCGAGCTCGACGGCGCGGTCGAGGTCACCGGTGTTGACGGGCCGGTCCCGTTCGTCGACCTGTTCCAGGTTCGCGACGAGCTCGTGGTCTACAAGCACATGTGGTACGACGGCGCGCCGTACCAGGGGCAGTGCGAGGGCTGCACCACCACGGCCTGGCACGTGAAGGACGCCGTCTACCTCAACGCCCGGGGCGTCTCGTTCGCCGTCCTGACCTCGGGCCCGTGGGACGAGGTGGCTCCCTACGTCGAGTTCATGGGTTACACCCAGCCCTGGTACTCGGTGCGGGGCGTGAAGGCGCCGGTCGGCCGAGGAATGGGGCACATCGTCTGTTTCCTGCGCGACGGCGACCGCGTGTTCCTCACCTACTCCACGACGGGCCGTGGCAACGAGCCGGTCAACGGGTCCTTGGGCCTGCTCGACATGACGCCCTACGGCCGCGGCGAGGCGTGGGAGGACAACCCCCAGGGCTGGCCCGTGATCGGCGATGTCCGCGAGGGGCACCCGTCCGAGGGCCGCCAGGCCTGCTGGTACTGGCGCTCGGACGCCGACGGCGTCGCCACCTGGGGCCCGACGAGCAGGCCCGTGCCGCAGTGGACCCGCCCCGGCGCGACCCCCGTGGAGACCCTCGGCCGCCAGGGCCACCACCACTGACGCGGGTTCCGACGGGCTGGACGTGGCCCCGCCCCCCGGTGCGCCGATCTCCTCGAAGGCCGTCAGCGCCACCGGGCCGGCCCCTGCCTCGGGCCATCATTTCCCGGACGGTTCTGTGCCCGCGCTCGAGTTTGAAGTACGGCTCTAGCCGGGGGACCATCAGAACAATGACCCCTCGTCCCGGTTTCATCTGCGTGATGGTCAACGACATGGCTCGGTCGCTCACCTTCTACCGGCATCTGGGTTTCAAGTTCCCGCCCGAGGCGTACGGCGAGATCCACGTCGAGTTGGAGCTGCCCGGCGGACTGCAGATCTACTGGCAAGTTGCGCAGTTCGCCAAGTTGTATGCGCCGGACTATCGGCCGGCGCCCCATGGCATGGTGACACTTGGGTTCCAGGTCGACTCCGCCGGGGACGTCGATGCGCTGTTCACCAAGCTCAAGGGGCTCGGCTACAAGGCGGATCGCACGCCGTGGGTTGCCCCCTGGGGCACCCGCTACGCGATCGTCTACGACCCCGACGGCAACCTCGTCGAGATCTACCACCCTCAGCCTTGAGATCGAGGATCCGCTCGACGAGTACACCCAGGCACCTCTGTCGCCGGTCGCGACCGTGCGGCGGCCACAAAACGACCGGTTCTGGGCGTCGCCGAGGCAGTCGCACCGTTCATCGTGGCGCGATGAATGGTGCGAGCGGGCGAGCGCGGAGCTGGTGTCTGGTCGGGCTCGCGGATGCTCGCTCCTCGGGGACTGGCGCGATACGGGGCGTGTCCTCAAAGCAGGTGATGCGCCAACCAGCGATCGTCGATGTGCAAGTCGACGGCGTCCGCGAGTCCGTCGAAGACCGTATCGAGAGGCTCGGGTTCGCTACCGCTGAATGCCTTGAGGACCTCGTCGTTCTCGAAGAGCCCGTGGAGATAAACGCCCATCACGTTGCCGATGGCATAGCAAAGCCCCCCGGGGAGGGCGGAAGCCAGGTTGTTGGCGGTGGCTTCGCTACGACCGTGGCGGATCTCATAGCCGGTCACCGACCGGCCCTCGAGCCAGGCCCAGGAGCCAGGTAGCGATCCGAAGCGCGCGGTCGTCCGGACGGTCCGCTTGTCAGAATCATAGGTGGTGACGATCGGGAGCAGCCCGAGGCCCGCCGCCTCGCCCTCGACGCCAGCCGGGTCCTCGATGCGCGTGCCGAGCGCTTGCAGGCCCCCGCAGATCCCGAGGACCGGAACACCAGCAGCCGCCGCGGCGAGGACCTGTTCCGCAAGTCCGGTTCGGCGCAACCAGGCTAGGTCAGCAGCAACATGCTTGGAGCCCGGGAGGATGACGAGATCAGCGTCCTCGATGCGGCCGTCGTCGCCGACCAGGCGCACGTCCGAAACCTGCTGGAGCCCGACGAACTCGTCGAGGTTCGACGCGTACGGACCACATACCAGGGCAACACGGCGGCCTGGTCGCCATGGCGAGAAACGCCGCGACGGGCCTTCCTCGTCGGGCAGGTGGTGGTCGAGCCAGGGCACGACACCCACCGTCGGCACGCCAGTGAGCGCCTCGAGCTCCGCTGGCGCGGGGTCGAGCAGAGCTGGGTCACCACGGAACCGATTGAGCAGAAAGCCTTTGACACGACGCCGCCACACCGCTGGCAGCAGTGCCCACGTGCCATAGAGGTGCGCGAAGGCGCCGCCGCGGTCGATGTCGGCGACGAGGAGCACGCAGGCGTTGGCCGCCTCGGCCATGGCCATGTTGACGATGTCGTCGTCCCAGAGATTTGTCTCAGCGGGACTGCCGGCACCCTCCAGGACAATCACGTCGTAGTCACCGCGCAGCGATTCGAAGGCGTCGAGCACCTCGGGCCACAGCCGCTTCGACCGACCCCGCCACGGCGCCTCGGTCAACTCCCGACTGGCGCGACCCAACACGACCACCTGGCTTCGCAGGTCGTTCTCGGGCTTGAGCAACACGGGATTCATGCGAACCTCGGGCGTGACCCTCGCCGCTAGTGCCTGGAGCCACTGGGCGGTGCCGATCTCGCCGCCGTCGACGACCCGCGCGTTGTTCGACATGTTCTGCGCCTTGAACGGCGCCACTCGTATGCCCCTTCGGGCCAGCGAGCGGCACAGGCCGCAGACCAACAGGCTCTTGCCGGCTCCGCTCGACACGCCCTGCACCATCAGCCAGCTCACGGCTTGAACGTAGATCGAGCGGCGTCGCACGCTCACCTGGCACGGCACCGACCTGCGCTGTTGATCCCGTCGTCGTCGATGTCGACGTCGGCGCGGACGACCCCGGCCACTTCGTAGGTCGTGCCGAGGATCGACCAGGGCAGTCCGCCGAGCTGGCCGGTGAAGATCTGGGCCATGGCGCCGAGCTGTTCATCGGTGACCGCCGGGGGCACGACGAAGATGGCCTTGCCGTTGCCGTCGTGGATGGCCTTGGGCCAGTCGATGATGGCCACGGCCTTGATGTCGTTCAAGCTGACGTCGCCGCAGTGGCCTTCGACGATGTGCGTCCCGACGGCCGCCTTGCAGCTACCGTCGGGTGACGTGGGGAAGCCCGAGAAGTTGCAGGTGCAGCCCGGTTGGCAGTTGCAGAACTCGTAGCCCTTGCCCTTGAGCCGCCAGGCGGTGGTGGTTTCGGTTGCGGTCATTGGTTCCTCCTGTCCTGTCTCAGGTCACCGTGGTCAGCGTCGACGGCTGCATGATCAGGACGGCGCCGAGCGCCCCGAGCACGGCGGCGGCGGCGACGGCGATGCGCTCCCCGCGGGGTGCGTTCTTCTCCAGCAGGATGAGCAGCGCCAGCCCGGCCATCCACGCCACGTTCATCGTGCCTGCGGCGGCGAGGACCGCCATCAGCGCCCAGCAGCAGCCCACGCAGTAGAGGCCGTGTGTGGCCCCCATGCGAAGCGCACCGAGGGGTCGCGTCGCCGATCCCCCGAACCGCAGGAACAAGGACATCGGCGAACGGCAGTGCCGCAGGCACACCGACTTCAGCGGTGTGACCTGCCACACGGCCGCCGCGACAAGCACGACCCCGGCGAAGCGCCCGGCCCACGGCCGTCCGTTCGCGACCGGATCCATCAGCGCCCGCCACCCGAAGTACGCCGGCAGTCCGAGCGACGTCCACACGGCGATGTAGCCCGCCACGAACGCCGGCAGCGGTGCGACCCGCCCCGCAGCGGCAGCCCGGCCGTAGAGCCGCACAACCGGCGAGATCGCCGGGAACATCATCGCCGCCATCATCGCCAGCCAGGGCACCAGGAACGCGCCGAGCGACATCACCTCGTGCCCGCCCATGGCGCGCATCTCCCCCATGCCGCTCGTCGAGGCCCCCATGTCGGCGGCCATGCGCACCGACCACCACCACCCGACGGCCGCCAGAGCGAAGAGGCCCGCGGGCACGTCCACTCGACGCGCGTCATCGGCCCACCAGGGGCGACCCGCAGCGCCCACCTTCGCCTCGCTCATCCCCCACCACCCCCGGCCGCGGACTCGACTAGTGCCGTGACCGGTAACGTTTGCCCCGTCCACGCCGAGTCAGATTCGTCGCTGGCAAGGACGCAGGACGAAGGCATAGCCGTAGCTACGTCGAGGACGAGGACGCAGCCAG
>JBOGHG010000200.1:0-7232 GCA_050744525.1 Acidimicrobiales bacterium | reverse complement strand
CGCGTCAGCACGTCGTAGGGCGTGGCCACCATCCCGGCGCTGTCGGACAGCGCCACGCCGATTCGCCGGCTCCCGAGGTCGAGTCCGAGGGCGCGGGTCACCCGATGCCGGCAGCGGCGCGGGCCTGGTCCAACGCCTCGTCGAGCCGCGATGCGTCGCGGCCGCCGGCGACCGCCAGGTCTGGGCTCTTGCCGCCGCCGCCCCCCACGGTGCGGGCGGCCTCGGCGATCAGCTCGGCGGCGTTGAGCCCGCTGTCCTTGGTGACCGCGGCCACCAGGGCCACGCCGCCGCCGGGCGGCTCGCCGCCGAGGACCACGGCCCGCACGGCCGGGTGGTCTCGCACTGCGGTCGCCAGGTCGCGCAGGTCGTCGCGCGCGACGCCGTCCACCCGGGCCACCACCACGCCCTCGACGGCAGCCGCCCCCAGGTCAGCAGCCCGGCTTCCCGCCGCCTGGCGTCGCAGGTCCTTGAGCTCGTCTCGCAGGGTCCTGAGCTCGCCCCTGAGCCGCGTGGCGGCAAGCGGCAGCTCGTCGGGCGTCGTGCCCAACACGTCGGCCGCCCTCGACACCAGCTCCTCCTCTTGGCGCAGGCGCTCGATCGGGCCGAACCCGGTCACCGCCTCGATGCGCCGCAGGTTCGAGCCGATCGAGCCCTCGCTGACCACCTTGATGGGACCGATGTCGCCCAGGCGCCGCACGTGGGTGCCGCCGCACAGCTCCACCGAGTGCTCACCCGCCTCCAGCACGCGCACGATGTCGCCGTACTTGTCCCCGAAGAAGGCGATGGCGCCCATCGCGCGCGCCTCGTCCATGGTGGTCTCGAAGTGCCGGACCGGTGCGTTGCGGAGGATCTCGCGATTGGCCACGTCCTCGATGGCCCGCAGCTGGTCGTCGGTCACGGGTTCGAAGTGGCTGAAGTCGAACCGCAGCCGATCCGGCGCCACCAGCGAACCCTGCTGTTTCACGTGGCTGCCCAGCACCTCGCGCAGGGCCCAGTGGAGGATGTGCGTACCGGTGTGGTTGCGACGTATGGCGTCGCGGCGCTCGCCGTCGATCCGCGCCCGCGCCCGCTGCCCGACCTCGATGGCCCCCTCCTGGACCTTGATGTGGTGCGCGTGCAGGCCCGGTAGGGCGTAGGTCGTGTCCACCACCTCGGCCATGCCGGTGTCGGTGGTGATGGTGCCGGTGTCGCCGATCTGGCCACCCGCCTCGGCGTAGAACGGCGTGCGGTCGAGGTAGACGGCGTCGCCAATGACGCCGATCACGGTCGCCTCGGTCTCGTACTCCCGGCGGCCGGTGAACTCGGTGGGGCCGTGCTCGACCACCAGGCGGTGCTGGGCATCGACCTCCTCCCCGGTGGCGACGCCGCCGCCCTTGCCCGCCTCCCGGGCCCGCTGGCGCTGCGCAGCCATGTCCGCCTCGAACCCGGCGACGTCGACCTCGAAGCCCCGCAACTGCGCCATCTCCTGGGTGACCTCGAACGGGAAGCCGTAGGTGTCGTGCAGCAGGAACGCCACGTCGCCCGGCAGGGTGCCGCCGTCGCCGAGGCGGTCGAGCTGGGTGTCGAGGATCTGGGAGCCCCGAGCCAGGGTGCGCCGGAACGACTCTTCCTCACGGGTGATGATCGGCACGACCAGGTCGCGGCCGGCGACCACCACGGGATGGTCGTCGCCCATCAGCTCGATCGTGCGCTCGACCATCGGGGGCAACACGGGGCGCTCGACACCGAGGAGGTACGCGAAGCGGATGGCCCGGCGGATGACGCGGCGCAGCACGTAGCCGCGGTCCTCGTTCGAGGGGATCACCCCGTCGGCCACCAGGAACGTCATGGTGCGGGCGTGGTCGGCCAGGAGCCGCAGGGCGATGTCGCCCAGCTCGGACTCTCCCAGGCGGTGCCCGGTCACCGACTGCGCCTCCCCCACCAGCTCGCGGAGCGTGTCGGAGTCGTAGAGGCTGTGGCTGCCGGCGAGCACGGCCATGATGCGCTCGAGCCCGGCGCCGGTGTCGATGTTCTTGCTCGGCAGGTCGCGGAGCTGCCCGTCGGCGCCCCGGTTGTACTGAGGGAACACAAGGTTCCAGAGCTCGACGTAGCGCTCCTCGGCCTCGGGGTTGGCGGGCCCGCCGCCGGGGCCGAGCGCGGGGCCGTTGTCCCAGAAGATCTCCGACGACGGACCGCAGGGACCGGTGTCGCCCATCTCCCAGAAGTTTTCCTTGTCGAGCCGCTGGACGCGGTCGCGCGGGAAGCCGACGGCGTCGGTCCAGATGTCGGACGCCTCGTCGTCGTCGACGTGCACGGTCACCCACAGGCGGTCGCCGTCGAGCTCCAGCACGTCGGTGACGAACTCCCAGGCCCAGGCGATGGCATCGGCCTTGAAGTAGTCGCCGAAGCTGAAGTTGCCGAGCATCTCGAAGAAGCTGAGGTGCCGGTGCGAGCGCCCGATGGCGTCGAGGTCGTTGTGCTTGCCACCGGCCCGCACGCAGCGCTGCACCGACGCGGCGCGGGGAGGATCGAACGGCGCCGGTTCCTCACCCAGGAAGTAGGGGACGAACTGCATCATCCCCGAGTTGGTGAACATCGGTGCGCTCGGGTGCGTCGGGATGAGGCCGGCAGACGGGACGAGCGTGTGCTGCCTGGCGGCGAAGAACTCGTTCCAGGCGCGGCGTAGCTGGGCAGATGTCCGCGGTGCCATAGATGGGTTCAGCCTAGGCGGAGGGGCTGACAGCCGGCGTCGTTGATACCCGATCCCGGAGTCCGTCTGGTGCTCGTCTAGTGCGCGCCCGGCCGCAGCTCGGCCCGCAACTCGGCCTCGCGCTCGCGCATGGCGCTGCGGCCCTCGGCGACGGCGTCGCGTACGCCCGTGCCCAGGCGCTGGGCGGAGGCCGTCGCTTCGGCCTGCAGGTGCTCGGGGGCGTAACGGCGCACGGTCCGCCGGATCCGACGCCGGATCCACATGGCGCCACCGAAGCCTGCGGTCACCCCCGAGGTGAACCAGATGAGCCTCCGGACCAGGAACATCAGCGCTCGCGCTTGCCGGTGCCCCGGTCCACGACACCGTCATCGTTTCGGCGGCCGCGGAGGCGGCGCGCGGCCTTCGCCGTCCCGCTCGCGAACGCCACGCCCTTGATCACCGGGTTCGCCATGGCGATGTACGCGAGCCGCGACGCCGAGTCCACGGTGCCGGTGACCGACTCGGCCGTCGTCACCAGCTGGTCGAGCCGCTCGATCTCGCCGTTGGCGGCGTCGACCGTGTCGCGCAGGTCGCCGAGCACGGGAACGGTCTCGGTCCGCAGCACGTGGGCGACCTCGCGCAGTGCCCGCAGGGTCCGGAGCAGCGCCACCACCCCCACGGCGAGCAGCACCACCGCCACCACGCTGGCGACGGCGACGACGATCGCGGCCAGGTCCGACGCGCTCATCGGGTCACTCGCGGCCGTTGTCGTCCCGATCGTGCGCGTCGGGCTCGGCTTGCTCGGCGAGCCGTTCCATGCGTGTGGCGATCTCCTGCTCGAAGCCGTGGTCGGAGGGCTGGTAGTAGACGGCGTCCGCGACGTCGTCCGGAAGGTATTGCTGACGCAGCCATCCCCGCGGGTCGTCGTGAGGATACTCGTAGCCGACGCCGTGCCCGAGCGAGCGGGCCGAGCGGTAGTGGGCGTCGCGCAGGTGGACGGGGACCTCGCCGCCGATCCCGTTGCGGACGTCCTCGCGGGCCCGCCAGACACCCAGTGCCGACCGGTTCGACTTGGGCGCCGTGGCCAGGTGGACCACGGCCTGCGCCAGGTTGAGCTCGGCCTCGGGCAGGCCGACGTACTCGACCGCGTGGGCGGCGGCGGTGGCGACCACCAGGCCGAGCGGATCGGCCTCGCCGATGTCCTCGCTGGCGAGGATGACCAGCCGGCGCGCGACGAAGCGGGCGTCCTCACCGGCCTCCAGCATGCGGGCCAGGTAGTGCAGCGCCGCCTGCGGGTCCGATCCCCGCACGCTCTTGATGAACGCGGAGATCACGTCGTAGTGCTCGTCGCGGCCATAGCGGTGCAGCTTCGTTCCCAGGGCCGCCTCGGCGTCGGCCAGCGTGACACGAGGGGCATCGGGGTCGCGTTCGCCGTCGGTCTCGTCGGCCCCTGCGGTCGCGGCGGCGCCGCCGGCGCCATTGCGCCGGGCCCGGGCCACGGCCACCGCCACCTCCAGGCTGGTGAGCGCCTGGCGGCCATCCCCGCCGGACCGCTCGGCCAGGTGGGCCAGCGCCTCCTCGTCGGCCGCGGCGCCCTCCGCCTCGAGCCCCTTGTGCAGCAGCCGCTCCACCGCGGGGGGATCCAGCGGCTGGAGTCGGAACAGCGTCGAGCGCGACAACAGCGGCGGGTTGACCTCGAAGTAGGGATTCTCGGTGGTGGCCCCGATCAGCACCAGCAGGCCACTCTCCACCGACGGCAGCAGGGCATCCTGCTGCGCCTTGTTGAAGCGGTGGACCTCGTCGAGGAACAGGATCGTGCCCTGGCCCCGCTCTCCGAGCCGCTTCTCGGCGCGGGCGAGCACCTCGCGCACGTCCTTCACGCTGGCCGACACGGCCGACAGCTGCTCGAACGCCTTGGCCGTGTGCCGGGCGATGACCTGGGCCAGCGTGGTCTTGCCGGTTCCCGGTGGCCCCCAGAAGATCGCCGAGGACAGCCGGTCGGATCCCACCAGCACCCGCAACGGCTGGCCCTGCCCCACCAGCTCGTCCTGGCCCACGATGTCGTCGAGGCCCCGAGGACGCAGCCGCGCCGCCAGTGGCGCCTGCCGCGCCAGCCGCTCCTCGGCCGCAGCCGCGAACAGGTCGTCCCCGACAGGCCCGGACTTGCGCGGCATCGCCGGCGAGGGTACCGGCGTTCCAGCCGCGCGACCGCCGGCCGGGTGCCGCGCTCCTCGCCGTCGGCTCGGGCCATTGCCACCCCCCGACCACGGGGTGCGACAATCTGGCCGTGTCCGAGACACGGCGACGGGTGACGCTGACTCGCGACGAGGTCGCCCGGGTGCTGCACCGGGCCTCCGAGATCGAGGCCGCCGCCGACGGCCCGGCCGCCGGCGACCGCTACGACGCCGCGGCCGTCGAGCTTGCGGCCGCGGAGGTGGGCCTGTCGCCGACCGCGGTCCGTCAGGCGTTCGCGGAGCTGCGCATCGGCGCCCTGCCCGACGACGCCACCGGTCCCGCCGGGCGGGTCGACCGCAGCCGGGTCGGCGCGTCCCGCTTCGTCACCCAGCAGCGCCTTGTCGAGCGGACTCCGGAGGCGGTGCATGCTGCGGTCGACCGCTTCCTGCGCAGCCAGATGCTGGAGCTGCGGCGGCGCAGCGGCGACCGCTCGCTCTACCGCCCCCGCCGCGACCTGGTCGCGAGCCTCCGTCGGGGGCTCGACTTCGCGGGCGCGATCAAGCTCGACGGGATTCGGACCGTCTCGCTGCTGGTGACGCCGGCCGACGAGCGCACTCTGGCGCGCGTCGAGGCCGAGCTGGCGTCGAGCCGGGCCAACGTCGTGGCGGGGGCCGCCGGCACGGGCGCGGGCGTGGCCCTGCTCATGGGCATCGGCGGCGCGTTGGCGGCGGAGCCCGGACTGGTCATCGCAGCGGTTCCGGCGGGCGCGGCGGTGGGCGCGGGGGGCCTGCGGGTCGCCGGTGGCCGCTGGCGCCAGCGCCGCGACGACGTCGACGAGGTGCTCGCCGCCCTCCTCGACCGGCTGTAGCCTCCCCACCGACCCGAACTTGCGGTGGTTGGAGCCCCCATGACGGCGCTATCCGCCGCAAGTTGGTGTCGTGCCCGGGGAGTCAGGCCTTGGGTGGCAGCGTCCGCAGGCCGAGCTCGGCCAGGTGGCGCGGGTCGATGGGTGTGGGGGCCCGGGTGAGGGGGTCGGCGCCCGATTGGGTCTTGGGGAAGGCGATGACCTCGCGGATGTTCTCCTCGCCGACCAGCAGCGCCACCAGCCGGTCGATCCCGATGGCGAAGCCCGCGTGGGGCGGGGCCCCGTAGCGGAAGGCGTCCAGCAGGAAGCCGAACCGCTCCTGCGCCTGGTCCTCCGAGATGCCCAGCACCCGGAAGACCGTTCGCTGCACGTCGGCCCGGTGGATCCGGACCGAGCCCGAGCCCAGCTCCCAGCCGTTGAGCACGAGGTCGTAGGCCTGCGACCGCACGTCCAGCAGCTTCCCCGGGTCTCCGGACCCCAGCAGCTCGAGGTCGTCGGGGTGCGGCATGGTGAACGGGTGGTGCGCCGGCACCGGCCTGCCGTCCTCGTCCAGCCCCTCGAACAGCGGAAAGTCGAGCACCCAGACGAAGTTGAGCCCGCCCTCGGTCACCGGGGGCCGGGCCAGCTCGAGGCGCAGCAAGCCCAGCACATGGCGAACGACCGGGCGGTCGCCCGCCACCAGGAACAGCAGGTCGCCGGGCTGGGCGCCCATGCCCTCGCGCAGCTGGGCCAGCTCGTCATCCGACAGGAACTTGGCCACCGGGCTGTCGAGGCCGTCGTCCGTGACCCGCATCCACACCAGTCCCTTGGCGCCCCAGCGCTTGGCCTGGTCGGTCAGGTCGTCGAGCCGCTTCCGGGAGGTCACCTCGCTGCCGCCCGGCTGCCGGATCCCCTTGACGCACCGGCCCGCGAAGGCCTTGAAGCCTGAGTCGGCGAACACGTCCGTGAGCTCGACCAGCTCCAGGCCGAAGCGCACGTCCGGCTTGTCCGAGCCGTAGCGCTCCATGGCGTCGTGCCACGTGATCGTCGGCATGTCCCCGACGTCATCGATCGACGTCACGGCGGCGACGCAGCGACGCACCGCGTCGGACACGAAGTCCAGCACCTCGTCGCGCCCCACGAAGCTGGCCTCCAGGTCGAGTTGCATGAACTCGAACTGGCGGTCCGCCCGGGGGTCCTCGTCGCGCAGGCAGTGGGCGATCTGGTAGTAGCGGTCGATCCCCCCCACCATGCACAGCTGCTTGAACAGTTGCGGGCTCTGTGGCAGGGCGTAGAAGTTCCCCGGCTGCAGGCGCGATGGCACCACGAAGTCGCGGGCCCCCTCGGGGGTCGAGGCGATGAGCAGGGGCGTCTCGATCTCGACGAAGCCCTGGTCCTCCATCGACTGCCGGAACGCCGCGTTGGCCAGCGCACGGGCCTGCAGGTTCCGCAGCATCCGCTCGCGGCGCAGGTCGACGTAGCGGTGGCGCAGCCGGAGGATCTCGTCGGCCTCGACGCGCTCGTCCACCGGGAATGGCGGCGGCT
>JBOGHG010000199.1:0-7239 GCA_050744525.1 Acidimicrobiales bacterium | reverse complement strand
CTCGTCTCGGCCAGGGTGACGTCATGGTCGGCTGCGAGGGCCTTCTGGATCACCACGCGGCTGCGCGGCGTCACCGACGACGCCGATTCGTTGACCAGCAGCAAGAGCTTCACAGCGGCGGGGAAACTACCCGCGGAACGGCCGGGTGCGATTTGGTCGCCCCGCGAAACGGCGGGCAGCATGGCTTGCCATGAACGTGGTCGTGTGCGTGAAGCAGATCCCGGACCCCGCCGAGCCCGGGAAGCTCGAGGCCGACAACACCCTCGACCGCAGCGGCAAGCTGATCCTCGACGAGTCCGACAGCTACGGCGTCGAGATGGCACTCCAGCTGGCCGACGCGTCGGGCGGTGGCGAGGTCACCCTGGTCTCGATGGCTCCCAACAACGAGACCTCCGGGTTGCGGACCGCGCTGGCCATGGGCGCAGCGAAGGCGATCCTCGTCTCCGACGAGGCGCTGTCCGGCGCCGGTGCCCTCGACACGGCCAAGGTGCTGGCCAAGGCGATCGAGCGCGCCGAGGGCGACCTGATCCTGACCGCCACCGAGTCGACCGACGGCTACACGGGCACCATCCCGGAGCAGGTGGCCGCCCTGCTCGGGCGGCCGTCGATCACGTTCGCCAAGCACGTCGAGGTGGCCGACGGCACGGTGAAGGTCCAGCGCCAAACCGAGCTCGGCTACGACGAGGTGGAGGCCCCGCTGCCGGCGGTCGTGTCGGTGACGGCCGGCGTCGTTGAGCCCCGCTACCCGAGCTTCAAGGGGATCATGGCCGCCAAGTCCAAGCCGGTGGATCAGCCCACGCTCGCCGACCTGGGCATCGACCCGGGCTCGGTGGGGTCCGCCGGCGCCGGCCAGGAGATCGTGGCCGTGGACGAGGCGCCGGCCCGCGAGGCCGGAGAGATCGTGGAGGACGACGGTGAGGGCCACGCCAAGATCGTCGCCTTCCTCGAGAACCTCAAGGTCATCTAGGCCTCGGCCGCGGCAGCCACGGACACGTAGGAGACGATTGACGCAATGGCTCTGAACCGCATCTGGGTCCTCGCCGAGGCCGCGGAGGGCAAGGTCGCGCCCATCACGCTCGAGATGCTGACCGAGGCCCGCGAGCTCGGCGACACCGTCGAGACGGTCTACGGCGGGGGCGACGCCGACGCCATCGCCGCGGACCTCGGTGCCCACGGCGCCACCAAGGTGTATGCCACGGGCGACCTGGCCGGCAGCCTGCCCGGCGAGCCGGTGGCGTCGGCCATCGCCAAGCAGGTGGCCGACGGCAACGCCCCGGACCTGATCATGATCGGCACCACCTATGACGGTCGCGACGTCGCCGGTCGGCTGTCGGTGGCGCTCGACAAGCCGGTGCTCACGAACAACGTCGAGATCGCCGTCGACGGCGATGCCGTGGTCGTGACCGCGCCGGTGTTCGGTGGCACCAAGCTGGTGCGCACCCGCTTCACGGCCGGCGCCCCGTACATCGCCCTCTTCCGGCCCAAGTCGTTCGCGGCGGAGTCCTCGGGGGGCGGGACGGCCGAGGTCACCACGATCGAGGTCACCGAGCCCGGCACCGCCAAGGTCCGGAACCGGCATGTCGAGGAGGCGACCGGCCCCAAGCTCGACGAGGCCGACATCGTCGTCTCCGGGGGACGGGGCCTGGGCGAAGCCGGCAAGTACGAGATGATCGAGCAGCTGGCCAAAGCGCTGAAGGCGGCGCCGGGTGCGTCGCGCGCCATCGTGGACGCCGGCTGGGTGCCGTACAGCTACCAGGTCGGACAGACCGGCAAGGTCGTGAAGCCGACCGTCTACATCGCCGCCGGCATCTCGGGCGCCACCCAGCACCTGGTGGGGATGAAGGGCTCGAAGAACATCATCGCCGTCAACAAGGACCCCGAGGCCCCGATCTTCTCCGTCGCAGACCTCGGCATCGTCGGCGACGTCCACAAGGTCCTGCCCAAGCTCCTCGAGGCCCTGCAGAACCGCTAGCCGCGAGGCAATAGGGTCCGGTGGAACGGACTCGAGGCAATACGGTCCGGGGGCCGGCCCCTACTGCCTCGAAGTCAGTGGCGCGGTCCCTATTGCCTCGCCAACACCTCCGCAGTCGCGGGCGGTCGGCCGAAGCCTCAACCGAAGGTGTCGCACCGGGAGCTGTCGCCGGATTCGAAGCCGCGGTCGAACCACCGCTGGCGTTCGGCCGCCGAGCCGTGCGTCCACGTCTCGGGGTTCACCGACATGCCGGCCTGCTCCTGGATGCGGTCGTCACCGACCGCCTGCGCCGCGGCCAGCCCCTCCTCGATGTCGCCCGGCTCGAGGTCGCCGCGGGCGTAGACCGAGTGCGCCCACACGCGGGCCAGGCAGTCGGCCTGCAGCTCCAGGCGCACCGACCACTGGTTCGCCTCGGCCTGTGAGCCGGCCGCCTGCTGGCGCTGGCGCACCTCGTCGCTGATGCCCACCAGGTTCTGCACGTGGTGGCCCATCTCGTGGGCGATCACGTAGGCCTGCGCGAAGTCGCCGGGGGCGCCGAAGCGGTCGCTCAGCTCACGGAAGAAGTCGAGGTCGATGTACACCTCGCCGTCGACCGGGCAATAGAAGGGGCCCACCGCCACCCCCACCGCCGCCGAGCACCGCGACCAGGATGGCGATGAGCCCCGCCAGCCCACCGCCGGCCGCCAGCGGCACGCCCATGCGGCGCCCCATGCCGCCCGCACCCCGGATGTCGTCGACGTGCTCGCTCTTCGTCCGTCGCCACTTCATGGCCAAGAGGCCCAGCGGACAGGCGCTCCGAAGGGCACCCCCGCGTGGCAATTTGTTGCTGGGTCGCAGCTCAACAGCTGGGCCTCCCAACGGCGCTGACCACCGTAGGCCAAGAGAACGTACCTATCCGTTGATGCTCCAAGGCGTACCCCGCCTACGCCCTCGGCGCCAGCAACGACCTACGCGTTCTAGCCTGGCGGGCCATGTGCGCCGCCGCCACCAGCCGAGTCACGAACCGAGCCGGCATCCGGGCCAGCTGGACCAACTGGGGGCGCAACCAGGTGTGCGCTCCCGCGGAGATCCGGCGTCCGGCGACGGAGGCCGAGCTGGTGGACCTGGTCAAGCAGGCGGCGGCCAACGGGCAACGGGTCAAGGCGGTGGGCGCCGGTCATTCCTTCACCTCGATCGCCTGCACCGACGGCGTCCTCGTCGACCTCGCGGGCTACACGCGCATCCTCGACCACGACGCCGCCACGGATCGGGTCAGCGTCGAGGCCGGGATCCCCCTGCACCGGCTGTCCGACGAGCTCGACGCCCGGGGGCTCGCGCTCGAGAACATGGGCGACATCGACCAGCAGTCCGTCTCCGGCGCGACGCAGACGGCCACCCACGGGACGGGCCTGCGCTTCCGCAACCTGTCCTCGCAGATCGTCGGCCTGCGTCTGGTCACCGCCGACGGCTCGGTGCTCGAGTGCTCGGGGTCCGAGAACGCCGACGTGCTCGACGCGGCCCGGGTGGGGCTCGGGGCGCTGGGCCTCGTGTCGACCGTCACGCTGCAGTGCGTCCCGGCGTTCCGCCTGCACGCGGTGGAGGAGCCGGTGCCGGTGGAGGAGGTGCTCGCCGACCTCGACGAGCTCGTGGCCAGCAACGACCACTACGAGTTCTACTGGGTGCCACACACGCGCTGGGCGCTGACCAAGCGGAACCGGCGCACCGACGAGCCCGCCCGGCCCCGCCCGCGTGTGCGTGAGTGGGTCGACGACATGGCCCTCGCCAACTACGCCTTCGGGGTGCTGTGCCGGGCCGGGCGCTGGCGGCCCTCGCTCATCCCGCGGCTGGCGAAGATCATCCCCAACACCGGCCGTATCGACTACGTGGACCGGTCCGACCGGGTGTTCACGAGCCCGCGCAAGGTGCGGTTCTGGGAGATGGAGTACGGCATCCCCCGCGAGGCGCTCCCCGAGGCGCTGAACCGGCTGCGCAGGCTGGTGGACGAGATGGGCATGCAGATCAGCTTCCCGGTGGAGGTCCGGGTGGTGGCGCCCGACGACATCCCGCTCTCGACTGCCCAGGGGCGCGAGACCGGCTACATCGCGGTGCACGTCTACCGGGGCACGCCGTACGACACGTATTTCACCGGCGTGGAGCGGATCATGGACAGCTACGCCGGCCGGCCGCACTGGGGCAAGCTGCACTTCCAGCGGGCCGAGACCCTCGCCCCCCGGTACCCGCGCTGGGACGACTTCCAGCGGGTCCGCGCCCGGCTCGATCCCGAGGGCCGCTTCGCCAACCCCTATCTCGACCGGGTGCTCGGCCCCGTGGACCGGTCCCCCGGCGGCTGAAATGGCTGGTCGGTGGCTGATCGGCGCCGGGGATGTGGCGGGGAGCCGACCCGAAATTCCCTCCGAACCCTTGACCTCTGTGACGCCGTAAGGCACCGTGCCCGGGCGGGCCTAGCGGCAGCGGGGAGGCGAGGGTGACGGTCGACGTGTCCCGTCGTGGCGAGAACGCCATGGTCGTGGTCGCCGTCGCGCTCAGCGCCATCGCCGCGTGGGTGCTCATGGCGACGGCCGCCGGCGACGGCCGCATGGCCGACGCGCCGCTCGACCTCGGCTGGCTGTGGCTGATGGTCGCCTTCGGCGCGTGCGAGGCGTTCGCGTTGCGGGTCGAACGCCGCCAGGGTGAGCAGTACGGCTTCACCGCCGCTCAGGTGCCGCTGGCGGCGGGCCTCATCTATGCCGAGCCCACGACGCTGGTGCTCGCCAGATTGGCGGGCGTGGCCCTCGCGCTCCTGGTCTTGCGCCAGCGGCGACCGGCCGAGGCGGCGTACGAGCTCGGCGCCCAGTTGGCGCAGACCGTGGGGGCGATCGTCGTGGTCCGGGGTGTGCTGGGCGACGCCGAGCTGGTGAGCACCCGAGGTGCCGTGGCGCTGGCGCTGGCACTGCTGACGTCCTATGTGGTGGCGCTGGTGGCCCTGGCGGCGCTGATCGCCACCGTCACGCAGAGCTTGCCGGGCTGGCGGGGGATGTTGGTGCTGGCGAAGAGCGACCTGGCCGCCGGCGTCCTCAACGCCGCCATCGGCATCGGCCTGGCGCTCGCCCTCTGGGACCACACCGCGGTCGAGCTGCTGCTCGTCGCCATCGTGCTGGCGTGCATCACGTCCAACCGGGTCTATTCCAGGCTCTACGAGCGGCGACGCGGTCTCGAGGCGCTCCACGAGTTCACGAAGACGGTCGTGCGGTCGATCGACATGTCCCAGATCGCATCCTCTGTCCTCGGCGGGGCTCGCGCCCTGCTCAACGCCGACGATGCGGTGCTGCTGATCGAGACCGTGGCCCCCGGCGATCCGGGTCGGCGGTTCGCACTGGGTTCCGGCGGCCGCGGCGAGGAATGCATCTCGCTGGTCGAGCTCCACGCCGACCTGCGCGCGCTCATCCCCGACGGGACGCCGCGCCGGTTCGAGGTCGAGCCGCTGTCGCCGGCCTGGCTCAGGGCGCGCACGTCCGTGGCGGCCCTGGCGGCCCCGATCACGAGGGCCAACGGCTCGGTGTTCGGTGCGCTCGTGGTCACGCAGGCCAGGCGCAAGGCGGCATCCCACTTCGGGGACAACCACACGCGGCTGCTGGGAGACCTCGCCGCCCAGGCGTCCATGGCCATCGAGAACGGGCTGCTGTTCATGGTGCTCGAGTTGGAGGCGGCCGAGCGGGCGCACGAGGCGCTGCACGACCCGCTGACCGGCCTGCCCAACCGCGCCCGGATCAGCGACGTGCTGGAGTCGGAGCTCCAGACGGCGTACGCCGAACGGGGGCGGGTCGGGTTGATCGTGATCGACCTCGACTCGTTCACCCAGGTGGTCGACGCCTTCGGCCACCAGAGCGCCGACGGTCTGCTCGTCCAGGCCAGTGGCCGCATGCGCAGCCTGCTGCCGGAGTCTGCGACCCTGGGACGTCTGGGCAGCGAGCAGTTCGCCGTGGTCCTCCCGGGCGTGGCCGACGCCGAAGAGGTGGTGGCCGCGGCCCGCCTGCTCATCGCCGGCTTCGACCCGCCGTTCCAGTCCGAGGGGGTGCTGCTGGCGCTGGGCGTCAACGTCGGTGTCGCCGTCTACCCGGAGCAGGCGATCGACGGCCACTCGCTCATGCAGCGAGCCCACATCGCCGCCGACACGGCCCGCCGCCACCGCAGCGGTTGGGAGATGTACGACCCGGTGCACGACCCCGCCACGCCTCGCCGCCTGGCGTTGGGCGCCGACCTGCGGGAGGCGCTCGAGAGCGACGACCTCGACGTGTGCTTCCAACCCAAGGTCGAGCTGGCCACCAGCGTCGTGCGCGGCGCCGAGGCGCTGGTGCGTTGGAACCACCCCCGCCTCGGGCGGGTGAAGCCCGACGAGTTCATCACCATCGCCGAACACACGGGCGACATCCGGTCGCTGACGATGACGGTGATGCGCAAGGCGCTGAGGCAGTGCCGCTCGTGGCGGGACCTGGGCCTCGACCTGTCGGTGGCCGTGAACCTGTCGGCCCGCAACCTGCTCGACTTGCACCTGGTCGACGACGTCAGCGGCGCCGTCGAGGACAGCGGGGTGCCCCCCGAGTCACTCACCCTCGAGCTGACCGAGAGCATGGTGATGAGCGAGTCGCAGCGCTCGCTCCACGTGCTGGGCGGCTTGGCCGAGCTGGGCGTGTGCCTGTCGTGTGACGACTTCGGCACCGGCTACTCGTCGCTGGCCCACCTGCGGCGCCTGCCGATCGGCGAGATCAAGATCGACAAGTCGTTCATCGCCAGCATGACCGTCGACGAGAGCGACCGCGCGATCGCCCGTTCGGTGCTGGCCCTCGGCCGCGACCTGGGGTTGGTCACGGTGGCAGAAGGGGTGGAGTCGCGTGAGGGGTGGGACCTGCTCACGTCCCTCGGTTGCGACCTCGCCCAGGGGTTCATCGTCTGCCCGCCCCTCACGTCACGGCAGTTCCGCGAGTGGCTCGACCGCCGCCCGCCGGAGGAGCTGGCGCTGCTGGCCCCGGCCGAGGACGACGTCGAGGCGGAGGCAAACCAGACGGCAGCCGACTGACCGGCGCCGAGCTTGCGTGGACGGAAAGCCAATGCGCCCCCGTCCACACGAGTGCAAGGCTCAGACCATGGGCCAGGGATAGCGCCGCCCGGTCTGATCGACCGGGAAGACGGCCCGGTCGGCCACGGCGGCGGCGCGTCGGACCAGCGCCCTTCGCTCCGCCGGGCCCAGCAGCGGCTCCAGCGCCGGCGGCGGGCCCTCCTCGGCCAGGCGC
>JBOGHG010000198.1:0-7346 GCA_050744525.1 Acidimicrobiales bacterium | reverse complement strand
ATCCCGACAACCCCGACGTGGTCGATGCCGCGGCCGAGATGGCGTTGCTGTGGGTCCACGGCGCTCGCTTCTCCGAGGCTGCCGGGCTCGTCGACTGGGTGGAGGCGTCGGGAACCCCGTCGTCGCCGTTTCGAGAGGCCTCCACGGCAACCGCGCGCGCCTGGCTCGACGTGGTCGAGGGCAGGTTCGAAGCGGCGGTCGAACACGCGGGCGTGGCCGTGCGGGCCGCGGACGCCGACCGGACCGCTCGGGCAACGCCCGGCGTCCCGGCGCTCGTCTCGACGCTGGCGCTGGACCTGTGCGGCGATGGCGACGGCGCGCTCGCGGTCCTGCGGGCCAGCGGCGCCGGCGTCGTCGCGCCGCGTTGGATCCTTCCGTTGCTGCAGCTTGCGTCGGCCGTGGTGTTCTTCCGGCGCGGAGACTGGGACGACGCGCTCGCGGAGGCCGACGCCGGCCTGCTCGCCGCCGAGGAGGCCGACCTCAGGCTCGGGGTGTTCTGGCCGTATGCGATCGGGGCGCTGGTCGCCAGCGCCCGCGCGCAGCAGGCGACGGCGCACGAGTGGCTCGATCGCTCGAACGCCATCGCCGCCGAGGGGCTCCTCGGTCGCGACTGGCTCGCGTACGCGCATGCCGTCGTCGGCGAGGCGGACGGCGACGCCGAGCAGGCGGCATCCCTGCTGGCGTTCACCGCCGGCCGGATCATCGACGCCGGTGCGCCGGCCTTTCTGCTCAACATCGGTGCTGACACCGTCCGCCTGGCGCTCACCACCGGGCAGCAGCAGGTCGCAGACCGCGTCATCAACGAACTGGATGCCATGACGACGAGAACCACGTCGCCTGTCGCGGCTGCGATCGCGGGCTGGGCACGCGGCCTGCGCGCCGAGGACCACGCGTCGGTCGAGGCCGGCGCCCAGCGGTTGATCGGGTGTCGTCGCGTCCCGGAGGCCGCCCGGGCGCACCACGACGCCGCAGTCCTGGCCGCCCGCAATGGGAACGCGGGCGAGGCACGGCGGATGGCCAAGGAGGCGTTCGCGGCCTACGACACGCTCGGCGCCGACCGGCTCCACGCCCGCCTGCGCGCCGATCTGCGTAGTGGTGGGCTCGCCATGCGGCCCCGGCGGGTCCCCACGCGCGCCACCCACGGCTGGGCCAGCCTGACGGCGTCCGAACAGACCATCGTGACCCTGGTCGGTGAGGGCCTGACCAACACCGAGATCGGTCAGCGGCTGTACATCTCCCGGCGGACCGTGGAGTCACACCTCGGGCGGGTCTACGTCAAGCTCGGCCTTGCGACCCGTGGCCAGCTCGTCTCGGCCGCCGTGCAGCGCCCCGGCGCTGGAAGCGACGCCTGAGAGCATCAGCGGATAGGCACGGTCTCTTGGCTTACGGTGGTCAGCGCTGCTGGGAGGCCCAGCTGTTGAGCTGCGACCCAGCAACAAATTCCCACGCGGGGGTGCCCTTCGGAGCGCCTATCCGCTGGGCCTCTGAGAACATCAGCGGACGGCCTGGCCGGCGGCGCGGATGCAGGCGGGAATGCCGACGCCCAGTGCCCAGGCGCCCGTGACCGTCACACCGGGTGCCCGCTCGGCCAGGGCCCGTTGGGCGGCGGCGAGGGCGTCGAGATGCCCCGGACGCGGTTGTGGAAAGGAGCGCTCCCAGCGGGTCACCCGGACGTCGGTGGGCCCGGCGCGCAGGCCCATCGTGTCCCGCAGGTCGCCGACGAGGGAGGCGACCAGCTCGTCGTCGGACAACCGCAGTGCCCGTTCGTCGCCGGCCCGCCCGGCGGACGCCCGGAGGATGGCGCTGGACGGGTCGACGTCGAGGTGCGCCCACTTCGACGTCATCCACGAGCAGGCGGTGAGCAGCCGGCCGGAGGACTGCGGCACCAGGTATCCCGATCCGTCCAGCGGGTGGTCGATGCCGTCCCGGTGCACGACCAGGACCGTCAGCGCCACGGAGGAGTGGTCGATGCCTGCGAGGAAGGAGGCGACCCCAGGTGCGATCGCCGTGAGCAGGGGAGCGGTCACGAACGCCGGTGTGGCCAGCACCACCCGGTCGGCCAGGACGGCGGGACGGCGGTGCGCCGCGGGACGGCCGGCTTCGCCCGTGGAGAGCCGCCACCCGGCGCCGTCGGGCTCGACGGCGATCACCGGGGCGCCACACCTCAGCCGTTCGCCGAGGCGCTCCGCCAGCGCGTCCACCAGCCGGGCCATGCCCCCCCTCGGCGCCAGGAAAACCGGGCGGTCGGCGCCGCCTTGTCCGACCGCCTCGGCGCGCAGGGCGGCCGCGCCCTGGACGAGGCTGGCGTCCCGGTCCCGGGCGGCCGCCAGGTTGGCGGCCGCGACCCGGAGGGACAGCCGGTCGCAGTCGCCGGCCCAGATGCCGCCCAGGAGCGGTGCCACCAGCCGGTCGAGCACCTCGTCGCCGAGGCGCCGACGGACCAGCGCCCCGATGGCCTCGTCGCCCTCCGGCCGGTCGTCCGGGGCGGTCAGATCGGCGCGGGCCCGCTCGACGCCGGCGGCCGACAGGATCCCCGACGCCGCCACGGAGTCGATGTCCGTGGGGACACCGAGCAACTGCTCGGTCGGCAGCCGGCGCAGCGATCCCTCGCTCCACACGTACGCCGTCCCGGTGGCGGGAGAGACCAGCTCGCCGCCGAGTCCGAGCTGCTCGCACAGCTCCACGGCCTCGGGTACCCGGGCCAGGAAGGCATCGGCCCCCTCGTCCAGCCCGATGCCGGCGACGGGAGAGGTTCGCACCTTGCCCCCGGGGGCGTCGCCCGCCTCGAGGACGACGACATCCGCGCCCTGCTGCATCCCGGTCCAGGCCGCGGCGAGGCCGCTGATCCCCCCGCCGACGACGGCGAGGTCGACCCTGCGGGTCACGGGTCCGCAGCCCCGGCACGGCTTTCGGCCGGTACGGCGGCCACCGCCCTCCGTACCCGCTCGGCCAGCGCCGCCATCACCGCGGGGTCGTCGTTGATCGACGGCGTCCGGGCGAACGCCAGGCCCGACTCGGTGGCCACCCGGCGGGCGTCGATGTCGAGGTCGTAGAGCACCTCCAGGTGGTCGGACACGAACCCCTGGGGGCACACCAGCACCCCGTCGGCCCTGCCGGTGGCGGCCAGGTCGCGGATCACGTCCTGCACGTCGGGGCCGCGCCAGGGCTCGGGGGTGCGGCCGGCCGATTGCCACGCGAGCGCCCAGCCGTACCAGGGGTCCAGCCCGGCGCGCTCGGCGATGGCGGTCGCCGAGGCCCGGAGCTGGTCGGGGTAGGGGTCGTCGTCGACGAGCACCCGCTCGGGGAGGCTGTGGGCGGTGAACAGCACCTTCGAGTTGGCGGGCAGCTCGCCGAGCGCGGCTCGGACCCGGTCCCCCTGGGCGTCCAGCCACGCCGGCTCGTCGTGCCAGGCGTCGATGCCGACGTAGGCGAGGCCGCGCTCGGCCGCGGCGGCGGCCGCCCGCTCGTGGTACTCGCCCACCGATCCCCGGGAGCAATGGGGCGCCAGCACCAATCCGACGATGTCGTCGGGTGCCGCGCCCGCGAGCTCGGCCACGGCCTCCTCGACGAGCGGCGGCGCGTGCTTGTTGCCCAGCGCCACCGCCCAGCGTCCGGCTCCGGCGGCGTCCAGCGCGGTGGCGATGACGGCCACCTGGTCGCGGGTGCGCTCGGCCAGGGGGGACACGCCCCCGATCGCGGCGTAGCGGCGGGTCAGGTCGGACAGTTGCTCGGCCGAGGGCGCCCGTCCCCGCCGGATGTGCGTGTAGTACGCCTCGACGTCGTCCACCGACCCCGGGGAGCCGTAGGCCATGACCACCAGCCCCCTCCGGTGATCCGTCACGCGCCCACCTCCCAGCCGTGGACCAGCTCGACCAGACGCTCCAGGACCGAGGGGTCGGTCTCCGGCAGCACCCCGTGGCCCAGGTTGAAGATGTGGCCCGGACGCCCGCCGTTGCGCGCCAACACGTCGCGGGCGCGCTCCTCGACCGCCGGCCAGGGCGCCAGGCACACCGCGGGATCGAGGTTGCCCTGCACTGCGACGTCGGGTCCCAGCCGCTGGCGGGCCTCGTCCAACGGCACCCGCCAGTCGACGCCGACGACCTGCGCCCCGGCCTTGGCCAGCAGCGGCAACAGCTCGCCGGTGGTCACGCCGAAGTGGATGGCCGGCACCCCGAGGTCCGCCAGTCCGGCGAACACCCGGGCGCTGGCCGGGAGCACCGCCCGTTCGTAGAGGTCCGGGCTCAGCGTCCCGGCCCAGCTGTCGAACAGCTGCACGGCCGACGCACCGGCCTCCACCTGCGCCCGGAGGGCGGCGGCGGCGATGGCGGCCAGTCGGTCGAGGACGAGGGCCCACAGCTCGGGATCGCCCAGCATCAGGGCCTTCGTGCGGGCCAGGGTGCGCGACGGCCCGCCCTCGATCAGGTAGCTGGCCACGGTGAACGGGGCACCGGCGAAGCCGATGAGCGGCACGTCGCCCAGCTCACCCACCGCCGCCCGCACGGCCTCCTGGACCCAGGGGCAGTGGGCGTCGGGATCGAACCGGCCGAGCCGGTCGAGGTCGGCGGCGCTGCGGAACGGGCGCTCCACGACGGGCCCCACGCCCGAGGTGATCTCGACGCCGAAGCCCAGGCCCGCCACGGGCACGACGATGTCGCTGAAGAGGATGGCGGCGTCGACCCCGTAGCGCCGCACCGGCTGCAGCGTGACCTCGGTGGCCAGTTCGGGGTCGCGGACGGCGTCGAGGATGCTGCCGGTCCCCCGGATGGCCCGATACTCCGGCAGCGAACGCCCGGCCTGGCGCATGAACCAGACGGGCACGCGCCCGGCGGGCTGGTTGCGGCAAGCCAGCAGGAAGGGGGCGTCGGCCGGCGGACTCATCGGCGGTCACGCTACCGGTGCCCGAATCGGCACCCGAACCCTTCCACGCCGGCAAACCAGAATGGGCTGGGGCAGCGCCCGGCCGGCCCGATCCGGCGCGGGGGCTCCACAGAATCGGGCCGAACCGGTAGCATGGTCCGTTCCTCGACCAGCGGAGGAGCGATTGGCCACCCACCCCGATCTGGCCGCCGAGCAGGCGTACATCGATCGTGCCTACGACTGCCTGGAGCGTGCTCGGCAGTCGGCTACCAAGCTGCGGTCGATGGTAGAGGTCGGGAAGGGTGGTACGGAGCAGGCCCGCTGGGAGCGCGAGATCATCGAGGGCAACATCGCCAACCGGCTCGACTACCTGCACCTCGGCGATGCCAGCCTGGTGTTCGGGCGCATCGACAAGTCCCGCTCCGACGGCGGCGACACCTTCTACATCGGCCGCGTGGCCGTCGCCGACGAGAGCCAGGAGCCCCTGGTGGTCGACTGGCGGGCGCCCGTTGCCGAGCCCTTCTACCGGGCCACGGGGCGGGCGCCGATGGGGCTGGTGCGGCGCCGCCACTTCGCCACTCGCGGCCGCCAGCTGCTCGGCATCGAGGACGAGCTGTTCGGCGAGGGTGCGGGGATGCTCGACGGCGAGCTCCGGGTGGTCGACAACGGCGACGACAACGGCGACGAGGCGCGCGAGGTGCGCGAGGTGCGGGGCCACGGTGCGCTGATCGCCGCCCTGGAGGAAGCCCGCACCGGTCACCTCAGCGACATCGTCGCCACCATCCAGGGCGAGCAGGACGAGGTCATCCGCTCCGAGCTCCCCGGGGTGCTGGTGGTGCAGGGTGGCCCCGGCACCGGCAAGACGGTCGTGGCCCTCCACCGGGCGGCCTACCTGCTCTACACCCACCGGTTCCCGCTCGAGGGCCAGGGTGTCCTGGTGGTGGGCCCCAACCGGCTGTTCCTCGGCTACATCGAGCGGGTGCTGCCCAGCCTGGGCGAGGCGGGTGTCGAGCTGGCGGTGCTGGCCGACCTCATCGACGACGTCCGGGTCAGCGGCTACGACCGTCCGGCCGCGGCCCGCATCAAGGGCGACGGACGCATGGCGGCGGTGCTGGCGAAGGCGGTCCGTGATCGCGAGCGGGGGCTGCGCCGGGCGCTGCGGGTCCCGTTCGGGCTGCAGACCCTCGTGGTGCCGGCCAAGCGCACGGCCTCCATCGTGGCCGAGGCCC
The DNA here is from genome assembly GCA_050744525.1 of Acidimicrobiales bacterium. Lineage (GTDB taxonomy): Bacteria > Actinomycetota > Acidimicrobiia > Acidimicrobiales > VFJN01 > DASQUK01. Next base: position 1,260 of record JBOGHG010000198.1, on the reverse strand, counting down.
GACGCCGGTTCCGGCTCCACAACGCCGGGCGTCGCTTCGTGGAGTCGCAACTGTTCGCGGCGCTGGCAGATGCGAGCCGCGCACCCACGACGGCCGAGGACGTGCGCGAGCGGCTGCGCCTGACGCCAGAGGTCCGGGAGGCTCTGGAGCGGATGTGGCCGGTGCTGACCCCGGCCGAGTTGCTGCACGACCTCTACGGGTCGCGGGCCCTGATCGAGCTGGCGGGAAAGCACCTGGATGACGACGAGCTGACCGCGCTCGAGCGCCCCCGCAGCGACGACGTGGCCGGCGTCGTGTGGACCCACGACGACGTGCCGCTGCTCGACGAGGCCCGGGCGCTGCTCGGCCCCAGGCCCCGGCGGCGCCGCGACCGCAGCGACGCCGACGAGATCCGGACCTACGGGCACATCGTGGTCGACGAGGCGCAGGACCTGTCGCCGATGCAGCTCCGCATGCTCGAACGTCGCTCGCTCAACGGTTCGATGACGGTCGTGGGCGACATCGCCCAGGCCACGGGCGTGTGGGCGCACTCCGGCTGGGACGAGATCCTCACGCACCTGCCCGACAAGCGCCCGTCCCGGCGGGCCGAGCTGACGATCGGGTACCGCATCCCCAAACCCACGATGGACCTGGCCGCCAAGGTCCTGGCGGTCGCGGCCCCCGCGCTGGAGCCGCCCGACTCGGTGCGCCAGCAGGGCGATCCGCCGAGGACCATCGAGTCGACCCTGGACGATCTCACGGACCGGGTGGCACGGGTCGCGGCCGAAGAGCGCAACGCCGTCGATCCCGGGAGTGTGGCGGTCATCGCCCCGCAGACCCTGGTGGAGGAGGTGGCACGGGCGCTGGACCGTGCCGGCGTCGAGTACGGTCGGGCGGCCCGCAACGGGCTGGAGGCCCAGGTCACGCTCGTGCCCGTAAGCCTGGTCAAGGGCCTGGAGCTCGACGCCGCCGTGGTGGTGGAGCCCGCCGCCATCGTCGACGAGGAGGCCCAGGGGCCCCGCGCCCTGTACGTGGCGCTCACCCGGGCCACCAAGCGCCTCGCCATCGTCCACGCTCGCACCCTCCCCGAGCCCCTCCGCTGAGACGGTGCGCGGATGGGGACGTCGTCTCGGCCAACGGTGGTCAGTGTTGCCGGGAGGCCGAGCTGTGTGGCCTGGGCTTGCGCTGCAAATCCCGTACTGTTCGGTGCCCACTTGCGTGCCCATCCGCTCGGCCTCTGAGCTGAGAGCCGTTTCCTGCCGCGGGATCGGTGGCTCCAGC
>JBOGHG010000197.1:0-7465 GCA_050744525.1 Acidimicrobiales bacterium | reverse complement strand
TGCCCGCTTCTTGCCAGGGTTGGTCGACGGCTCCACCGTCGCCGGCTTCGGGTTCGGGGGATCGTTGACGGCCGGCGACGAGGTGGTCGACGGCGACGCCGGGGTCGTGCTGGGAGCGGGCACGGCCGACCTGCTGGCCCTCGCCGTCGGTGACGACCTGGTGGTCGTGCCGCGCGGCGCGGCGGGCGTCACCGTCGCCCGGGGCGGCAACCTCGATCCGACACGACGATCGACCCAGGTCCGGCTCGACGGCGTGGCGTTGGACGCGGTCAGCATCCTGCCCGGTCGGAGGTCCCGGGCACTGGCCTTCGCCCGCACCCTCGTGGCCGCCGAGGCGTCCGGCGGTGCCCGCGAGTGCGTCGAGATGGCGACCGACTACGCCAAGGCCCGCGAGCAGTTCGGGCGGGTCATCGGCACCTATGGGCCGGTCAAACACCACTGCGCCGACATGCTCGTCTCCGCCGAGTTGGCCACCGCCGCCACGTGGGACGCGGCCCGAGCGGCCTCGGGCGACCCCGGGCAGTTCGCGCTGGCGAGCGCGGTCGCCGCCACCCAGGCCCTGCCCGCCTACGTCGGCAACGCACAGCTCAACATCCAGGTGCACGGTGGCATCGGTTTCACCTGGGAACACGACGCACACATGCTGCTGCGACGGGCGGGCGCGCTGGTGGCGCTGTTCGAGCCCGGGGTGGCCGCGGAGGACGTTGCCCGGATGGCCGATTCCGGAGTGAGCCGCCGGCTGGACCTCGAGCTTCCTCCCGGGGCCGACGTCGTCCGCGACGAAGTGCGGGCGCTGGCGGAGCAGGTCGCGGCGCTGCCCGCCGACCGGCGGCGTTCCCGGCTGATCGACGCGGGGCTGGCCATGCCGCACTGGCCGGTGCCCTGGGGCCGCGGGGCCCGGGCCGTCGAACAGATCGTCATCGACCAGGAGCTCGACCGGGCCGGTGTCGAGCGGCCGCAATACGGCATCACCGGCTGGATCACGCTCACGCTGATCCAGCACGCCGGCGCCGACCAGGTGGAACGGTGGGTGCGGCCGAGCCTCGAAGGCGTGCTGGTGTGGTGTCAGCTGTTCAGCGAGCCCAACGCGGGGTCCGACGCCGCCGGCATCCGCACCCGCGGCACGCGCGTCGAGGGAGGCTGGCAGGTGAGCGGCCAGAAGGTGTGGACCAGTGGCGCGCAGCATTGCCAGCGCGGCTTGGCGACCGTGCGCACCGACCCCGTCGCCCCGAAGCACGCCGGGATCACCATGATGGTCATCGACATGCAGGCCGAGGGGGTCGACGTCCGCCCTCTGCGCGAGGCGTCCGGGGGCGCGATGTTCAACGAGGTCTTCTTCGACGACGTGTTCGTGCCCGACGACGACGTCGTGGGACCGATGAACGGCGGCTGGGCGGTCGCGCGTTCGACGCTCGGGAACGAGCGGGTCAGCATCGGTGGAGGCGAGGCTGTCGGGCGCAGCGGCTTCCTGCTCGACGTGTACCGGAAGCGCAAGGATGCCGTGCCCGAGGCCGGGCGCATCATCGGTCGGCTTCTGGCCGAGGCACAGACGATGCGGGTCCTCAACCTGCGGCGGGCCGAGCGGGCCGTCGCCGGGGGCGAACCGGGCCCCGAGGGCAACGTGACCAAGCTCCTCAGCGCGGAGCACGCGCAGCGAGCCGCAGATGCCGGCCTGGCCATCCTCGGGCCGGAGGTCGCCTTGACCGACGGCCTCGGCGGACGGGTCGGGGCGGCGCTCATCTTCAGCCGAGCCCTGTCCATCGCCGGTGGGACCTCGGAGATCACGCGCAACCAGATCGGTGAGCGCATCCTTGGCTTGCCGAGGGATCCCCTGGTCAAGTGACCGGTCCGGGTGGCGCTGGTCGCCGGACTACGAGTTCGCAACCTCGTGTTCGAGCAGTTGCGCGAAGCGCGCCCGGGCCTCGGCGCGCCGCGTCGGCAGGTGGGAGCTGGGCCACAGGCCGTCGACGGGCTGGTACTCGCGCAGCACCTGGCGGGCGACCGTGACCTTGTGGACCTCGGTGGGGCCGTCGGCCAGCGCCAGGCTCTCCGCACCGATGAGCATCCCCACGAACGGCATCTCGTTGGACACCCCGAGCGCGCCGTGCAGGTGCAGGGCGCGCTGGGCGATGTTGGCGAGCACCTTCGGCATCGTGGCCTTGACGGCCGCGATGTCCTTCCGCACCCGCCGGTAGTCCTGGTACCGGTCGATCAGCCAGGCCGTGCGCAGGACGAGTAGGCGGAACTGCTCGAGCTCGATCCAGCTGTCGGCGATCTGCTCCTGCACGATCTCCATCGACGCCAGCGGGCCGTCCCGGGTCTGCCGCGACAGGGCACGCTCGCACATCATGTCGAAGGCCCGCCGGCACTGGCCCACGGTCCGCATGCCGTGGTGGATGCGCCCCCCGCCCAGGCGGGTCTGGGCGATGGCGAACGCCCCGCCCTCCTCGCCGAGCAGGTGGTCATGCGGTACGCGCACGTTCTCGTAGCGGATGTAGGCGTGCGAGCCCTCGCCCTCCCGCTCGGTGCCGAGCCCGACGTTGCGGACGATGTTCACGCCCGGCGCATCGGCCGGCACGATGAACATCGACATGCCCTGGTAGGCGCTGACCTCGGTGTTGGTGACCGCCATCACGATGAGGAAGCTCGCGAAGCGGGCGTTCGACGAGAACCACTTCTCCCCGCTGATGACCCACTCGCCGCCGTCGAGCTCGGCGCGGGTCTTGAACAGGGTCGGGTCGGCGCCGGCGTGGGGCTCGGTCATCGAGTACGAGGACGAGATCTCGCCGTTCAGGAGCGGCTCGAGGTAGCGGGCCTTCTGCTCGCTGGTGCCGAAGTGGGCGAGGATCTCGGCGTTCCCGGTGTCGGGCGCCTGGCACCCGAAGACCGTCGGAGCCCACCGCGACTGGCCGAGGATCTCGTTGAGGAGCGCGAGCTTCAGCTGCCCGTAGCCCTGCCCGCCGAGCTCGGGCCCGAGGTGCGCGGCCCACAACCCCCGGTCGCGCACCTGCCGTTGGAGCGGTCGCACGACGTCGAGGGCCTTGGTGTCGCTCTTGTCGTACGGGTTGCCCAGCACGAGGTCGAGCGGCTCGATCTCCTGACGCACGAAGGTTTCGACCCAGTCCAGCTTTTCCTGGAACTCGGGCTCGGTCTCGAAGTCCCACGCCATCGCCGTTCCTCCCCGATGACATTCTCAGTTGCGAGAACGTCGTTCCGGACGTTAGGGCAGCCCCCGGCGGCATCGCAAGGCCCCGCTCACTGGCTCACGTTCAGCCCACCGTCGACCCGCACGATCGCGCCGCTGGTGAAGCTCGACGCCGGGCTGGCCAGGAACAGCGCGGCCGTGACGATCTCCTCGGGGCTTCCCGGGCGGCCCAGGGCGTTGTCGGCCCGCTCACGCTGCTCCGCGGGCCAGGCCTTGGAGATGTCTGTGAGGAACGGGCCGGGCGACAGCGTGTTGACGCGGACCTTGGGGCCGTACTCGGCCGCCAGCGAGCGGGTCATCGCGTTGAGGGCGGCCTTGGCGCTCCCGTAGGGGATGACGCCGGGCACCGGCATGAGCGCGCCCGTCGACGACACGTTGATGATCACGCCGCCGTCGCCGTCGTACATGCGCTTGGCCACTTGGCTGGCGAGCCGGAACGGGCCCTTGAAGTTGAGGCCGACCACGCTGTCGAACAGGTCCTCGGTCACCTCGTGGCTGGGCATCGGCGGACTCATGCCGGCGTTGTTCACCAGGACGTCGACACGCCCGAACTCGGCGTAGGCGGCGTCGATCAGCCGGTCGATCGCATCCCAGCGGGCGGCGTGGACCGCGCACGCGAAGGCCCGGCGACCCAGTTCCCGGACCTCGGCGGCCACCTTCTCGCAGTTCTCGAGCTTGCGGCTGGCGATGATGACATCGGCTCCGCGCTCGGCGAACGCCAGGACCATCTGGCGACCGAGGCCGCGGCTGCCGCCCGTGACCAGGGCGACCTTGCCGCTCAGGTCGAAGTACGGATCCGGTGCCATCGCACGAACTGTGACACACAGGGACATGACGCGCCGCGGCTGTCGCACGACGTCGCCTCGTTGAGAGCGCCACCTCGGAGTATGGTTCTGCTTCGGCAGAACTCAGTTCCAACGGGGAGCGAGCTCCGGCTGAAGGGCAAGGTGATGGCGAGGCCGTCGAAGGCGCGAGCAGCCCTGGACGAATGGGACATCTCGGAGCCCTCGCCCGTGGCGGCGCGGACCGTGCGCCGGGCGCTGGCGGCGCGCGAGAGCGCGTACCTCGACGAGGTTCAGCGCCTCCTCGACGCCGGTCTCGACCTGATGGTCGAGCTGGGCGACGAGCGGGCTCCCCGGGTGGCCGAGATCGTCGACCGTGCCGGGCTGTCCAACCAGGCGTTCTATCGGCACTTCGCCGGCAAGGACGAGCTGATCGCGGCGGTCGTCGAGGCCGGGGTCCACCGCCTCGAGAGCTACCTGCGTCACCAGCTCGACAAGGTCGACGATCCGGAGCGCAAGGTGCGGGCGTGGATCGCCGGCGTGGCCGCCCAGGCTCGGCGCAAGACCGTGGCCCGCCAAACCAGGGCGGCCATGCGCAACCTCAGGCAGCTGCCCATCGAGGTGCGCCAGACGGTCAGCTCGCCGGCGACGGACCACCTACTCGCCGACGCCCTGCGCGACGCGGGGAGTCGCGATCCCGAACGTGACGCCGCCGCCATCTCGCTCGTGGCCTTCGGGCGCCTCGAGCAGTTCCTCTGGAAGTCGCCGCCCGGCGACGACGACGTCGAGCACCTCATCGAGTTCTGCGTCGCCGCCATCCGGCGGTGAGCTCGGCGGCGGCGCGGGCGCGTGCCGGATCGACCGGAGATGGACGAGACCAAACAGGAGGGGCAGGGGATGGGGCAGCTCGAGGGCAAGGTCGCCGTGGTCACCGGGGCCTCGAGCGGGTCGGGCCGGGGCATCGCCAAGCGCTTCGTCGAGGAGGGGGCCTCGGTGGTGATGCTGGCGCGGGGACGCCAGCGGCTGGAGGAGGTCGCGGCCGCATGCGGTGACGCCGCGCTGGCGATGGTCACCGACGTGGGCGATCCCGACAGTGTCGGTGCGGCGTTCGAGGACGTCGAGAAGCGCTTCGGCAAGCTGGACATACTGATCAACAACGCCGCGGTCTACCGGCCGTGCGCGGTCGAGCGGTTGAGCGATCACGACATCGTCCGGCAGGTGAGCACCAACTTCCTCGGCCCCGTCTACACCAGCCGGGCCGCGATACCCCTCATGCGCGCGGCCGGCGGTGGGGACATCGTGAACACGTCGAGCGAGTCAACGCTCGATCCGTTCCCGATGTTGTCGATGTACGTTGCGACCAAGGCTGCGCTGGAGATGTTCGATCGGGTCCTGGCCGAAGAATTGCGCGACGAGGACATCCGCGTGACCACGCTCGTGCAAGGCACGGCCTCGGGGACGGGGGGTGGTTCCACCGACTGGGAGTGGGACCCCGGGCACGCCGGCGAAGCCGTGGAGCTCTGGGGCAAGCTGGGCCTGCTCAACCGCGTCGGTGGTCGTGCCGGCGGGCAGCAGGTCGCGGACGTCGCCGACGTCCACCTCTTCATCGTCACCCGGCCGCGCACCCAGAAGCTGGACACCGTCTACTGCCGCAGCTTCTGAGCCGACGAGCAGAGCCGCCATGGTCGCCGGCCCTCAGACCCGGGGATCACCGGGGACGACCCGGCTGGTGAATGCGTAGACGGCGCCGAAGCAGTCAGCCGGCTCGAGCGTGAACCCCTCGCCCGATCGGTCGGCGACGCCCACGCCCACCTTCTCGACGTGGCGCTCGGCCGCCTCGAGATCGACGACCTCGAACGTGCAGCGGTGCGGAAGCTCGCCGTTCTCGGCGAGATCCACGGCGAGCCGGGAACCGTCCACGGTCGGACGGGCCAGTTCGACGATCGACTCACCGCCCACCAGGACGAACGCACTCTCGGCGCCCGCCGATGCCTCGGTGTGCAGGAGGCGGCCACCGATCGGGCCCTCGAAGAGGGCTCGGGCCTTGTCGACGTCCGTCACGATGGTGGTGAAGTACGCCACGCGTTCGATTCCGAGAGGATGGTCGTCGCGCCAGGAGGCGGGCGACCAGTTGGCCGTGAACCGCGGGTCGTGCTCCCGCCAGAAGTCGTCCAGGGCGACGAACTCGAGCTGACCGAAGGTGTCCTTGGGATGGGTGAAGATCGTCGGTCCCGGGTCGACGTCACCATCCGGGAAGATCCCACCCCCGGGCTTGGCGATCCGCACGCCGTGCGAGCGCAGCTCGTCGAACAGGGGCCGCACGTCGGGCGTGTCGACGTACCACGCCAGGGAGTGGAAGCGCTGGCCGAACCGGGTCCGGAACCGACCAAGGGGCATCGCCTCGTCCCCCGGCGCCGAGCCCGGCTCGATCACCTCGATCATGAGGTCGCCGATCATCGCCAGCGACGCCCACCGCTTCTCGACCTCGGACCAGTTCTTCTCGATGAACCGGCGAGGCCTGAACACCTCGTCGTACCAGGCGTCGACCTCGCCTGCGTCGTCGACGACGTGGATGAGGTGGAAGAACTCGCGGACCGGCATGGCAGGATCGCAGGGTGGCCGGGTGCTCAGGCCCGGCGTGCGGCACCGCTCGCGCGATGCCGCCGGGGCGGAGCGACGACCAGGTTGCGGGCCCCGGCCAGCAACAGGGCGGTGCGTTGACGTAGCACCGCGGCGAGGTCGACCCGCTCGTCCTCGGTCCATTCCTTGATCCCGTCCATGACCAGGGCCGTGAGCATCGCCGCCAGGTCCCTGGGGGAGACGTCGCTCGGCACCTCGCCCGAATCCTGGGCGTGGGTGAACACGACCGAGAACGCCCGCTGGAACCCGAAGTGCTCCCGGTCCTGAAGGAGCTCCGACTCGGCGGCGCGGTGGAATTCCTGGATCATGCGGCCCACGGCGGCGCGGGGCGCCTTCTCGATGCGCCGCGCGAGCTTCGTCATCAGTTGGTCGAGGACGGCGTCGAGCGAGCGACCGTTGGCCAGAGCGCGGAGTGCGTCCTCGTACAGCGCCCTGGCGGTCAACCAACCCATCTCGAGCAGGACCTGCTCCTTGCGCGCGAAGTGGAAGTAGAAGGTTCCCTTGGCGACGCCTGCCCGGGCGGCGATCTCTTCGGCGGTCGTGCTGTCGATGCCGGTTTCGAAGCCGCGCTCGTTCCACAGGTCGAGCGCGGCCTTGACCAGCTTGCGCCTCGTTTCGCGCGAGCGCTCCTGCGCCAATGAGGATCGCTTGGGCCCTTCCCGGCGCGTGCTCAGCTGCACGACCGCAGCGGATGTGACCCGCTTGGTGGAGGTTCGTGCCAAGGGAAACTCCTTCGCCCACGCCGCCCCGATGTCACCGCAGCGCCGTGCGACTATACCGAGCCCAGACGCGCGCGGTCAGAAGCTGGTTCATCCACACTCATCCAGGTTTGGGCTCC
>JBOGHG010000196.1:0-7469 GCA_050744525.1 Acidimicrobiales bacterium | reverse complement strand
ACGCCCGGTAGCGGCGTCTGCTCCACGCCGCCGACCACGTCGGGCATTTCGACGCCGCAACAGTCGAGGATGGTCGGCACGATGTCGGTGCAGTGGTGGTACTGCTGGCGCACCTCGCCCTGGGCCTTGATCCCGGCGGGCCAGTGGATCACCAGCGGATCACAGACGCCGCCCTGGTACGAGTAGCGCTTGAACATGCGGTACGGCGTCGAGAACGCTACCGCCCACCCGGTCGGGTAGTGGTTGTACGTGTCGGGCGTGCCCAAGCGGTCGATGAGCGGCAGGTTGTCCTCGACCGTGTCCGGGTAGACATTGAAGAACTTGTTCTCGTTGACCGAGCCGTTCGGGCTGCCCTCTCCCGAGGCACCGTTGTCGGCGGCATGGATGATCAGCGTGTTGTCGAGCTGGCCCGACTCCTCGAGGTAATCGACGATGAGGCCGACTTGGGCGTCGGTGTACTCGGAGAAGCCGGCATAGACCTCGGCCATACGGCTGAAGAGGCGCTTCTCATCGTCCGACAGCGAGTCCCACGGCCGCACCGAGTCGCCCTCACTGAACGTCCCGGGCGCCATCGGGTTGATCGGCGTCAGCTCGGTGCCCTCGGGCAGGATGCCCCGCTCGATCATCCGGGGCAGCACCCACTCGCGGTAGGCCTCGTAGCCGTCGTCGAACATTCCCTTGTACTTGTCGATGTACTCCTGCGGGGCGTGGTGGGGTGCGTGGTTGGCACCCGGACAGAACCACAGGTACCAGGGCTTGTCGGGTTCCGACTGCTTGACCCAGCCAGTGCGGAACCGTGTGGTTTCCACGCGCACCTCCAGGAGTGATGTACCGACGCACCGTGCAGCCTGGGACGGCGGTCCGCCTCACCCCCCTCGGGTGACGACCCGCCCCATCGGTCGTGAGGAACCATGGGCGAATGAGCACGAGCCGGGCGGCGGCGACTGGCGACGGGCCAGCGCCCGGCGCCCCTCCCGACGCCGGGATGGTCTGGGTACCCGGCGGCACGTTCCTCATGGGCTCCGACCGGCACTATCGCGAGGAGGCCCCGGAGCATCGGGTGACCGTCGAGGGCTTGTGGATGGACCGGTGCGCGGTCACCAATGCCGCGTTCCGCGAGTTCGTCGAGGCCACCGGGCACGTGACGGTGGCCGAGCGGCCGCCCGACCCGGCGGACTACCCCGGTGCGGACCCGGCGTTGCTGGTGCCGGCTTCGGCCGTGTTCCGCAAGCCCGGGCGCCCGGTCGACCTGCGCAACCCGTACGACTGGTGGATCAACATCCCGGGCGCGTCGTGGCGGCATCCTCGTGGGCCGCAGAGCTCGCTCAAGGGGCTCGACGATCACCCGGTGGTGCACGTGGCGTGGGCCGACGTCGAGGCGTACGCAGCCTGGGTCGGCAAGTCACTGCCCAGCGAGGCCGAGTGGGAGCGGGCGGCCCGCGGCGGGCTCGAGGACGCGGAGTACGCGTGGGGCGACGAGCTCACCCCCGGTGGGAAGCACATGGCCAACGTGTGGCAGGGCGACTTTCCCCTGCGGAACGAACTGCTCGACGGCTTCGAGTACACGGCGCCGGTGCGATCGTTCCCGCCCAACGGCTGGGGCCTGTTCGAGATGACCGGCAACGTGTGGGAGTGGACCGCCGACTGGTACCAGGACCATGGCGCCATCGCCCACGCCTGCTGCACGGTGGACGACCCGAGGGGGGGCGACCGCGAGGCCAGCATCGACGGTGCGGACCCCGCACGCATCCCCCGGCGGGTGATCAAGGGTGGCTCCCACCTGTGCGCGCCGAACTACTGCCGGCGCTATCGGCCCGCGGCGCGCATGGCGCAGGCCGTGGACACGTCCACGTCACATCTCGGCTTCCGCTGCGTCGTGCGGGTCTGAACGTCGGTCGCAGGAGCTCCGCCAGAATTCAGTTGCGCGGCGGCCGTCCGCCCGGCTGACCTAGCGCTGGCACCGCCGCGGTTGCGGTGCCAGCGCGACCGGATGGGAAGGTGGTGACCGATGCCCAGGACCACGAGCGCCGGGCGTCGCACGCCCGGGGTGACCGTCCGGCCCTCGCCCGGGTTCTCCTGAATCGACGGGTCGAGCCGAGCCTCTGAGACGGCACCCCGGCGGACGCGACGCGGTCGCTCTCGTCCCTGTTGTCCCTCGGAGGTCATCCCTTGTCGCGCGATCAGCGCAACTCCCGCCGTCGGTCACTCACGTCGTTCCGTTGCCGCAACTGCCGGCTCGACGTGCCCGCCGACGCCCCGGGCACCGCGCACCGCAACCACTGCCCCAACTGCCTGTGGAGCCGCCACGTCGACGACTCGCCGGGCGATCGCGCCGCGCTGTGCGGATCGTCGATGGAACCCATCGCCATCTGCGTCCGTGGTGCCGGCGAATGGGTGCTGGTCCACCGCTGCCTGGGCTGCGACACCGTGCACCTCAACCGCATCGCCGGTGACGACAACCCGCTGCTGCTGGTGCGCATCGCCGTCGGTCCGCTGGCCCAGCCACCGTTCCCGCTCGACGTCCTCGGTCGCCTCTGATGGCCCGAGGAGTGGCGCGACCACTTGACAATAGTTGTCCGATATCGAAATTATTGTCTCGTGGCGAACGACGAGGTCACCGTCGTGCTCGGGGCTCTGGCTGATCCGACCCGTCAGCGGGTCGTGCAGCTTCTCAGCGATGGTCCCCGGCGGGCGGGTGAGCTGGCCGCCGTCTCGGGCGCGTCGGCACCGACCATGAGCCGGCACCTGCGGGTCCTGCTCGAGGCGGGGATCGTGACCGACGAACGCCTGCCCGAGGATGCCCGGGCGCGGGTCTTCCGGCTTCGGCCCGAATCGATCGTGGCGGTCCAGGCCTGGCTCGATCAGCTCCAAGCCCATGGTGACGAGCAACTGGCGTCGTTCAAGCGGCATGTCGAACGGAGGCGCTAGACGTGAGCGACAACGAATCACGGCTGTCACAGGTCGAGGTGGGGGTCGATCCGGAGACGGCGTTCAGCGCTTTCACCGACGAGTTGGACCTGTGGTGGGTCAGGGGACCGATCAACTCCTTCGGCGCCGGCAAGCTCGTGGCGATGCGCTGCGAGCCGGGGGTCGGGGGCCGGCTGCTCGAGGTCTACGACGAGGACAGCGGCGAGGGCCTCGAGCTTGCCCGCATCACCTCGTGGGAGCCCGGCAAGCACCTCGCCTGGCAGAGCTCGCTCGACGACGTCGTGACCGACGTGCGGTTCGAACCGACGCCCAACGGCACGCTGGTCCGCCTCGAAGCGACCATCGGGGCCGGGGGCGCCGACAGGGGCGGCACTGCGTTCGTCCGGGTGACACCCCGCTGGTTCGGAGCCTGGGTCGCGCGGCGCGACAGCGCGCCCCACGAACTTCATGACCTCGCTCGGTTCGGGCTCACCCTCTACTACGCGCGCCCGGCCGCAGCCGCCCGGTGGCTGGAGAAGGCGTTCGGCTTCGAGTCGCCCGACTCACTGCCCGAGGGTGAGGACCCGCTCCCCGAGACCGAGCATGGGCACCCCTGGATCGAGTTCCATGTCGGCAACTGCTCGCTGATGATCGACAAGCTGGCCGGTCCGCCCGCCGACGACGACCGGACCACCCACGTGCCGTGGGTTTTCGTCGACCACCTCGAGGCCCACCTCGAGCGCGCCCGCGACAACGGCGCCACCATCGTGGAGGGCATCACGACCTACGGCTTCTCCTCGTACGTCGCGCGCGACCTGGAAGGCCGGACCTGGCGGTTCGCCGCCGCGCGCCCGACCCAGCCGCGGTAGAACGCGGCTGGTCGACTGCGCGCTACAGGTCGAACTGGCGGGGGCTCGTCCGCGCGGGATCGATGCCGTAGTGGGCGACGGCCTCGGCCACCGTCTCGGCCTTGGCCTCGCCCTGCTGGGCGAGCGCCCAGAGCGTGGCCACGACCACATGCGGCATGTCGACCTCGAAGAACTGGCGCAGCTTCTCGCGGGTGTCGGACCGGCCGAAGCCGTCGGTCCCCAGCGGGACGAACGGCTGGCGGACCCAGCGGGCGACCTGGTCCGGCACCCCCTTCATGAAGTCGGTCACCGCCACTACCGGCCCGCCCTCGGCGCCCAGCAGTTGCGTGACGAGCGGCGTGCGGGGCGGCTCGGTGGGGTGGAGCCGGTTCCAGCGTTCGGCGGCCAGCGCCTCCTCACGCAGCCGCTTGTAGCTGGTCGCCGACCACAGGTCGGCACCCACGTCCCAGCGATCCGCGAGCTCGGCCTGGGCGGCCCGGGCGGCCCCCTGCGCCGTGCCCGAGAACAGGATCGTGGCCCGGTGCCCCGGCCCGTCGGGCGCCTGAGCCCAGCGGTAGAGCCCCTGGATGATGCCGTCCTCGACCCCTTCTGGCATCGGCGGCATCACGTAGTTCTCGTTGTAGAGCGTGAGGTAGTGGATGATGTCGCGCTCGTCGACCAGCATCTCGCGGATGCCGTGGCGGATGATCGCCGCCATCTCGTAGGCGAACGCCGGGTCCCAGGCCTCGACCGCGGGGTGGGTCGACGCCAGGACCAGGCTGTGGCCGTCCTGGTGCTGCAGGCCCTCGCCCAGCAGCGTGGTGCGGCCGGCGGTGGCGCCCAGCAGGAAGCCCCGCGCCCGCGAGTCGTTGGCCGACCAGATGAGGTCGCCCACCCGTTGGAAGCCGAACATGGAGTAGAAGGTGAAGAACGGCAGCATCGGCACGCCCCGGTGGGCGTAGGAGGTGGCGGCGGCGATGAACGTCGCCATCGATCCGGCCTCGGTGATCCCCTCCTCCAGGATCTGGCCGTCCCGTGCCTCGGTGTACGACAGCAACAGCTGGGCGTCGACCGGCTCGTAGACCTGGCCCTTGGCGGCGTAGATCTTGAACTCCTTGAACAGGGAGTCCATCCCGAAGGTGCGGGCCTCGTCGGGGATGATGGGCACCACGCGGTTGCCCACCTTGGGGTCGCGGCACAGGTTTCGGAGCAGGCGGGTGAAGGCCATGGTGGTCGACACCTCCTGCTTGCCGGAGCCGGCCAGGACCTCGGCGAACGGCTTGTCCTCCGGCATCTCGATGGCCCGCTTGGTGCGGACCTCACGGGTGGGCAAAGGCCCGTCGAGCGCCTTGCGCCGGTCCATCAGGTAGCCGTGCTCGGTGGAGCCCTCCTCGAACCGGATGTAGGGCGGCTCCTTGTCCTCGGCCAGCGCGTCCTCGGGGATCACGTCCTGGAGGTAGAGCCGCTCGCGAAGCACGCGGAGCTGGTCGACCGTCATCTTCTTGATCTGGTGGGTGGCGTTGCGGCCCTCGACGTCGGGGCCCAGCGTCCAGCCCTTGATCGTCTTGGCGAGGATGACGGTGGGTGCGCCCGTCTGCTCGGTGGCGGCCTTGTAGGCCGAGTAGAGCTTGCGGTAGTCGTGCCCGCCGCGGGGCAGGGTGCGGAGCTCGTCGTCGGACAGATGCTCGACCATCTTGCGCAGCCGGGGGTCGGGCCCGAAGAAGTGCTCCCGGATGTACGCGCCCGACTCGACGGCGTAGCGCTGGAAATCGCCGTCGACGGTGGTGTTCATCTTGTTGAGCAGCACGCCGTCCCGGTCCTGCATCAACAGCTCGTCCCACTTGCATCCCCAGATGACCTTGATGACGTTCCAGCCGGCGCCCCGGAAGATGGCCTCGAGCTCCTGGATGATCTTGCCGTTGCCCCGCACCGGGCCGTCGAGGCGCTGCAGGTTGCAGTTGATGACCCAGATGAGGTTGTCGAGCTGCTCGCGGGCGGGGAGCGACAGGGCGCCGAGGGTCTCCGGCTCGTCGACCTCGCCGTCGCCGACGAAGCACCACACCCGGCTACCGCTGGTGTCGTCGATCTTGCGGGCGTGGAGGTAGCGCAGGAAGCGGGCGTGGTAGATCGAGTTGAGCGGCCCGAGGCCCATCGACACCGTCGGGTACTCCCAGAAGTCGGGCATGAGCCGCGGGTGGGGGTAGCTCGAGAGCCCGGCGCCGTCGACCTCTTGGCGGAAGCCGTCGAGCTGCTCCTCGGTGATCCGTCCCTCGAGGTAGGCGCGGGCATATGTGCCGGGCGCGGCGTGGCCCTGGATGTACAGGGCGTCGCCGGCGAGGCCGTCCTCCTTGCCGCGGAAGAACCAGTTGAACCCGACGTCGTAGAGCGCCGCAGAGGAGGCGAACGTGGACAGATGGCCGCCGATTCCTTCGGCGTGCTTGTTGGCCTTGATGACCATGACGGCGGCGTTCCAGCGGATGTAGGCGCGGATGCGGCGCTCGAGGTCCTCGTCGCCCGGGAACCAGGGCTCCTGCTCACGCGGGATGGTGTTGACATACGGCGTCGACACCGTGGCCGGCGTGCCCACCTGGAGCTCACGGGCGCGCTCGAGCAGCTTCGACATCAGGAACCGGGCCCGGGTCTTGCCGTGGGCGTCGACCACCGCATCGAGGGAGTCGAGCCATTCGCGGGTCTCGGAGGGGTCGGTGTCCGGAAGTTGGTGGACGAACCCGTCGATGATCATGGCCCCATGCTGGCACCGACTTGGCGAAATCGGAACGTCTGCGGGGATCCGAGTCGCGCGTAGGGTGCCCTTGTGCCCGCGACCCCCACGATCGTGTTCACGGACGGTGCCTGCCTCCACAACCCCGGGCCGGGCGGTTGGGCCTGGGCCGAGGAGGGCGGCGCCTTCGCGTCGGGCCACGCGCCCCGCACCACCAACCAGCGCATGGAGATCACCGCCGCGTACGAGGCGGTGCGCGCCCACCCCGGACCGCTCGAGGTGGTCAGCGACTCGACCTACGTCGTCAACTGCTTCCGCGACCGCTGGTGGGAGGGCTGGATCCGCCGGGGCTGGGTCAACTCCGCCCGCAAGCCGGTGGCCAACCGCGACCTGTGGGAGCCGTTCGTCGAGCTGGTGCGGGCCCGCGGCGACGTGACCTTCCGGTGGATCAAGGCCCACGCCGGCCACGCCATGAACGAGCTGGTGGATCGGCTCGCCGTCGAGGCCGCCCAGTCCCAGCGATCGAGATCGGGCGTGGCGCGCTAGGCCCGGGCCGTGCAGATCGGCGTCGACACCGGAGGCACGTTCACCGACCTGGTGGCGGCCGACGGAACCGTGACCAAGGTGCTGTCGACGCCCGACGACCCGGTTCGGGCCATGCGGGAGGCCATCGGCGACGCCAAACGCCCAGGGGTGCCGGCGCGACCGGGCTTCGTGGCGCACGGCACCACCGTCGCCACCAACGCGCTCCTCGAGCGGCGGGGCGCGGCGGTCGCGCTGGTGACGACCGAGGGGCTCGCCGACGTCATCGAGATCGGTCGCCAGGACCGGCCGTCGCTCTACGACCAGCTCGCCTCGCGCCCCGAGCCCTTGGTACCGCGTGGCCGGCGCTACGAGGTTGCCGGCCGCTTGGCGGCGGACGGGACGGAGCTGGCTCCCGTCGACGCCGGTCGGCTTCCCGCCATCGACCCGGCCGTCGAGGCGGTGGCGGT
>JBOGHG010000195.1:0-7519 GCA_050744525.1 Acidimicrobiales bacterium | reverse complement strand
TGACTCGTCCTCGTCGTCGTCGTCGTCCTGAGCGTCGTCCGCGCCCGGCTCGTCGTCGTCGTCGACGTGAAGCTGGACCGGGACCGACAGCCGCCGCACCGACGCGTCGTCGGCGCCCACGAAGAACGAGGCGAAGGCACGGTCGTAGGGGGCGACGTCGTCGGGACGTCTCACCAGGGTGGCGCGACCCGCCCAATAGAGGGCGGAGAGCCGGGCCGACCGCAGGGCCCCCAGTGCCCGCCCGTACTCGACCGCCGAGCCCGGGGGCACGGCCAGGCCCTCTCCACGCACCCGGCCGACGAAGTCGACCACCAGGCGCTCGGGCCGGGAGGCACCGGAGCCGCGTGCGTCAGGCGCCATCGCGCACCGCATGCCGCACGAGCTCGTCGATCCCGTGGTCCCGCACCCGCTGCTCGTCCTCGCGGTACTTGACCACGGAGCCCAGGGTGGCCCCCGCCGTCTCCGGGTCGAGCGACGTCCGGCCCAGGGTCGACAACGCCCGGGCCCAGTCGATGGTCTCGGCGATCCCGGGCGGCTTGTAGAGGCCGAAGGTCCGCACCTCGGCCACGGCCATCGCCACGTCCCGCGCCAGCGTGGCCGGCACCTCCGGCGCCCGCAGCCGCACGATCGCGACCTCGCGGTCGACGTCGGGCTGGTTGACCCAGTGGTAGAGGCAGCGGCGCTTCAGCGCGTCGTGCACGTCGCGGGTGCGGTTGGACGTGAGCACCGTGACCGGCGGGACGGTGGCGCACACCGTGCCCAGCTCGGGGATGGTCACCGCCCAGTCCGACAGCAGCTCGAGCAGGAACGCCTCGAACTCGTCGTCCGCGCGGTCGATCTCGTCGATGAGCAGCACCGGGGGCGGGCTGCCGTCGGCGGCCCCGTCGAGCGCCTGGAGCAGCGGGCGCCGGACCAGGAAGCGCTCGGCGTAGAGCTCGTCCTCCAGAGCCTCGACGCCGGTGCTGCTGGCCCGGCCCGCAGCCTCGGCCGCCCGCAGGTGGAGCAGCTGGCGGGCGTGGTCCCACTCGTAGAGCGCCTGAGAGGCGTCGATGCCCTCGTAGCACTGGAGGCGCACCAGCCGGCCCCCCGTCCAGGCGCTGAGGGCCTTGGCGACCTCGGTCTTGCCGACGCCGGCGTCGCCCTCGAGGAACAGCGGGCGCTGCAGGCGGAGGGCCAGGAGCACGGCGGTGGCCAGTCCCTCGTCGGCGAGGTAGTCGTGCGCGGCCAACCCCACGACCACGTCGTCGACCGTCTCGGCGACGGCGCCTCCCATGGCACGAGGGACGCCGGCGACGGGGCCGGCCGGACCGGCGGATGCGGCGGGCATGCCACCAGCCTACGGCCGGGCTCCCGGGCTCGGCCCGTCGGGGGCCGGCTCGCGTGAGCGACCGCTACTGTCTCGGGCCTCCCGGGGGCCTACCCCCCGGCGGACTCCAGCGCCCGGCGGACCAGCACCTGGGCGAGGTGCCGGCGGTACTCGGCGGAGGCGTTGAGGTCGTCGGTGGGCTCGGTGCCCTCGTCGGCCCTGGCGGCCGCGTCGCTCGGCGACGCCCCGCTCCGCAGCGCCTCCTCGACGCCGCCGGCCCGCAGCGGTGTCGCGCCCATGTTGACCAGCCCCACGCCGGGACCGCCTGGCGTCCCGTCGCCGAGCACGGCCGCGCACCCGACGATCGCCCAGTCCTGCGCCCGGCGCACGAACTTCTGGAACCCCCACCCGGCGCCACCCACCGCGGGGACCCGGATCTCGGTGAGGACCTCGTCCGGCGCCAGCGCCGTCTCCAGGAAGCCCGTGAACATCTCGTCGGCGGGGATCTCCCGCTCGCCACCGGGGCCGCGGGCCACCAGCGTCCCCCGCAACGCCAGCAGCGCCGCCGGCAGGTCGGACGCCGGGTCGCCGTGGGCGATCGAGCCGCCGATCGTGCCGCGGTGGCGCACCTGGGGGTCGCCGATCTGGCCCGCTATGTGCGCCAGCAGCGGCACCTGCTCGCGCAGCTCGTCGGACGTGGCCAGGTCGTGGTGGCGGGTCAGCGCGCCGATGCGCACCTGCCCGTCGTCGCTGCGCACGTACGTCAGGTCGTCGAGGCGGCCGATGTCGACGAGCACCGCGGGGGCGGCCAGCCGCAGCCGCATGAGCGGCAACAGCGAGTGGCCGCCGGCCAGCAGCTTGGCGTCGTCCCCGTGCTCGCCCAGCAGCCCGACGGCCTCGTCGATGCTGGACGCGCGTTGGTAGTCGAATGCTGCGGGGATCATGCCTGTCCCTCCCGAGCCTCCCTGATGGCCGTCCAGACCCGTTCGGGCGTGGCCGGCATGGCGATGTCGGTGATCCCCAGCGGTGCCAGGGCGTCGACGATGGCGTTGATGACGGTCGGCGCAGAGACGATGGTGCCGGCCTCCCCGATCCCCTTCACCCCCAGGGGGTTCGTCGGGCTCGGCGTCACCGTGTGGTCGAGCTTCATGCTCGGCACCTCGGCGGCCGACGGCACGCAGTAGTCGGTCAGCGTGGGGTTGCGGAGCAACCCATCGCCGTCGTACACCGCCTCCTCCCAGAGCGCCTGGGCGGCGCCCTGCACGATGCCGCCGTGGAGCTGGCCCTCGACGATCATGGGGTTGATCTGGATGCCGCAGTCGTCGACGGCGGCGTAGTCGAGCAGCTCGACGCCGCCGGTCTCCTCGTCGATCTCGACCACCGCCACGTGGGTCCCGAACGGGAACACGAAGTTGGGCGGGTCGTAGGTGACCTGGCCCACCAGGTTGGGATCCATGCCGTCGGGCAGGTTGTGGGCGGTGAACGCCTCGAAGGCGACCGCCTGGAGCGTCATCGCCTTGGTGGGCGTGCCCTTCACCCGCAGCTCGCCGTCGGCCAGCTCCAGGTCGTCCTCGGCGCACTCGAGCTGGTGGGCGGCGAGCTTGCGGGCCTTGTCGAGCACCTGGTCGGCGGCCATGCCCAGCGCCACCCCGCCGACCGCCAGTGAGCGGCTGCCGTAGGTGTCCAGGCCGACGGGGCTGACGGCGGTGTCGGAGTGGAGCACCTCCACGCTGTCGGGGTCGACACCCAGCTTGTCGGCCACGATCTGCGACCAGGTCGTCTCGTGGCCCTGCCCGTGGGGCGTGGCGCCGCTGACGACCTGGACGGTGCCGGTGGGCAGCACCCGCACGGTCGCGGCCTCCCAGCCGCCGGCACCGTAGTTCAGCGATGCCAGCACCCGGCTGGGCGCCAGGCCGCACATCTCCACGTAGGTGGCGATGCCGATGCCCAGGTGCTTGGTGTCGCCGGCGTCGCGCCGCCGTTGCTGCTCCCCCAAGCGGTCCGGGTAGCCAACGAGCTCGAGCGCCCGGTCGAGCGTGGGCTCGTAGTTCCCCGAGTCGAAGGTCAGCCCCGACGACGCCTCGTAGGGGAACCGGTCGGCCGGGACGTAGTTGCGCCGCCGGATCTCCGCGGCGTCGACGCCGACCTCCCGGGCGAGGGACTCCATCGCCCGCTCGATCGCATAGGTCGCCTCGGGACGGCCTGCCCCCCGGTAGGCGTCGGTCGGCGTCTTGGTGGTGAACACACCCGTGCACTCGAACGAGTAGGCGGGCACGTCGTACACCCCGCCGTACAGGAACGCCCCGAGGAGCGGGATGCCCGGGGTCGCGAGCTGCATGTAGGCCCCCATGTCCGCCAGCAGCATGACGCGCACCGCCGTGAGCTTGCCGTCGGCGTCGGCGGCCAGCTCGATGTCCTGGATCTGGCCCCGGCCCTGGATCGTGGCCACGGCGTTCTCGCTGCGGCCCTCGGTCCAGCGGGTGGGGACGCCCAGGCGCCGGGCGAGCGCCACCGCGATCAGGTCTTCGGCGTAGACGTCGAGCTTGGACCCGAACCCGCCGCCCACCGACGGGGCGACGACCCGCACCTTGGCCTCGGGCACCCCACAGGTGGCGGCGATCATCACCCTGAGGATGTGGGGTATCTGGGTGGCCGAATAGACCGTCAGGTCACCGCCGTAGACGCCCGGGACCGCGGCCACCCCGCGAGGCTCGATCGCCACCGGGATCAGCCGCTGCTGCAGGTAGCGCTCCTGGACCACGTGAGCGGCCTCCGAGAACGCCCGCTCCACGGCGTCGGGGTCGGGCACCAGCGTCCACGTGTAGCTGCGGTTGGTGCCGAGGCCCTCGTGGATCACGACCCGATCGCCGGCCGCGTCCTCGATGTCGACCACGGCCTCCAGCGGGTCGTAGTCGACCTCCACGGCGTCGACGCCGTCGACGGCGGCGTAGCGGCTGTCCGCAACGACGACCGCCACGATGTCGCCGACGTAGCAGGCCTTGTCGACGGCGACCGGCCAGTGGTCGGCCGTCTTCATGTCGTCGGTGACGGGCCAGGCGCACGGCATGGCCGCCGCCCAACCGTCCCGCAGGTCGGCCCCTGTGAACACGTGGCGCACGCCGGGGATCGCCAGCGCGGCACTGGCATCGACGTTGCCGAGGCGGGCGTGGGCGAACGGGCTGCGGACCATGCCCAGCCACAGCGCGCCCGGGATGGGCAGGTCGTCGACGAAGCGGGCCTCGCCGGTGAGCAGGCGGGCGTCCTCCTTGCGGAGCAGGCGGGCGCCCATCCCTCGCGCCGCGGTCTGGGGAACGTCGGTGGCGGTCACGCCGGCACCTCCTCGGAATCCGGCAGCTCGCCCGCGGCGGCCAGCACCGAGCGCACGATGTTGTGGTACCCGGTGCAGCGGCAGAGGTTGCCCTCCAGCCCCAGCCGCACGTCGGCCTCGCTGGGATGCGGGTTCTCGGCCAGCAGCGACACCGCGGCCATCACCATGCCGGGGGTGCAGAACCCGCACTGCAGGCCGTGTTGCTCGTGGAAGGCCTGCTGCATCGGATGCAGGGCATTCCGTTCACCGTCGCCCGCAGCCGCAGCCGTCGCCGCCAGGCCCTCGATGGTGGTGATCTCGTGGCCGTCGGCCTGCACCGCCAGCACCGTGCACGACTTCACCGACTCGCCATCCATCAGCACGGTGCAGGCCCCGCAGGACGACGTGTCGCAGCCGACGTTCGTACCGGTCAGCCCGAGGTCGTCCCTCAGGTGGTGCACCAGCAGCCGGCGAGGTTCGACGTCGGTCGAGTGCTCCTCCCCGTTGACCGAAAGGGTGATGTTCACGGCGGCCCCCTCCCGTGCGCCCGTGACGGTCGTCACGACCCGCTGGTGCTCATCCTGCCCGTTTCCCGGATCGCTCGCCACACCGTCGCCGGCGTGCAGGGCATGTCGACGTGTCGGACCCCGAGGTGTGCCAGCGCGTCGCACACCGCGTTCTGGACCGCGGGGGTGGAGCCGATCGTCCCGGACTCCCCGATGCCCTTGGCACCGAGCGCGTTGACCCACGTCGGCGTCTCCGAATCGACGAGCTCGAACGACGGCAGCTCCGCCGCGGACACGATCGGGTAGTCGGCGAAGGTGGCGGTCAAGGGGTTGCCGTCGGCGTCGAACGCGACCCGCTCGTACAGGGCCTGGGCGGCACCCTGGGCCAGGCCGCCGTGCAGCTGGCCCTCGGCCAGCAGCGGGTTGAGGACCCGGCCGGCGTCGTCGCAGGCGACCAGGCGCACGAGGCGCGTGTCCCCGGTCTCGGTGTCGACCTCGACGACGGCGACGTGCGCCCCGAACGGATAGGTGGGCTGCGCCGCCCGGAAGTCGTGGTCGGCGGCGAGTGGCATCCCGTCGCGGTCCGCGGCCGCGGCCACGTCGGCCCACGTGCGCGTTACCGCCGGGGTTCCGGCCACGCGGAATGTCCCGGCGGCGGGATCGTGCACGACGTCGTCGACCGCCGCTTCCAGCAGCTCGGCGGCGACGCGGCGGGCCCGGTCGATCACATCCACCGCCGCACCACGAACGGCCGAGCCGCCGAGCTGGAGCGACCGCGAACCCATCGTGCCGCCACCCCTCGGAACCGCGTCCGTGTCGCCGTGGCGCACCCGGATGCGCCGGAGCGGGACGCCCAGCTCGTCGGCCACCACCATGGCGAACGCGGTCTCCAGTCCTTGGCCGTGCGGTGAGGTGCCGGTGGCCACCACGACGTCGACGGCGTCGGGGCCGGCGGCGGCGTCCGGCCGAGGCCGCACCTCCACCCGGGCGAACTCGCTCCCGCCCGACGGACCGGCCGTCACCTCCACGTAGGCGGCGACGCCGATGCCCAGGGCCATGGTGTCGGCCTGCTGGCGGCGCCGGCGCTGCTCGGCGCGCAGCTCGTCGTAGCCGGCGGCCAGCAGCACCCGCTCCAACGCCGCGGGGTAGTCGCCGCAGTCGTAGGTCTCGCCGGTGGGCGTGGTGAGGGGCTCGTCGAACCGGCCCAGCAGG
Organism: Acidimicrobiales bacterium; assembly: GCA_050744525.1. GTDB lineage: Bacteria > Actinomycetota > Acidimicrobiia > Acidimicrobiales > VFJN01 > DASQUK01. The sequence continues at coordinate 1,188 of JBOGHG010000195.1, read as the reverse complement.
TTGCGCCGGCGCACCTCGACGGGATCCATCGCCACCTCGGCCGCGAACAGGTCGACCGCGCGCTCGATGGCGGCAGTGGCCTCGGGCCGGCCCGCGCCCCTGTAGGCACCGACGGGCGGCGTGGTGGTGACCACCACCCGGGCGTCGGCCTCGACCACCGGGATGGCGTAGGTGCCGGCCGCCATCGAGCGTGTGAGCATCGGCAGGTAGACGCCCATGCCGGGGTAGGCGCCGGCGTCCTGGACGATCGACAGCCGGTAGGCCTCGATGGTGCCGTCGCGCCGGCCGCCGATGGCCACGTCGTGCACCTGGGCGCGGCCCTGCACCATCGCCAGCAGGTTCTCGCTGCGGCTCTCGATCCAGCGGACGGGCCGGCCACAGCGGCGGGCGAGCCACGGCAGCAGCAGATCCTCGGGATGCAGGTCGATCTTGGCCCCGAACCCGCCACCCACGTCGGGGGCGACCACCGCCACGTCCCCGGCGTCGACGTCGTAGATGCTCGCCAGTGCGTCCCGGACCGCATGGGGGTTCTGCGTCGAGCACCAGACGTGCAGCCGGCCGCCGGCCCACGCGGCCGCCGAGGACCGCACCTCCAGCGGACACGCGGCCACACGCTGGTTGACCAGCCGCCGGCGGACCACGACCTCGCAGCCAGCCACGGCATCGGGGCCGTCGCCGCCCGGCTCACCGAACTCGCACACCTGGTTGGTGCCGACCTCGGGGAACAGCAGTGCCTCCCCCGTCAGCGCCACCAGCGGGTCCACCACGGGTGCCAGCGGGTCGTAGTCGACGGCCACGGCCTCGGCGGCGTCCTCGCCCTGGTCGGTCCGCTCGGTGAGCACCACCGCCAGCGGCTCGCCCACGAACCGGACGCGGTCGACGGCCAGGTGGGACCGTTCCATGGCGGGGTTGAACCACCCGGGCATCGGCGTCAGGTCGATGTCCGCGCCCGTGACCACGTCCACCACTCCCGGCCGGGACCGGGCGGCGTCGGCGTCCACCGACACCAGCACTGCGTGCGCCACCGTCGAGCGCACGTAGGTGGCGTGCACGGCGCCCTCGAGGCGGGGATCCCGCACATCGGTGCAGTAGGTGCCGCCGGTGGTCAGCAGGCGCGGGTCCTCGACCCGCAGCACCCGGCCGCCGAGGATGCTCATCGGTCCACCCTCCCCCCCCGCAGCTGTAGGA
>JBOGHG010000194.1:0-7564 GCA_050744525.1 Acidimicrobiales bacterium | reverse complement strand
ACCCTGTGGCTGGTGCTGGGCGGGGTCGGCAGCGCGGTTCTGGCCGCGAACTTCATGCCCGACACCAACCTCGGCATCGGGCTGGTCGGCGTGGCGCTGGCCTTCGGCCTGACCGTGGTCACCGGCGCCTACGCGCTGGGCCACATCAGCGGTGGCCACTTCAACCCGGCCGTCACCCTCGGCGTCCTCACCGCGCGGCGCATCGACGGCCGCCTGGCGGTGATCTACATCGTCGCCCAGGTCATCGGCGCCATCGTGGCTGCGGCCATCATCGTCGTCATCGCCAACGGCGTCGACGGCTTCAGCGTCGACGAGAGCGGCCTGGGCGCCAACGGGTTCGCCGACCACTCACCCGGTCTCTACAACTGGGGCGCGTGCTTGCTCACCGAGGTGGTGATGACGTTCTTCTTCCTGCTGGTCATCCTCGGGGTGACCGGCCGGGATGCGCTGAAGAGCTTTGCCCCGTTGGCGATCGGGCTGGCCCTGACGCTGATCCACCTCGTCAGCATCCCGGTCACCAACACGTCGGTGAACCCGGCCCGCTCCACCGGACCGGCGGTGTTCGTGGGCGACTGGGCGCTCACGCAGCTGTGGATGTTCTGGGTCGCGCCCATCGTCGGCGCCGTGCTCGCGGGGCTGGTCCACTACTACGTGATCGAGGAGCGAGGCGAGACCGAGGTCGGCTACGGCGAGGCGGTTCCCGGTACTGCCCCCGGCGCCTGACCGTCGGACGACCACTCCCCGACCCGACCGCGTAGCACCGGCAGGCTGACGGTGGCCGCCCCGAGCACCGTGTCGTGGAAGGCCTTGACGTCGAAGGCCGAGCCCAGCGCCGCCCGCGCCTCGTCGCGCAGGCGCAGGATCTCGCGCTGCCCAACCTTGTAGGCCAGCGCCTGCCCGGGCATGCCGATGTAGCGGTCCACCTCGACGACGATCTCCTCGCGACCCACCGGGGCGTGGGCGTTCATGAAGTCGATCGCCTGCTGGCGGGTCCAGCCCATGGCGTGCAACCCGGTGTCGACCACCAGCCGGCACGCACGCCACGAGTCGCTGGCCAGCATGCCGAGCCGGTCGAGATCGCTCCGGTAGAGGCCCATCTCGTCGGCCAGTCGCTCGGTGTACAGCGCCCAGCCCTCCACGAAGGCGGTGTGGCCCCAGGACAGGCGGCGGAACGCCGGGAGGTCGGTGCGCTCCGAGGCGATGGCGAGCTGGAGGTGGTGCCCCGGGATGGCCTCGTGGTAGGCGATCGACGCCGTCTCGGCCCGTCCGCGCTTGGTCGGCTCGTGAAGGTTCACGAAGTACTCGCCGGGACGGCTGCCGTCGGGCGCCGGGGGCGAGTAGTAGGCGGCGGGTGAGTCGGCCGCCAGGTACTCGGGCACCGGCTTCAGGGCGCACGCCGCCTGCGGGAGGATGCCGAACCAGTCGCCCATTGCCGCTCGCGCCGCCTCGAGGCACTCGGTGGCGTGCACCATGATCTGGTCGGCGTCGCCATAGCGCAGGGCCGGGTCGTCGAGCAGGCGGCCGAAGATCTCGGGCAGCTCAGTGGTGCCGAACTCGCGGCCGCCCACCTCGGCGTACTCGCGCGGCAGCGCCTGGGTGGCCTCGGCCAGGCCGATGGCGTGCAGCTCGTCGGGCGTCAGCGGCAGCCCGGTGTGGAGCTCGATCAGCGCCTGGTACAGCTCGGCGCCGTCGTCGAGCCAGCGGAGGCCGGGGCGGTCGTCGGGGCGGGCGGTGGGCAGGAGCTCGTTGCGCAGGGCGTCCCGGTAACGGGCGAAGGCCGGCCGCAGGTCGTCGCGCACGATGTCGGTGAGCTGGCCGCGCCAGGCCTCGAGGCCGTCCCAGCCCTCGGGCCCGGCAAGGTTGGCGAAGGGATCCGACTCCAACGGCGATGCCAGGTAGCCGTCCACCTGGTTGATGGACCGCTCGACGTTGACGCGGGCGGGCGCGCGCCCGGCGGCCAGACCCTCCCGGTAGCGCTCGGTGGCCTGACCGAGCATGCGCCCGAACTGGCGGGCCCGTTCCAATGCCATGGTGGCGTGCTCGGGCTCGGGCGCCTGTAGCTGTGCGGCCGTGATCAGCAGGTCGGCGTGGATCCCCTGCATCTGGTCGGACGTCAGCTCGGCGAGCCGGAGGTCGATGGCCCGCACGGCGTCGTCGAGCTCCTGGACCAACAGGTTGCGGGACACGCGGTCGGTCTCGTCGAGCCCGGCGTTTTCGACGTTTCCGACGTTTCCGACGTTTCCGCCGTTTCCGCCGTCGACGGCGGCGGCCCGCTCGCGCAGGCCGACCCACACGGACCGCAGGCGGCGCTCCGCCTCGGCGGACAGGTCGTCGGCGCGGTCGTCGTAGCGGTGGTCGCCGAGGAACGAGGCGAACAGCGGGCTGGCCTCGAGCTTGGCCTCCCAGTACTCGTCGGCGATCGAGCGGATGGTGTCGGTCACCCACCCATGCTGCCCGACGGCGGCCGGTCGATGGCGAGGCAATACGGTCCGGCCGACGGCCTTCGAGGCAATGCGGTCCGGGGGCCGGTCCCAATTGCCTCGGGTCCGTCTGCGCGGCCCCTATTGCCTCGGGTCCGTCTGCGCGGCCCCTATTGCCTCGGGGCCGCGCGCAGGACGTCGCGGGTGTGCTCGGCATCGCCGTCGAGGACCCGGCGGGGGTGGCGGCCGTCGACGTAGCCCAGGAACGGTGGGTAGACGTTGTAGCCCAACAGCTCTTGGAGGCGTTCGGGCAGGTCGCGCACGGTCTCGGGCGGCACCGCGACCAGCTGCGTCTCCTGCGGCCGAAGCCACGAGACGACGTACTCCAGGAGCAGGCCGGGGCGGGGCGTGTCGGTGGCATTGGCACCCCCGCCGTGGACCAGCCCACCGAGGTACACGAGCATCGAGCCCGCCGGCATGGTGGCGTGCACGACCTCCCGCTCGTCGGGACGGCGGTTGGGATCCCAGCGGTGGCTGCCCGGGATCAGGCGCGTGGCACCGTTCGCCTCGCTGAAGTCGCACAGGGCCCACATGCTGTTGACGACCACGGGGGCGTGGGGTCGCGGCAAGGGGTAGACGTCCTCGTCGCGGTGGAGGACCTGGGCCTTCTCGCCGGGGCCGATCTGCAGCGCCACCGGAGCCGAGAACTGGTAGTGCTCGCCGAGGGCGTGGTCGAGCGCACCGAGCAGCAGGGGGTGGACCGCGAGGTCGTCGAACGCCCGCGTCTTGGCGAACACGGCGTACACGCGCTGGGTGTGGAAGCCCTCGAAGAAGTTCCGGCCCGTGGGTGTGGCGGCGAAGAGGCCGGCGAGCGCGGTGCGCCGGGCCTCGACGTCATCCGGCGACAGGACGCCCTCCACGAGGGCGTAGCCGTACTCGTCGAGCGACGCGGCCAGGTCGCTGACGGTGGAATCGGGCCCGAGGCGCAGCAGCGTCACGACCAGGACGGTAGCCCCGCCTCTCACGCACGGCCCACACAGGGGCCACGGTCGGAGTCTACCCTCGGTTGCGGGTGACCGGGAGGCCGACGTGATCATCCGCGCGGAACCGCACGACATCAGCTCGGGCCTGATGGCGCCGTTGCGGCCGCACGTCATCGTGCTCTTCGGCGCCACGGGGGACCTGGCGCGTCGCAAGCTCCTGCCGGGTCTGCTCCACCTGTCGATGGCCGGCCTGGTGCCCGAGTGCCGCATCGTGGGGACCTCGCTCGACGACCTCGACGACGAGGGGTTCCGCAACCTCGCCGAGGGGTCGTGCGAGAAGTTCTCGCGCCACGAGATCACCGATGACGAGTGGGCGGCGTTCGAACGCCGGCTGAGCTTCGTCGGCCAGTCCGCCGGGCCCGACGGGCTGGCGCGGGCGGTCGGCGAGGCCGAGGCGTCGCTGGGTGGTGACTGCCGCCGGCTCCACTACCTGAGCGTCCCACCGGCGTCGGCCCTGGCGGTCGTGCGACTGCTCGGGGCCGCCGGGCTGGTCGATCGGGCGCGGATCATCATGGAGAAGCCGTTCGGGACCGACCTCGCCAGCGCACAGGAGCTCAACCGCTCCCTGCACGAGACCTTCGCCGAAGAGCAGATCTTCCGGATCGACCACTTCCTCGGCAAGGAGGCGGCGTTGAACATCCTCGCCTTCCGCTTCGCCAACGGGCTGTTCGAGCCGATCTGGAACCGGGTCCACATCGATCACGTGCAGATCGACGTGCCCGAGACGCTGTCGATCGGCTCGCGCATCGGGTTCTACGAGCAGACCGGCGCCTTCCGCGACATGGTGGTGACGCACCTGTTCCAGGTGTTGGCATTCATGGCCATGGAGCCCCCGACCGAGCTCGCGCCGGGAGCGATCAGCGAGGAGAAGAACAAGGTCTTCCGCTCGCTGCGGCCGATCGACCCGGACCTGGTGGTGCGGGGCCAGTACCAGGGCTACCGCGACGAGGCCGGCGTGGCGACCGACTCCGAGACCGAGACGTTCGTGTCCCTGCGCTGCGACATCGACAACTGGCGCTGGGCGGGCGTTCCCTTCTTCCTGCGGACCGGCAAGCGCATGGCCGAGGCGGCGCGCATCATCTCCATAGCGTTCCGGGAGCCGCCCAAGAGCATGTTCCCCCACGGGTCGGGCGTAGGCCGGCACGGCCCCGACCACCTGACGTTCGATCTCGCCGATGCCGTCAAGCTCTCGCTCTCGTTCTACGGCAAGCGACCGGGCCCGGGGCTGAAGCTCGACAAGCTGAGCCTGCAGTTCGCGCTGCACGAGACCGGGCGGGCAGACGATGTGCTCGAGGCCTACGAGCGGCTGATCTACGACGCGATGGTCGGCGACCACACCCTGTTCACGACGGCCGATGGCATCGAGCGGCTGTGGGAGCTCTCGATGCCGCTGCTCGCCGACCCGCCACCGGTGCGGGTCTATCCCGCGGGGTCGTGGGGGCCGAACGCGATCCACCAGCTCATCGCCCCGCATACCTGGCGGCTGCCGTTCGAGCGGGGGTGGCGCACGACCTGACGCACGGACGGATCGTGGGGTCCGGGGCCACGACGAGCTGGTGAGGCGGCGGCGCCCGTATGCGGCGCCGTGGCGGGATCCAGACCGGCGAGGTGCACGCATTGCGGCCGACCGCCTGACGCCTGTGGCAGCCTGGCGCCTGCGGGCGGGGGAGGAGAGTTTGGTGATGACGAGACCTCTGCACTGGGTCGCGGCGGCCGTCATGTGCGGGTTGGCGGCCGGCGCCTGCTCGAGCGGTGACGACGACGGTGACGGCGCCGAGCGCGGCGCGTCAGCGGCAGACGAGGCCGCGGCGGCGGCGGCGCCGGCAGACGTCGAACCCAGCCCTTCCGCCGGGTGTGACTCCAGCGCCGTCGGCGCCGGGGAGGAGAAGGTGACGATCACGTCCGGTGGCGTCGAACGCTGGTACCTGCGGCACGTGCCGCCGGCGCACGACGGCAACACACCCGTGCCGGTGGTCGTCGACCTCCACGGCTACAGCGAGGGCGCCGAGGTGCACGCCCTGGTCTCCGGCCTGGGGCCCTACGGCGACGACCAGCGGTTCGTCACCCTCACGCCGCACGGCCAGGGCCAGGGTCCGGTTCCACTGTGGGACACGACGCCGGGAGGGCCCGACCAGGTCTTTCTGGAGGGGATGCTGGACGAGGTCGAGGCGTCCCTCTGCGTCGACACCGCCCGGGTCTTCGTGACCGGGCTGTCGAACGGGGCGATGATGACCTCGACGCTGGCGTGTGAGCTCGCCGGCCGCTTCGCGGCGGCCGCCCCGGTGGCGGGCGTGACCGCGGTCGAGGACTGCCAGGCCGACAGGCCGGTTCCGGTCGTTGCCTTCCACGGCACCGACGACGGCTTCCTCGCCTACGAGGGGGGCTTCGGACCGCAGGTCGCGAGCCTCCCGTCTCCCGACGGGCAGGGCACGCTGGGCGGCGCGGCCGGCCAGCCGGAGACGCCGGCGGAGCCGACCGGTCCATCGGTCCCGGAGGTGGTGGCCGACTGGGCCGGCCGCAACGGCTGCGACGACGCCGCCCCGGAGGAGGAGGCGGTCGCCGACGACGTCACCGTGTTGTCGTTCGCCTGCCCCGTGGGCGCCGAGGCCGAGCTGTACCGGGTCGAGGGGGGCGGCCACAGCTGGCCGGGTTCCGAGTTCCTGGCCAACGTCGAGGACGTCGTCGGTCACACCACGATGTCGATCTCGGCCAACGAGGTCATGTGGGAGTTCTTCGAGCAGCATCCCCTGGTCGCGAGCAGTGGCCAAAGTTGACCTCGGCGGGCGAGAATGGACGGCGTCAACGACGACGCCCACGGGGGGTCACCATGACCGAACACCCCAACGTCGCCCGCATCGTCCAGGGTTACGAGCGCTTCGCCGCCCGTGACGTCGACGCCGTGCTGCGCCTGCTGTCGGACGACGTCGTCTGGCACGTGGCCGGCGGCCGCTTCGCCGGGGACCTCAAGGGCCGCGACGAGGTCGCCACCCACCTCCAGGAACTGGCGCGGTTCACCGGGAGCACGCTGCTGCTCAATGTGCTGGACGTCTTCGCCGACGACCACCACGCGATCGCCCACGTCCGCGAGACCGCCACCCGGGTGGCCGATGGCGCGCGACTCGACGTCCGCGAGGCCCACGTGTTCCACCTGGACCCCGACGGGCGCGCCACCGAGTTCTGGAACGTGCACAGCGACCCCGAGGCGTACGAGGCCTTCTTCGTCTGATCGGGTGGAGCGGGGCGGGGTGCCCCAAGTCCCGGCCCCCGCTCAGGCGACGTCGGTTTCGGGCCGCGCGGGATCGCCTCGTGGTCGGGTGCTTCGGTTGCTGGGGTGCCGCGGATCGTCGGGAAGCACGAGGGGTCGTCGGCCCTTGCCCTCGACCAGGGCCCAGCCGTCGTGGGTCTTGCGTTTGTGGCAGGGGTCGCAGAGCCGGTCGAGGTTGTCGAGGGTCGTCTCGTGCAGCTCGGTCCAGGGCTTGCGGTGGTCGTGTTGGATCTGGAGGGTGTGCGAGCACCGTGAGTTGGTGCACCGCGGTCCAGAGCAAGGCGACGCGTTGCGCCGCGGTGGGGCCCCGGCCCAGGTGGGTGACGTTGACCACGTCGACGCCCTTGGTGATCACGAGCTCGAGGGTCGCGTCCCCCAACAGGTTGCGGGCGACCCGAGCGGGCACCACACCCACGCCCGCGATCTCGCATAGCTCGTCGCCCTCGGTCCGGCCGCGCACCAGGGCGTCGAGATCCACCCGCAACAGCGCCAGGAAACTGGGGTTGGGCCTCGCCGATCGGCGTAGTGGGCCGTTGCCGATGACCGCGGAACGATCGGCCTCGCTGGGCTCGGCCGCTGCGGGCTCGGCACCGAGCTCGCAGCGGCGGGCGATTCGTTCGGGGGAGCGCCGGCCGGGCCCGGACGGGCATCGCCGGTGGCCGTACGGACGGTGTCGCCCCGCGCGCGGTGGAGGCGGCGCTCGCGGTGGATACGGCGATGGGTCGCGTTCGGATCGGGATCGGCGGCTGCCTTGGCCCCGGTTGGCCTGCTCGCGCAGCTCGACGAGGTTGCCACGGCCCGCCGCTTCGAGCAGCGACTGCTCGGCGCCCGGATTG
>JBOGHG010000193.1:0-7587 GCA_050744525.1 Acidimicrobiales bacterium | reverse complement strand
GGGTCGATCAGCGCGAGGCTCACGATCGACAGCCCGATCAGGACCACGACGCCGAGCGACAGCGGGAGGGGCATGATCACCGTGATGGCGCGCTCGACATCGGCATCCGCGTGGGCCAGGAGCTGCCCGGTGGGCCGGGAGCCGAAGTACTCGAGGGGCACCCGCAGGTAGGTGTCGGTGATGCGGCGGAACCACGTGCGGTGCATGCCCCGCGCCGTCATGTTGCCGAAGTAGCGGCGGAGCACGACTCCCGTCGACCGGAGCAGCGCCACGCCGAGTATGGCGCCGGCGCTGGCTGCGATCGCCGCGCCCGACACACCTCCGTCGAAACCGGGGACGATGACCCGGTCCGTCACCTCGCCGAGCAGCAGCGACCCGGCGACCGCCATCGCCCCGTACAACACGGATCCCACGACGGACACCACGAACGGCCGCGGGTGCACGCGCACGCTGTCCCACAGCAGGCGGGCCCCACGTCGCAGCGGCGAGCGCTCGACCGGGGCGGGCTGGGGAGAGGCGTCGAGGGGGGTCATGGCCGCAGCGAGTCTGCCGGAACTACGACCAGTTCGTGCTCCCGGTGTAGCTTCCGGTCATGGATCGTCTCGGGCGGTTCGAGCACTATGAATTCCTGGGCGACAGGCGCAGCCAGGTCGTCCACGACATCGACCACGTCCCCGACGACCATGCCGACGCCGTCGCGGAGCTCGTCGAGGCCGAGGCATTCACCTGCTTCGGTCCGGACACGCTGGCCGAGGCGCGTAACCGGGGCTATCGGCTCTGCCGCACGTGTCGGCGTACCCGCCAGGCGGCGGGTGTCGACGACGAGGTCGCGAGCGTCGCGGCCTGACGGCAGTAAACCTGCGCACGTCGTGACCATGGACGAGCGCATCGCCTCGAGCGGGTTCGAGCTCGCCGCCAACGTCGCGCGGCCGCCGGGGAGGCCGAACGCACCACCGCCGGCGGTCGTGCTGTGCCACGGCTATCCATCCGCGACCGAGGCCGGCGTGACGACCCCGGAGCTGGCCGATCGCATCGCGACCGAGATGGGCTGGGTGGCGCTGGCCTTCGCATTTCGCGGCTGTGGCGACTCGGAGGGCCAGTTCTCGCTGGCCGGTTGGCTCGACGACATCGGCGCCGCGGTGTCGTACGTCCAACGCGAGCTCCGGCCCCTGGGGATCTGGCTGGCCGGCTTCGGCACCGGTGGGGCGCTCTCGGTGTGCGCGGGCGCGCGGGACCCCCGGGTCAAGGGGGTGGCGGCCGTGGGGGCGCCCGGCGACTTCGACGACTGGGCCGGGCATCCTCGCCGGCTGCTCGAGCACGGACGCGAGGTGGGGGTGATCACCGATCCGACCTTCCCGCCGGGATTCGACGCCTGGGCGCGGGAGCTCAAGGAGGTCCGGGCCGTGGCGTGCGCGTCGCAGTTGGCGCCACGTCCGCTCCTGGTGGTCCACGGCAGTGAGGACGAGGCCGTGCCCTCGTTCGACGCCCGGGTCGTGGCCGACGCCCACGGCTCGGCCGAGTTGAGGCTCATCAACGGCGCCGGCCACGAGCTGCGCCACGACCCCCGGGCGGTGGCTGTCCTCCTGGGCTGGCTCGACCGCCAACGCCACAACCTGCATCGTTAGCTCGGCGCGACGCGGATCACGGGTTCACCCGCGGTGATCACCCCCGCGGGTGAGGACAAAGAGCCCAGTCTGCGGCAAACTCACGGTGCGCACCGGCTCCGACGCTGGACGCGCGACAACGGTTCGGGGAGCACCCGGACGCAACGCAGCCAGAGCACAGGCAACCACCAGGTCCTCCGAAGACCCGCCGAGGGGTAGATGGGCGACGAGCTTCCGCCGCTGGGGCCGAGGTCCGGCCTGGCGCGCTTGCCCGAGGTCCTCGTACGGCGCCCCCGGCTCGACTCGCTGCTCGCCGACCGCGCCCGTCGCCAGGTGACGCTGATCTCGGCGCCGCCGGGATCGGGCAAGACCACCCTGGTCACCGCGTGGCTCGCACCGCGGAACCGACGCGACGTCATGCTCACGGTCGATGCCCGTGACAACGAGCGTGACCAGCTGGCCGGCATGATCGTCGCCGCGTTGGTCCACCGCGGTGCCATCGCCACGGAGGAGATCGACGCCACGCTGGCGGGCACGACGCTCCTCGACGCCGCCTTCGCCCGGCTGGAGCGGCGTCGGGGAAAGCGGGTCCTCGTCCTCGACGACCTCCAGGAGCTGACCTCACGGGACGCCCTGCGCACGCTGGCCTACCTCGTCGAACGCGCACCGGCCGCTCTCGACGTCGTGCTGTGCAGCCGGGCGGATCCGCCCATCCGGCTCACGAGGCTGCGGCTCGAGGACAGGCTCGGCGAGATCCGCAACGACAGCCTCGCTTTCGACCTGTCGGAGACCGCCGCGCTCCTGGTCGCCCACGGGCTGACGCTCACGCGCTCGCAGGTGCACGCGCTCTGGCGGCGGACCGACGGATGGGTCGCCGGCCTGCGTCTGGCCGCCTGTGCGCTGCAGGGCGAGGCCGACCCGGCCGAGTTCGTACAGAGCGCGGCGGGGACCGAGACTGTCATCGCCGACTACCTGCTCAAGGAGCTGCTCACCCGCCAGGACGAGGCCATCCAACGGTTCATGCTGCGGACCAGCGTGGTCAGCCGCATGACGACCGACCTCGCGGAGGCGCTGACCGATGATCCGGCGGTGTCCAAGCGGCTCGGCGAGCTGGAGCGGAACGGCGTGTTCCTGGCCGAGCTCGAGGACCGCACGTGGTACCGGTATCACTCCCTGTTCGCGACCCTGCTCGAGGCGCGCCTGCGCCAACAGCATCGGGGCCTCGCCGACGAGTTGCACCGTCGGGCCACCGCGTGGTTCATCGCCAACGACATGCCCGGCGAGGCGGAGGTCCACGCCCGGGCGGCGGGCGACTGGTCGATGGTCGGGCGACTGGCCGCCGATCGCTGGGTGGCCCGGTCGCTCGACGGCGCCGAGCCGCACGATGGCCCGCTCGCAGGCGTCCCCGCCCGCGCCGTGGCCGCCCACGAGAGCCTGACCCTCCTGGCCGCGGCCGAAGCGTGCTCGCGGCGCGACCGTAGGGCAGCCGACGCGCACCGCGCCGCGCTCGACAGGCCGACGCCGGACCCGGGCACGCGCGGTGAACAGACCGTTCCCGTGGCGGGCGCGCCCCCGCTCGCCCGGCCGTTGCTGACCATCGGCTACGCCCGGGCATTCGGCGCCGACGCCCGGGCGCGAGCGGCCATCGCCGATCTGCGGGCCGCGGACGGCGGAGCCGGCGATGCCGCGACCGGGCGGCTGGCGGACCTCAGGACCATCGGACTGGACCTCGACGAGGGTCGCATACAGCGGGCCCGGCGGCAGGCGGCCACGCTGGCCGCCGCAGCCGACTCGACCTGGATCGGCGCCGAGGCCCTGGCGCAGCTCGCGCTCTGCGACGCCGTCGAGGGCGACCTCGCGACGGCGACCCGCCACGGCGAACGCGTCATGGCCGAGCCGTCGTCGGCGGGGGGCGCCGCGTCCTGCATGGCCACATTGGCGCTCGCCCTGTGCCATGCGCAGCGGGGCGAACACCGTCATGCGGTGGAGGCGTTGCCCGCCAGCCAGGCGGCGGCGCCTGTGGACCGCGCCGTGCTCGCCGTCGACGCTGCCGTCCGTGCTGCGCTGCGCACCCCGGGGACCCCGTTCGTCGGCCTGGAGGGCGACGCTGCGGACCTTCCCCTCGTGATGCGGGCGCTGGTGGCTCTCGGCGTGCTCGAGGCGCTCGACTCGACCGGACGGGTGCGGGTGATGGGTGGCCGGCTCGAGGCGGCCGTGCTTCGCGCCCGCCAGCGCTGGCGGGCGGGAAGCGGCGCCGGTGTGGTGTCGGTGCTCAACGACCATCACGGCCCGGGTTCGCGCCGCTGCCACCCGCGCACCCTGATCGAACGATCCGGTCTGCTGGCCGTGGGAGCCGCCGACCGCGGCGACCAGGGCGGCGCGTTGGTGTCCCTCCAGGACGCGCTGATGGCGTCGGGGCGGACCGGCATAGTCGCGCCGTTGCTGGCGCTGGCGCCCGACCTGACCAACCTGCTCGAGACCCGGGCGGACGAGCTGGGCCCCCATCAGCGCCTGGCGCTCGAGTTGGTCGACCGGGCCCGGACCTCGCCCGCGCCCGCATACGTGGAGCAGCTCACCGAACGCGAGACTGCCGTGCTGTGCCACCTGCCCACGTTGATGTCGAACCGCGAGATCGCCGACGTCATGCACGTCTCGGTGAACACGGTGAAGACCCACCTGAAGTCCCTGTACCGCAAGCTCGGCGTCGCCAGCCGACGCGAGGCGGTGCTGCGGGGACGCGCCCTGGAGCTGCTCTAGCCCGAGCTCTGGCCCGTGTCCGACCGGGAGCGGGAGGCGATGTCCGGTAGCCGGCGGAGCTCGAGCAGCTCGAGCCCCAGCGCCTCGATGCGCCGGATCAGGCCGTGCAGCGCGGCCTGGTCCTCCACGGGCCCGGCGAGGATCGTCTCGACGGGCTCGACGCGGGCGCCGAGCGACAACTCCTCGAACTCGTTGATGAGCGTGCTGCTCAGTCGCCCCCGGATCCGCAACTCGTAGTCGAAGCCCATGTCGTCGCCAACTTCCGAAGAAACCCGAAGCGATGATGAGCGTCGCCCTTCGTTGGGGGCCGGTCGTCACCCGCAAAGGGTGACGGGCACCCGGATCCGCGCTCGGCGCGAACGGCACGCCTTCATCTGACGGCCGCCGTCACCCCCCGGGGGTGAGGACCGACGCCCGTAGTCGACGAACGATCGATGTCGTCAGCCACACGACGGAGGATCCTCCATGCCCGGTGACGCCATCGGCGACCTGCTGCCCTCGGCCGTCGGGGTCGCACTGAGCCCGATCCCGATCGTGGCGGTGATCCTCATGCTGGGCACGCCCCGAGCACGCTCCACCGGGCCCGCCTTCGCCGGCGGGTGGGTCCTCGGGCTGGTGGCCGTGTCGGTCATCGTGCTGCTGGTGGCCGGCGATGCCGACTCGAGCGGCGACACCAGCACCGCCGTCGACGTCGTGATCCTGCTGTTCGGCCTGCTCCTGCTCGCCGTGGCGGTCAAGCAGTGGCGGGGCCGGCCCGGAGCGGGGCAGGAGCCCGAGATGCCGAAATGGATGGCCGCGATCGACGACTTCACCGCGGGGCGTGCGTTCGGCTTGGGCGTGCTGCTGTCGGGGGTCAATCCCAAGAACCTCGCCCTCACCCTGGCGGCGGCCGCGTCGCTGGCCCAGGCTGGGCTGTCGGCCGGCGGCGACGTGGCCGGGGTGACGGTGTTCGTCGCCGTCGGCTCGCTGACGGTCGCCGGGCCGGTGCTCGCCTACCTGCTGATGGGCAAGGGGGCGGAGCGGGTACTCGGTGAGATCAAGCAGTTCATGTCCGACCACAACGCCGTGATCATGACCGTCGTCTGCCTGGTGCTGGCCGCCAAGCTCATCGGCAACTCCATCGGTGGGCTGACGGACTAGTGGGCGCTGGGGCACTGGGTGCTCGCTGATGCCGATTCCGGAACGCATCGCTGGCATCCGGGATCGGATCGACCAGACCGCCGGGCGAGCGCTGGACGTGGCGCAGTCGGCGCGCCGGCGTTGGACGCCCGTCGACGTGGCCTGGACCGCCCAGGAGCGCGACCGGCGGGCGGTGGGCAACGTGCTCGCCGGGGCGTTGGCGTTCCGGATATTCGTCTACCTGCTGCCGCTGTTCCTCGCCGTCATCGTGCTGATCGGGGTTGTGGCCGGGATCGACGATGACGCCCCGCGTCAGGTCGGTGAGGACCTGGGCATGAGCGCCTACGTCGTCGACTCGGTGCAGACGGCCGCCCGGCAGTCGAAGCGCGGCCTGTGGCTGTTGGTGCCGCTGGCCCTGTGGGCGATGTACACGGGCGGCCTGGGCGCCGCGAAGGTCCTGCGTGCGGTGCACGCCCTCGCTTGGGAGCTGCCGGTGACACGGTCCCGGCGCAACCTGGCGACGGCGGGCGTGACGTTCCTGGTGGCGCTCTCGGCGGTCGCGCTGGTGGCGTCCACGCAGTGGGTGCGGGCCAACGCCCCCGGGTTCGGCCTCGCTGCACTGCTGGTCAGCCTGGCGCCGCTCGTGGCGCTCTGGTGGTTCGTGTCGGCGCTCCTGCCGCATGATCCCGACGCCCCGCGGACCGCCCTGCTTCCCGGGGCGCTGATGGTCGGCGTCGGGTTGTGGCTGGCCGAGCTGTTCAGCGTCTACGTGCTCGCCCGGAGCGTCGACAAGGCGTCGGAGCTGTACGGCTCGCTCGGGGTAGCGGCGGCGCTGCTGGTCTGGCTGTACCTGCTGGGCCGGCTGATGGTGGCCTCGGCCATGCTCAATGCCACGCTCTGGGAACGCCGCCAGCGCTCGTGATCGACGCGATCAGTCGTACCTGCTCTTGCCCTGGGCCTTCATCGCCTTCTTCCATGACCTCACCCGCTGCAGTGATTCGGCCGAGTCGACGTCGGCGACGGAGCGGGGCTGCTCGTCGGAGAAGGGGGCGGTCGCCCGTTCCCAGCCGGGCGGCCGTACGCCGAAGCGCTTGGCCAGCAGTGCGGTGAAGATCTTCGACTTGTCGGCCCCGAAGCCCGGCAGCGCCCTGACCCGCCGCAACAGCTCAGCGCCATCGTCGACGCCGGCCCACACCGCAGCGGCGTCGCCGCCGTAGTGCTCGACCAGGTGTTGGCACAACGCCTGGGTGCGCTTGGCCATGGAGCCGGGATAGCGGTGGAGGGCCGGCGGGCCCCTGAACATCGCCTCGAGCTCGGCGGGGTCGAGGGCCGCGATCTCGGCTGCGTCGAGCCGCCCGCCGAGCTTCTCCCGCAGCCGCAACGGTCCGCTGAACGCCCACTCCATCGGCACCTGCTGGTCGAGCAGCATCCCGATCATCAGCGCCAGCGGATCGTCGATCAGCAGCTTGTCGGCCTCGGGGTCGCCGGTCACCGGCAGCGTCGGCTCCGTCATTCCCCGCACGCTAGCTACTCCCCTCGCGTCCAGCCGTGTGCCCTGGCAGCAGCAGCTCGAGCATCGGTCCCCACCGCGTCTCAGTCGCGGGCCATGGCGCCCGCAAGGTGGCGCTCGACATCGACGTATGCGTCGTCGGCGACGTCGAAGACCACCTTCACGACCCGCCCGCCGTTGAACTCGAACTTGGGCTTGTACTCCGAGCTCACCGCGTCGCCGCCGTCGTAGCCCTGAGAGTCCCCGGTGAACTCGACCTCGGCCAGGATGCGGTACGAGACGTTGATGGTGTTCGCCGCCGATGCCTCCGGCACCTCCCGTGTGCCGGGGTAGTAGGTGTACTGCCCACTCGCGGGCACTCCGACGACGTACTCGAGGCCGCGGAACTCGACGATCCCGAGGTCGTTCAGCGGCAGGACGTCGTACTTCTGGTGGGGGCGTCGGCGCCGTCGAACGAGTAGCGCATCGAAACGCCCGGTAGCGGCGTCTGCTCCACGCCGCCGACCACGTCGGGCATTTCGACGCCGCAACAGTCGAGGATGGTCGGCACGATGTCGGTGCAGTGGTGGTACTGCTGGCGCACCTCGCCCTGGGCCT
>JBOGHG010000192.1:0-7599 GCA_050744525.1 Acidimicrobiales bacterium | reverse complement strand
GCCCACGTCGACCACGGCGGCGGCCTCGACCAGGGGGAACGAGGGCGCGTCCCCCGACGGTGGGGGCTGTTCCTCCGCCACCAGGGGCACGACCGCCAGGACGTCGACGAGGTCGCCGATCGCGAGCGGCGGAGCGGCCATCGGGCCGATCGGCACGGCCACAGCCCGGTGCCCGGCCGGCACCAGCGCCGCCACTCCCGTCAGGCCCTGGGGGGCCAACCGCTCGGCCACGAGGGGCTCGCCGGCGACCACCGGCTGGCGCACCACCGAGCCTATGGGAGGCTCCGCCAGGGCGCCTCGGCTCACCGCCGCGTCCGGCAAGCGGCGCACCTCGACCGTCGAGGCGTCGATCACGTCGCCGGGGGTCAGGTCGCGGGTGGCGACGGCTACCGCCCGGGCGCGGCCCCAGCGCTGGCGCGCCGCCTCCGCGGAGGAGACCAGCGAGATGACGACCAGCCCGGTGACGATGGCGAGCCCCAGCACCACCGCTCGGCGGACGACCGTCCGGGCGAGGGCACGCCGGGCGCGTGCGCCGAGGACGACGAGGTGAGTGGACACGGCTTCCTCCGGAACGGCGGGGTCGGCAGAACCGCGGGGAAGCCGAGGCGCACGCTAGCGCAGCCGGCCGGGCGACCGGTCGTGCCCGCCCGGACCTCGGGCACTAGTCGGTGAAGAGATCGTCGGGGAGCAGCTCGATCGCCCGGAACAGCACCTTGCGCACCACCTCGGCGTTGCGCTCGAGCGTGGCGAACACCTCGTCCATCGTCACCGGCTCGATGCCGGGGGCGCCCTCGAGCCCCACGTCGTAGTCGGTGACGAGGGCGATGGCGGCGTAGGGGATGTGTGCCTCGGCGGTCAGCACCGCCTCGGGCATCTGGGTCATGTTGACGACCTGCCAACCCTGGGCCGCGTACCACCGCGACTCGGCCTTGGTCGAGAACCGGGGCCCGTTGATCACCACTACCGTGCCACCGTCGTGGACGGCGACCCCCTCGGCCCGGCACGCCTCGACCGCCGCGGCGCGCAGCCGGGTGTCGTAGGGCGCCGCGAAGCTCACGTGTTCGACCGGCGCCAGCCCGCCCGGCGTTCCGGAGCCGTCGTGGAAGGTGGCGTCGCGGCCGTAGGTGCGATCGACGATCTGGTCGACGACCACGAAGTCGCCCCGACGGATCTCGGGGTGCAGCGATCCCGAGGCGCACGGTGCGAACACCGCCCGCACGCCCAGCTGCCACAGCGCCCAGGCGTTGGCGCGGTAGGGGACCCGATGCGGCGGTAGCGAGTGGTCGCGGCCGTGCCGGGGGAGGAACGCCACCCGCCGGGAGCCGACCGAGCCGATCGTCAGCGGGGCCGAGGTCGGGCCGAAGGGGGTGTCGACGGGTAGCTCGTCGACGTCCTCGAGCAGCGAGTAGAGGCCGGAACCCCCGTAGACGCCGACGTCGGCGCCGCGTGCCCTCGGCGCGTCCTCGGTCACGCGCCGCTGGCGGCCGCGGTCGACGATGACGAGGGGGAGGAAGACGGGGACGATGACTTGGCCCCGTCGCGGCTCGACTTGGCCCCGTCGCCGCTCGGGGCACCGTCGCCGTTCGGGCCCGAGGACGTCGACTTCGAGTCGGACGAGCCCGACGATTCCGACGCCGAGCCCGACGAGGACGAGCTGGACTTGGCCGCCGTCCGGCTGTCGGTCTTGTAGAAGCCCGAGCCCTTGAACGCGATGCCGACGGCCTGGAACACCTTGCGCAACTCGCCCCGGCAGGCGGGGCACTCGGTCAGCGGGTCATCGGTGAACGACTGGACGACCTCGAGCGGCTCGCCGCAGCTCCGGCAGCGGTACTCGTACGTGGGCATGTGGACTCCGCAGGGACTCAGGTGCTCGGCCGTGGGGGTCGCGTTTGCGGCTAGCACTCGCGACTTGAGAGTGCCAATGCTAGCGCCCCGACCGGTACGATCGCCGCGTCGTGGGAACGCTCTCGCCACTCGTCGCCACCGCGTCCCCGGGCGTTGCGGCGGCATGCGTCGCCGGCGCCTACCTCCTCGGGACGTTCCCGACCGCCCGGCTGGCGACCCGGGGCCGGGGCATCGACCCCACCGCCGCCGGGTCCGGCAATCCCGGGGCCACCAACGTGTACCGCACATCCGGCCGCCGAGCGGGCGTGCTGACGCTGGTGGGCGACCTGGTCAAGGGGGCCGCGGCCGCCGGCCTGGGCTGGGCCGTCGGCGGCCACGGGCTGGGCGTGGCGTGCGGGGTCGCCGCCGTGGTGGGTCACGCCGCCCCGCTCACGCGCCTGGGCCGGGGTGGCAAGGGGGTCGCGACCGGGGCCGGCATGGCGCTGGTGCTGTTCCCGACGGCCGCGCTGGTGTCGGCGGCGGCGTTCGGTGTGGTCACGGGGCTGAGCCGCACCGTGTCGCTGGGCTCGATGACCGCCGTGGCCGTCCTCCCCGTGGCCGCCGGTGCGCTCGGGGCACCGGGGCGAGAGGTGGTGGCGCTGGCCGGGTGTGCCGTGGTCGTCATCGCCCGCCACCGGGCCAACATCGGACGGCTGTGGCGCGGCGAGGAGCCCCACCTGGGTGCCGCGGCATGAAGCACTACCGTTCGCACATGGCGAGCGTTCGCAAGGCAGTCGTCCCCGCGGCCGGGCTGGGCACCCGCTTCCTCCCCGCGACCAAGGCGCAGCCCAAGGAGATGCTGCCGGTCGTCGACCGGCCTGCGATCCAGTACGTGGTCGAGGAGGCGGTGCGGGCGGGCATCGACGACATCCTCATCATCACCGGCCGGGGCAAGCACAGCCTGGAGGATCACTTCGACCGCTCCATCGAGCTCGAGGCGTCGCTGGACGCGGCGGGCAAGCTGGACGAGCTCGAGCAGATCAGGCGCCTCGCTGAGCTCGCCGACATCCACTACGTCCGACAGGGCGAGGCCCTGGGGCTGGGGCACGCGGTCTCGGTCGCCCGCAAGCACGTCGGCGACCATCCATTCGCCGTGATGCTCGGTGACGACATCATGGATGAGCGCTTCCGGGTGCTCGAGCAAATGATCGCCGCCCACCAGGAGACGGGGACCTCGGTCATCGCGGTCAAGCGGTTCCCGATCGAGGAGATCTCCTTGTACGGCTGCGTCGATGCCGAGCCGGCGGACGGCGGGCTCGTGCGGCTGCGCGGGATCGTCGAGAAGCCCGAGCCTGCGGACGCCCCCTCCGACCTGGCGGTGGTCGGCCGCTACGTGTTCACGCCCGAGATCTTCGAGGCCCTCGACCGCATCAAGCCGGGCGTGGGCGGCGAGATCCAGCTGACCGACGCCATCGCCATCCTGTTGGAGGACCAGCCGGTGCACGGGTTCGTGTTCGAGCACGGGCGCTTCGACATCGGCAAGAAGCTCGACTACCTGCGGGCCACGGTGGAGCTGGCGCTCGACCGCGACGACCTCGGTCCCGAGTTCGCGGCCTATCTCACGGAGGCCGTACGCCGCCGGGGGCTCGTCTAGTGGTGCGATGATCCCGCTCGACGACGCCGTCGCCCACGTCCTCGCCGGCTGCCGGCCACTCCCGCCGGTGCGGATGTCGACCGCGGAGGCAATCGGCTGCGTGCTGGCCGCCGATGTGGTGGCGCGCGAGCCGGTGCCGCCGTTCGCCAACACCGCCATGGACGGCTACGCGATCCGGGCCGCCGACGTCGCCGCCGTGCCGGTGACCCTCCCGGTGGTGGCGGAGGTGGCGGCGGGTCACCCCGCCCCCCGCCCCCTCCGGGCCGGCGAGGCCATGCGGATCTTCACCGGGGCGCCGATGCCCGAGGGCGCCGACGCCGTGGTGATGGTGGAGCTGACCGAGCGGCGCGACGGCGGCAAGGCGGTCGAGATCCAGGTGTCGGTCGATCCCGGGAACCACGTGCGTGCCGTGGGCGAGGATCTCCACGCCGGCCAGCGGGTGTTCGGGGCCGGCGACGAGGTCACACCCGCCCGGCTGGGCGTGCTGGCGTCCCTGGGGATCGCCGGGGTCGAGGCCCACCCGCGGCCCCGGGTGGGCGTGATGTCGACCGGCGACGAGCTGGTGGTCGGCACGGGCCCGCTGAAGCCGGGCCAGATCAGGGACAGCAATCGTCCGGCCCTGTTGGCGCTGGTGGACCGGGGCGGGTTCGACGCCGTCGACCTGGGGCGGGTTGCCGACGACGAGGCCGCCATCACCGCCGGTCTGGAGGAGGGTGCCACCACGTGCGACGCGGTCCTCACCAGCGGCGGGGTGTCCATGGGCGACATCGACCTGGTCAAGGTCGTCCTGGATCGCATCGGCAAGATGCGCTGGATGCAGGTGGCGATCCGGCCGGCCAAGCCGCTGGCGTTCGGGGTCATCCGCGCCCGGGGTGGCGGGCGCCGGCAGGTTCCGGTGTTCGGCCTGCCCGGCAACCCGGTGTCGTCGCTCGTGAGCTTCGAGCTGTTCGCCCGCCCCGGGCTGCGCCGCCTGGCGGGACAGCCGCACCCCCGGCTCCGCCGGCCGCGGGTGACGGCGACGGCGGACGAGGCCCTGGCCCGCCGGCCTGACGGCAAGGTCCACTTCGTGCGTGTGGTGGCGACGGCAGGTGAGCGGGGCGTCCTTCACGTGCACTCGTCGGGTGGCCAGGGCTCCCACCAGCTGGCGGCGATGGCGCGGGCCAACGCCCTGGCGGTGGTGCCGGATGGCGACGGCGTGCGGCTCGGCGGCCAGGTCGAGGTCATCCTCCTGGAGGAGCCGCCGACGCAAGAATGGGCCTGAGGGGCCGCGACGGGCGGAGACAGGGGATTGTCGCACTAGCTTGGAGGAATGGTGAGGGGTCCTCTCGTCGACGACTTCGGCCGTGTACACCGCGACCTGCGGATCTCCGTCACCGACCGCTGCAACTTCCGCTGCACCTACTGCATGCCGGCCGAGGGTTTGCAGTGGCTTCCCCGTGACCAGGTGCTCAGCTTCGAGGAGATCGAGCACATCGCCCGGGTGTGCGTCCAGCGGTACGGCATCGACAGCATCCGGCTCACCGGCGGGGAACCGACGGTACGGGCGCACCTCCCCGTGCTGGTCGGCAAGCTGGCCGCGCTGGGTGCCGATCTCGCGCTCACCACCAACGGCGCCACGCTGCGGACGATGGCAAGCGACCTGGTGGCCGCCGGCCTGCGGCGCGTCAACATCTCGCTCGACACGCTGCGCCGCGACCGGTTCGTCGAGCTGACCCTCCGCGACGAGCTGGGCAACGTGCTCGACGGCATCGAGGCCGCCAAGGAGGCGGGCCTCGATCCGGTGAAGGTCAACGCGGTCGTCATGCGGGGCATGAACGACGACGAGGTCCTCGATCTGGCGACGTTCGGCCGCGAACGCGGGGTCGTCGTGCGGTTCATCGAGTGGATGCCGCTCGACGCCGACCAGCGCTGGGATTCCGACGCGGTGGTCAGCCAGGACGAGATCCTGCGCAAAATCGACGCCGTCTATCCCGTCGACGCCATCCGGCGCGGCCACGAGCCCGCCGAGCGCTTCGCGTACCGCGACGGGATGGGCGAGGTGGGGGTGGTCCCCTCGGTGACACGCCCGTTCTGTGGCTCGTGCGACCGGATCCGGCTCACGGCCGACGGGCAGTTGCGATCGTGCCTGTTCGCGGTGGACGAGGTCGATCTGCGCGCCCTGCTGCGGGGCGGCGCCTCCGACGACGAGGTCGCCGCCGCCGTCCAGCGCTGTGTCGCCGGCAAGTGGGCCGGGCACATGATCGGACAGGTGCAGTTCGTGCGCCCGCGTCGGTCCATGAGCCAGATCGGAGGCTAGCCGCGCCCGTCGGCGGGGGATGAACGTTGTCCCTGCTGGGGCCACTAGTGTGGGGCCCATGTCCGACCGGGGGCTCACCCATCTCGACCCACTGGGCAGGGCCCGGATGGTCGACGTCACGCCCAAGGAGCCGACCCACCGTCGCGCCGTCGTGCGGGGGCGGGTGCACATGCGGCCCGAGACCACTTCGCTGGTGGCACGGGGAGCGATCAGCAAGGGTGACGTGCTGGCCGTCGCCCGGGTGGCCGGGATCCAGGCGGCCAAGCGCACGCCCGAGCTGATCCCGCTGTGCCACCCCCTGCTGGTGGGCAGCGTGCTGGTCAACTTCCGCATCGAGGACGATTACATCGAGGTCGAGGCGCACGTCGAGACCGTCGATCGCACCGGCGTCGAGATGGAGGCCATGACCGCCTGTGCGGTGGCCTGTCTCACGATCTACGACATGTGTAAGTCGGTCGACCGGGGCATGACGATCGGCGACATCGCGCTCTGGGAGAAGACCGGCGGGCGCAGCGGCACCTACAGGCGCAGCGACGGCATCGACGCCGAGCTCGGCCTGTAGCAACCTCGTTTCTCTCTCGGCGGTGGAGCCGCCGAGGACGAGCAGACGTGACTTGCCCGCGCAACCTGTAAGCGCAGGTCAAACGGCATCCACCGCGTCCGCGGCGGCGACCTGTACGGTCGTCGATGAGACCTCGGAGTGGATGCCGTGCCTGCTTTCTTGCTACTTGGAGTGATCTGGGCTGCGGTGCTGCTGCCGCCCTGGTTGCAGAGCCGGCGCGAGGCTCGGCCCACAGCGTCGATGGTCACCTTCCGGCGCCAGCTGTGGTCGCTGGCGCGCACGTCCCCCGGGTATGGCCCGGTGTACACGGACGCGTTCGGCGGCTACGACGACGACGGCTACGACGACGGCTACGAGGACGAGGGCTACGGCGGCGATCTGGTCGACGAAGGCGGCGACGGTGGTCCCGGTGGGCTGGCCGTCGCCCACGGCCGGCGCCCCCATGCCGACGAGCTGGCCCACCGGCGCTCGCTGGTGCCTCCGGGATCGAGGCAGCGCCTGTCCCCGCGGCAGCCACGACGTGCGGGCGGCTCGTACCGTCGGCGACGTCACATCCTGGCCGCCCTCACCGTGCTGGCCATCGGCGGCGTGGCGCCGGCCGTTCTGCTCGGCGGTGCGTGGTGGGTCGGGCAGGGTGTCGTCGGTGGGCTGCTCGTGACGTACCTGGTGCTACTCGTCCGACGTCAGCGACGGCTCGCCGAGCGGCTCCAGAAGGTGCGCTACCTGGCCCCGATCCGTGCACCGCGCCCGGCGGTGGTGGTGCTGGGCACCGGCACCGCCCGCTAGCTCACCGACAGACGATGTCGGCATCCGACGCCGGGCACGGGTCCCGTCGCGACAGCCTGGCGGGGGCGATCGCGGCCATCGACGACGAGCTCGCCGAAGCCAACCGGGCGCGCGAGACCGCGCTGGTTTCGTGCCGCCACGTGATCCGGGCGGCGGGGTCGAGCATCCGGGCGGTCCACAGGCTGGATGCCGACGCCGCAGGGGCATTGGCCGACGGCGCCGAGACTGCACTGCGGGAGGCGCAACGGGTGCTGGCCCCGTTCCCGGCGGTCGGGCACGCCGGGGTCCTTCACGACGCCGAGAAGGAGTACACCGAGGCCCGGGCGGTCGCCGCCCTGGTCGCCGACGGTCCGGTGCCGACGCCCGCCGAGTTGGGTGTGCCCGCGTCGGCGTGGATGCGGGGCGTGGCCGAGGCGGCCAGCGAGCTGCGGCGGCACCTGCTCGATCGCCTGCGGGAGGGCGACGTGGCGCGGGGCG
>JBOGHG010000191.1:0-7659 GCA_050744525.1 Acidimicrobiales bacterium | reverse complement strand
CCGCGGTCGTGGCCGGGGCCGCACCAGGGGGGACGGTCGTCTACGCCGCGACTGCGTCCGGGCGCCTGTTCCGATCCGGCGACCGTGCGCGGTCGTTCACCGAGCTCGGGGAGGGGCTCCCGGCGGAGGAGGTCCGCTCCCTCGAACTGTCGCCCCGCCATGCGGACGATGCAACGCTGTGGGTATCGACCTGGGACTCGGGGGTGTTCCGATCGACCGACGACGGCGAGACATGGGATCGGATGACCGAAGGATTGACGACCGACACCCAGGCCGACCACGTCGGTCTGCCGCAGTTTCGGGCGGTCGCGGCCGGCCTGGACGGTTCGGACCGGCTCTCGCTGTTCGTCGCGGGCTTCGACGGGTTGTTCCGGTACGAGGACGGCCGCGGCCGGTGGCGCCCCATCGAGACGCTGACCGACTACATCGTTGGCCTCGCCGTGTCGCCCGACTTCCAGCACGACCAGACCATCGCCGTCACGACGTACGTCAAGGGAGCTTTCGTATCGGACGACGGGGGCGAACGGTGGCGGTTCGCCAACGACGGCCTGACCGTGGACCGCCTCGGCCCGGGCAACAAGTATGCGCCGCTGCGACGCCTCCACAATGTGGGGTTCTCACCCGACTACGCCGACGACGGCACGGTCTTCTCTGCCTCGTGGGTCGGGATCCTGAAGTCCACCGATCGTGGTGCGTCCTGGAAGGAGATCGAGGTCAGTCGGCCATCGCCCGGCGAGGAGCTGCGGCAGTTCGTCCTCGCGCTGTCTCCGTCGTACGCATCCGACCACACAGTGTTCGCGGCGACGCGCCAGGGTCAGGTCTACCGCTCGGAGGGTGGCGGCGAACCCGGGACATGGTCCCAGGTCGGGAGCCTTGGCGAACGGGTGCGGTCCCTCGTCGTCAGCCCGCGCTACTCCGACGACGACGCCTTGTACGCGGGCACCGTGGCGGGCGTGTACGCCAGCGGCGACGGGGGCCGGACGTGGGAGCACGGCCCCCGCATGGCGGCGCGCTCACGAGGTACCGAAACCGACCCCGGTGCGCTGCTCGCCATATCGCCGTCCTATGGTCGGGACGGCACGGTCTTCGCCGGCACCGACCGTGGCTTGCTCATCACGCGCGACGCAGGCCGGTCGTGGGCCCAGGTCGTCGCGGCCCCCCTGAGCGGGTCCACCCTGGTCGAGGCGGTCGCCGTTTCCCCCGACTACCGGAACGACGGAACTGTCCTCGTCAGCACCAGGGAGCGCGGTCTGTTGCTGTCGACCGATAGGGCCGTGTCGTTCCGCCCCGTCGGCACCGAGCTCCTCGCGGCGAACCATCTGGTCGCCGACTTCAGCAACCCGACGTCGGCACCCATCCAGTTCTCAACGGCGTTCGCGACCGATAGAACCGTGTTCGCCTACGCCCAGGCCCAGGTCGCACGGTCGACGGACGGGGGAGAGTCGTGGCAGCTACTCGAGCTGCCTGGGGGCGCGGACGTGCTCGAGTCCCTCGGCATGGATCCCGGCGCCAACCAGGGCACTGCACGCAACGGACGCGAACACGGGTGGTTCGAAACGCCGATCGGCAACCTCTCCGTGCGGCGGGTCCTGGCCGCCGCGGTCGTGGGCATGCTGAGCTTCGTCGCCCTGACGGCCCTGGGGTTCGGGGGGCGCGGCAGGGGCCGGGCGCTGGCCCTGCGGCTCGGCGGCGGTGTGACCATTCTCGGCGTCACGTTGCTTGCGTTGGCGCAGTAGCCGAAGATCGATCGCCGTGACGTTGTTGTCCTTCCGGAACGTGCTGGTGACGCCCTACTCCGACCTCCTGCAGGCCGGCGTGGACCGTCTCGTCCATCGCGGGGGCCCGCATTGGCCCGACTTCGACCGGCAACGGGAAGCACGGCATCGCCGTCATGGAAAGCCCGCCGACCACGAACCGCGACGACAAGAGCCGGCTGGCCGGCTGGCCGGGGGATGGGCGTGGGCCGGCCCGATCTGCACGCACTTCGGTCATCAGATCCTCGAGTTCTCCATGCGGGTGGCCCCGACGCTCGCGAGCGACCCTGGCGCTCGGTTCCTCTTCGCACCAGGCCTGAGGGGTTACCCAGCATCCGTTGACGAGGCTCCGGCGTTCGTCCGGGCCGTTCTCAGCTGGTTTGACATCGCCCCAACCAGATGTCGCGTGCTGGCCAACCCCGTCACCGTCGATGAACTGCTCGTCGCGCCCCAGTCCGAGCAGCTCGGTGGACCGGGCCCGTCGGCCGACCATCTCGACCTGATGGACGCGCACACTCATCGCAGGCTCGGTGATCTTCGTCGGCGGGGCACCGTGTACGTCTCACGGGCCGGCATGCCCGCACGCTTCGCCGGCGAGGCATTCCTGGAAGAGGCGCTCGCTCGCTGCGGTGTCCACGTCGTCCGCCCCGAGACGATCTCGTTGGATGTCCAGCTCAGCACCTACGCGTCCGCCGAAAGGCTCATCTTTGCCGAGGGGTCCGCGGTGTACGGCCCGCTCCTCATGGGACGTTCGCTGGCCGACGTCGTTGTCCTCAAGCGATTCCGCGAGGGTCGCCTCGGAAAACCCATGCTCGAGCCACGAGCGCAGTCGCTTCGGTACTACCCGGTCATCACCGATCTCGTGCCGGGCCGAGCCCAGAGCGGCCGGATGACCGACTTTGCCGGCATCGCTCTCATCGACGAGGAGCTGCTGCTCGAGTCGTTCGACCGGCTCGACATCCCGCTGCGTCGTCATTGGGATCCTCGGCGGTACGGGGAGCTGCGCGATCACGACGTCGACACACACCACCGCGCTGTGCAACAGATCTGATCGCCCACATCCATGCCCTGGTGATCCGCCCGGTCTCTACGCACGCTTTGTCGACGCAAAGGTCACCACCCTGCGCAAAGCCATATGGGGAGTGTCGAGCTCATGGAGCATCGTCGGCAAACCGATCTCCCCGAGCTCGTTGAGCATGTCCAGTCCGAAGTCCGTGTACACCAGCGACTGACCTGTGGCCGGCGAACCGTGGTAACGAGGGGGTTCGACGAAAACATCCTCGGGGCCAGATGTGTCCACGGGGTAGGCGGTCTCCGCGCGACCGGGCGAGAAGGGGATGGAGAAGATGTGCATGCCGCCCTTCTTGAGGACCCGATGAACCTCGCTGAACGCCTCGAGAGGCTTGCGGACGTGTTCGAAGATGTCGGACGAGATGACGAGATCGAACTGATCGTCCGCAAACGTCAGGTCCATCAGATCCTGGTTCTCCAGGCCGGGCCCGAGACGCTCGCCCTTGGCTCGCCCGGGCTCGTACCGAGACTGTGTGTAGCGACGCAGGCCTCTGAAGTACCGCCTGAATGGCCCGATGAACCCGGGTTCGTATATGACGAGCGACCGGAACCGGGGTACGTCCACCAGCTCCGCGATCGACCGCACCGATCTCCCCCCGAGGCACCGAAGCACCACCTCGGCTTGCGCGCGGTACCTCAGCGAGGCTTGGCAGTGGGCGCACTTGTAGGTCTCACGGAGGGGACGGCCCTCCTCCCTCCTGTGCTCGCCCCACCTCCCGCACACCAGGCACGAAGCCTCGAACACTTCGGGCTCATCCCTCATCGCTCTTCACTCCCCCGGTACGTCAACACGTTGCCACCGAGCTCAGTCGTCGTTGCTGACCTCGACCACGGCGAGCCCGAAGAAGCGGCCCATCGTCACGTCCGATCCCCTGGCGGCGAACGAGATCAGCACGAACTCGTCCGGTTCGGGCTCCGTGTCGCCCCGGACGGCGACCGTGATGGCGGCGCTCGTCCTGCCGGATTGGAACGTCACCGTCCCGCTCTGCGCCGAATGGTCGCCGGGCGTCGCCGCGGGCGAGGCTCCTTCCTTCGTGCTCGACAAGCCCGGAACCGCCATCGGCCCCCCAGCACCCGCACGACCGCATGAAGGTCAAACCATACGCGATGCTGACGGCTTGGGGACCGGAACGACGCATGCCAGGTCCGGAGGGAGGCGGACTGCCCGCGCCGCCATGGCCTGTGCGGTCGTGTGCCTCACGCTCATGTGGGGCGGTGGCCCGGCGCTGGCACACACGCCCCACGACGACATCAGCGATGTCGCCATATCCCCCGATTACGCCGACGATCACACGGTCTTCGTGATCAGCCGGGGCCGGCTGATGCGCTCCACGGACAGGGGGACCACCTGGCGGGAGATCGTCAGGGGGCTGGGCGACGAGGGCCAGGTGCTGGCAGGGGTGGCCGTCGCTCCTTCCGACCCCGACGTGCTCTATCTCATGACCCGCGACCAGGGTGTGCTCAGATCCGACAACCGGGGGACGTCCTGGCGCCCGGCCAACGGTGGCCTGAGCGAGCGCAACCTCCAGGGGCTGGCGGTCTCGCCGGTGTCGGCCGACATCGCCGTGGTCGCTCCGAACACGCCGGAAGGCGGCCTGTTCCGCACGACCGACGGCGGAGGGTTGTGGTCACGAGTCGGACCGTCGGACCCCGTGACCTCGCTGGCGTTCCTGCCCGACGGGAGGCGGGTGGTGGCCGGCGACGCACACGGCCGGGTCACGACCTCCCGCGACGCCGGGGAAGCGTGGGACTCGCCGGTCGAGCTCGACAGAGGGCACGCCGTGAGCGCAGTCGCGGTCGGGGCCGCCGGTGAGGAAGCCGATACCGTGTTCGCCGCGACCGCATCGGGACGGCTGTTCCGGTCTGACGACGGGGGCCGCGAGTTCGCCCCCCTGGGCGATGGCCTCCCCGACGAGGAGGTCCGCTCCCTGGAACTGTCCCCCGCCTACCCGGACGACGCGACCCTGTGGGCGTCGACGTGGCACTCCGGCGTCTACGTGTCCACCGACCGCGGGGAGACGTGGGAGCGAATGGCCGACGGCCTGACCATGAACTCGCAGGCCGACGACGTCGGCGTGCCGCAGTTCCGCACGGTGGCTGCCGTTGCAGAACGCCCGGGCCGCCACTCCCTCTTCGTCGGCGGCTTCGACGGGCTCTTCCGCTTCGACGACCGCAGGGGGTCGTGGACCCCCATCGAGACGCTCACCGATCACATCGTCGGACTCGCCGTCTCTCCCAACTTCGCGGACGACCGGACCATTGCCGTGACGACCTATGTCAAGGGCGCGTTCCTGTCTCGTGATGGCGGCAACACCTGGGGGTATGCGAACGAAGGGTTGGGCGATGAGGTCGGCAACACGTTCGTGCCCCTCCGGCGCCTCCACAACGTGCAGTTCTCGCCCGACTACGCCAACGACGGCACGATCTTCTCGGCCAACTGGGACGATGTCGTCAGGTCGACCGATCGCGGTCGGTCGTGGCATGCGGTCACCGTGAGCCCGCCACTGCCGGGCGACCGGTTGCGGCAGTTCGTGCTCGCAGTCTCCCCGGCGTTCGCGTCGGACCGGACGGTGTTCGCCGCCACGCGTCATGGCGAGGTGTTCCGATCCGAGGAGGCCGGCGATCCCGGAACGTGGGACCGGCTCGGGGGGTTCGGCGACGACGAGCGTGTCCGATCCCTCGCCGCGAGCCCCGACTACTCGAGCGATCGAACCCTGTACGCCGGCACCGCCGCCGGCGTCTACCGCAGCGACGACGGGGCCCGCACGTGGACCGCCACCGGCCCACGGATGGCAACCCCGCCCGAGGGTGGAGAGGACGACCTGGGGGCGCTGGTCGCGATGTCGCCCGACTACGGGTCCGACGGCACGGTGTTCGCCGGGACCGACGGCGGGTTGTTCGTCACGCGGAACGCGGGTCGCACGTGGGCGGAGGTGACCGTTGCGCCGCTCACGACGTCGAGCCAGGTCGAGGCGGTCGCAGTGTCGCCCGCCTACACGCAGGACCGCACGGTTCTGGTCAGCACCCGCGAGCTGGGGCTGCTCCGGTCGACGGACGGCGGACGGTCGTTCCAGCGCGTCGGCGTCGGGTTGTTCGACGCCAATCGCATCATCGCCGACTTCTCCAACCCGACGTCCATGCCCATCCAGTTCTCGCCCACGTTCGCGACCGACCGGACCGTCTTCGCCTACGCGCAGACCGACGTGCTGCGCTCCACGGACGGCGGGCAGTCCTGGGAGGTTCTGCCGTTGCCGAGCAGCCGGGAGGTGCTCGAGCGCGTGGGGCCGGCGCCCGGGCCACGGTGGTTCGAGACGCCCATCGGCAACCTTTCCTGGCGGCGAGTGCTGGCCGCCGTGGGGGCCGGCGTGCTCGCGTTCGCAGCACTGTCGGTCCTGCGGGTCGGGGGCCGGCGCAGCGGCGCACCGCTCGCGCTGCACTTCGGCGTCGGCCTCGCCGTGCTCGCCGTGGGGTTGGTGGTGCTGGCGAAGTGACAGAACATGCTGGGCTTGGCGGGGCTAGCCGGGCCGGCTAGCGGGCCGCCGCCTGTGTTGGCGCCGACGAGGGTGGTCATGGCCGACGGCACGACGGTGATGGGCTCCACGCAGACCAGTGCGAGCACCCGACAGATCAGCCCGGGCGACGAGCGGAGACCGAGAGGTGGGCGTTTCGACCAGGTTGGTCGACGCTCACCCCGCGTCGTCGGATCGCGCGTCAGCCATCTCGGTCACGCGCTGGGCGAAGCGATCCAGATCTGTGATGCCCCCGGCGAGGAAGCCATGGACGAGTGCGTCGTCGATGGTGGTGTACAGGTGGACCAGGCGGTTCCTGAGACCCGCGAGGTCACGGAGGCGGCCGGCGAGCTCCGGGCCGAGAACCTGCTGTTCCTGCAGCACCGTGAACGTGTCGCGGAAGTCGGCCGGAATCCGCCAGCCTTCCGACGAGATGAGGTGATTGCCCAAGTCGATGCAGAGCTGGGCGCAAGCCTGGACGAGGTACCGGCCCTCGTACGCGTGGGAGGTGACGTACTCCTCCACGTCGAGCCGCCGCAGCTCGTCCAGTCGCGCGCGGTACTGCCCGAGCGCCTCCAGCAGTCGACGCACTCTCGCCGGGTCGACCATCACGACAGCCCTCGGCGAGCCACCTGCCGAAGGTACCGCCGGGTGTGCTTCTCGAGGGTCGGCAGGTAATCCAGGTACTCCGACAGCGTTTGCACCTGGTACGCGACGCGCTGTGCGGGGTCCGCCTCGTAGAGCACGATTCCTTGCTGGACGACCCGACCCCGTAGCTCGAGCGGCGCCTCGTCCAGGACGACGAGATCGACCTCCGGCACGCTCAGGGCCTCCCGCAGCCGGGTTGCCAGTCGTTCGCGCGCCATGAGATCGAGGCTTGCCGCCCCGAGGACTGCGATGTCCGCGTCGCTGTCGGGACGATGCCGGTCGGAGGCACGAGACCCGAACAGGTAGGCGACGCGGACGCCGGCGTCGGCCAGCACCTGGGCGGCGGCGTCGGTCTCCACGTCCATCCGGTGAGTCTACGAGAGCCCCAACCGCTCCAAGCCGAGCCGTGCCAGGTGGTCGATAAGCTGTCGTGCCCGATGGTCGAAGGTGTGGTGGGCCAGCACGATCCTCCGGCCCCCCTCCGCCCGCTGCCGCGCCCCCTCCGGGTCCGCAAGGACGTCGTCGACCAGCGCCCGGAGCTCGTCGGACGTGTGGTACTCCACCACGGCGCCGTCGAACAGCTCGTCCATCCCCTCCACCGGATCGGAGATCACCGGCGTGCCGCAGGCGAGGACGTCGAACAGGCGGTTGGACACGAAGCCCCAGGCCCGCATCGT
>JBOGHG010000190.1:0-7740 GCA_050744525.1 Acidimicrobiales bacterium | reverse complement strand
GCGACCGTCGGCGGGATCGGCGCCCTCGACATGACCGTGGCGGAGGCGGCCGGCGACCAGGTCTTCGAGTCGACGGCGGTGCACCGGCACCGGCGCACCTACCCGCTCGACGAGCGGGGACAGGGCGACGCCGACGTGAGCTTCGTCTTCGCCGCCCATCGGGCGGTCGTCGACGTCGACACCGACCTCGGGCTGGTGCGGGTCGTGCAGGTCGCCACCGGGCAGGACGTGGGAAGGGTGCTGCACCCGACCCAGGTCATCGGCCAGATCGAGGGCGGGATCGCGCAGGGTGTGGGCCTGGCGGTGATGGAGGAGATGGTCATCGAGGATGGCCTGGTGCGGAACCCGAGCTTCACGGACTACCTCATCCCCACCGTGGCCGACACGCCCGAGGTCCTCGCCACCTGCATCGAGCAGCCCGAGCCGGAGGCACCCTTCGGGGCCAAGGGCGCCGGCGAACCGCCCACGATCTCGTCCACGGCCGCGATCGCGGCGGCCATCCGGGCGGCGACGGGTGTCGACGTGACGCGGGTTCCCGTGCGCCCGTGGGACCTGGCCTGACGGACCTGCTGCCCTTCCGTCCCCCGCTCGAGTGGGACGCGATGCTCGGCTACTTCGCCCTGCGGGCCATACCCGGCGTCGAGGTCGTGGGCGGCGGCACCTACCGCCGCACGGTCGTGGTCGACGGAGAGCCGGGCTTCATCGAGGTGAGCCGAGGCGGGGACGACCACTTGCTGCTGCGGGCCCACCTGCGTGACGGGGAGAGCCTCGTGCCCGTCGCCCGGCGAGTACGGCGAATCACCGGGCTGGACGTCGACGTCGAGTCGGCGCGGGCCCACCTCACCACCGACCCCCTGGTGGGTCCCCTGGTGGCGGAGCGCCCCGGGCTCCGGGTGCCCGGGACCTGGGACCCCTTCGAGATCGGTGTGCGTGCCGTCGTCGGCCAACAGGTCACCGTGGCCGGGGCCAGCACCCTCACCGGGCGACTCGTCGAGCGGCACGGGCAGCGGCTGCCGGGCCCGGCGCCGCCGGGGTTGACCCACACCTTCCCGCCGGCGGCAACGCTGGCGGAGGCCGATCTCGGCGGCATCGGCCTGACGCAGGCCCGGGCACGGGCGATCCGGGGATTCGCGGTGGCGGTGGCCGAGGACCGGGTCCGGCTCCACGGGGGTGGCGCGCTCGACGAGCTCGTCGGCTCCATCACCGCCGTACCGGGGCTCGGGCCCTGGACCGCCCACTACATCGCCCTGCGCATGGGCGAGCCCGACGCCCTGCCAGCGTCCGACCTCGGGCTGCGCCGGGCGCTGGTCGACGGCCGCGCATCCACGGTCCTCCCCTCCGCCGCCGAGCTGACGGCTCGGGCTGAGGCCTGGCGCCCATGGCGTGCGCTGGCCGCCGTCCACCTCTGGTCGAGCGGCCGGGCCGTGTCCCGAGCGCCGTGAACTGTTCAACAGTCTGTTGAACGGCCACGATGGCGGGGTGAAGATCCAGCCCGACCGCCTCCTCGCAGACATCGAGGCCCTGGCCGCCATCGGCGACACCGGTGACGGCGGGAACTGCCGCCTGGCGCTCACCGACGAGGACGCCGGGGGCCGCGAGCTCGTCGTGGGGTGGATGCGCGCCCTGGGGCTCGACGTGCGCGTCGACCGGATCGGCAACGTGGTCGCCACCAGGGCAGGCGCGGGAGGCGCCGGCACCGGCGGCGACGCCGACGGTCCGGCGGCGGTGATGACGGGGAGCCACATCGACACCGTCGGCACCGGCGGGCGCTACGACGGCACCCTCGGGGTGCTCGCGGGCCTCGAGGTCGTGCGGGCCCTCGACGATGCCGGCATCCGCACCCGGCGACCCCTGGCGGTGGCCTTCTTCACCGACGAGGAGGGCAGCCGCTTCGCCCCCGACATGCTCGGCAGCCTGGTCTACGCGGGGGGTGTGCCGCCGGAGGACGCCCTCGACATCGTCGCCATCGATGGCGCCGTGCTGGGGGCCGAGCTGGAACGCATCGGCTGGGCGGGGGACGCCGCCGTGCCGGGACCGGCCCCCCACGCCTACGTCGAGCTGCACATCGAGCAGGGACCCGTGCTTGAAAGGGCGGGAGTCACCATCGGCGCCGTCACCGGGGTCCAGGGCATCTCCTGGCAGGAGCTGACCGTCACCGGGCAGCCTAACCACGCCGGCACCACGCCGATGCGGCTGCGCCGTGACCCGGCCTACGTCGCCGGCCAGACCATCGAGTTCGTGCGCCGCCTGGCCACCGACCTCGGGGGCCACCAGGTGGGAACCGTCGGCCGGCTCGACCTGCACCCCGACCTGGTCAACGTGGTGGCGGCCCGGGCCACCCTCACGGTCGACCTCCGCAACACCGACGGGGCCGTGCTGGCCGACGCCGAACGGCGCCTGCGTGAGCGCGTGGCGACGCTGGCGTCCACCGAAGGGTGCGAGGTCGCATGGCGGCGGCTGGCCCGCTTCGAGCCCGTCGCGTTCGACCCGGCGGCGATCGACCTGGTGGAGTCAACGGCCGAGCGGCTGGGCCATTCCGTGATGCGGCTGCCCTCGGGCGCCGGGCACGATGCCCAGATGCTGGCCCGGGTGTGTCCCACCGGCATGGTGTTCGTCCCCAGCCGGGCCGGCGTCAGCCACAACCCGGCCGAGTTCACCGAGCCCGAGCACCTGGCCGCCGGCACCGAGGTGCTCGCGGAGGTCCTGACCGAGCTGGCGGGGGTGGCGGAGTGAGCCCGTCGACCCGAGGCAATAGGGACCGCCCACAACAGGTCGAGGCAATCGGGACCGGCCCCCGGACCGTATTGCCTCGAGAGTGGTTCGGCGGACCGTATTGCCTCGCAACCCACCGGGGGCAACCGGGGTGAGCCGGGTCGTCACCGTCGCCGCGGCCCAGCTCGGGCCGATCCAGGGCGACCACACGCGGGCCGACGTCGTCGAGCGGTTGCTGGCCCTGCTGCGGGGCGGCACCGATCGCGGGGCGGACCTGGTCGTGTTCCCGGAGCTGGCGCTCACCACCTTCTTCCCCCGCTGGTGGTACGAGGACGGGTCCCCCGAGCTGGCGGCCTGGTACGAGACCGAGCTGCCGAGCGTCGACACCAAGCCGCTGTGGGACGAGGCTCGTCGCCTCCAGGTGGGGTTCTGCCTGGGGTTCGCCGAGGAGACGCCGGATGGGCGCCGGTTCAACACGTCGGTGCTCGTCGGCCCCGACGGCGCCGAGATCGGCCGCTACCGCAAGATCCACCTGCCGGGGCATCGTGAGCGCGAGCCGTGGCGGCCGTTCCAGCACCTCGAGAAGCGCTACTTCGAGGTTGGAGACCTCGGCTTCCCGGTCTACCGGGCGTTCGGCGGCACGGTCGGCATGCTCATCTGCAACGACCGGCGCTGGCCGGAGGCCTACCGGATGCTCGGCCTGCAGGGCGTCGAGCTGGTGTGCATCGGCTACAACACGCCGGTCCACAACCCGCCGGCACCCGAGCACGACCGCTTCGGCGACTTCCACAACCACCTGGTCATGCAGGCCGGCGCCTACCAGAACGGCAGCTTCGTGGTGGGCACGGCCAAGGCCGGGACCGAGGAGGGGGTCGAGCACATCGCCGGGTCGTGCGTCATCCACCCGTCGGGCGCGGTCATCGCCCAGTGCACGGGGCTGGCCGACGAGCTGGCCGTGGCCGCCTGCGACCTCGACGCCTGCACGTCCTACAAGACCACGGTGTTCGACTTCGCGGCCCACCGCAGGCCCGACCAGTACCGGCGGCTGACCGAGCCTGGTTGAACCCTCCTACCGCGGCGCCCGCCCGACGATCCGCTCGAAGCTCGCGGGATCGGTGACGCCCTCGGTGGCGAGCAGCAGGACGACGGCCGCGGCGGGGACCGACAACTCGGCGGCGTGCTCGGCGCGCAGGGCCATGAGCCCGCCCAGCGCCGCCGCTCCCGTCTCGCCCAGGTCGAGCCCGGCGGCGGCCAGGGACCGGACCGCGTCGCGGCAGCGATCGTCGTCGATGGTCACGAAGGCGTCGAACCCGGCCGCCACCGTCGGCAGCGCCAGCATCGACGCCAGCCCGCAGTTGAGCCCCGCCATGATCGACCGGTGGGGCCCGGGCACCTCGACCACGCTCCCGGCCTCGACCGCAGCGGCGACGCAGGCGGCCGAGTCGGGCTCGACGCCCACGAGCATCGGCCCCTCGCCCGGTTCGAGCCCGGCCCGGAGGCACGAGGCGGCCGCCGCTCCCAGGGCCCCGACCCCCAACGGCACCATCACGAGGTCCGGCGCCGCGGCGTCCGGCGCCGCGAGCTGCTCCTCGAGCTCGGCGAAGATGGTGGCATAACCCTCGATCACGCGGCGCGGCGGGTCCTCGTAGCCGGGCCACGAGGTGTCGGAGATGACCAGGTCGCGGTCGCCGGCGAGGGCGGCCGACTCGGCCACGGCGTCGTCGTACGTACCCGGAACCACCGTCACCTCGGCGCCCTCGGCGGCGATGCCGCCGATGCGGGCCGGGGCGGTGCCGTCGGGCACCAGGATGGTCGCCGACAGGCCGAGGAGCTTGGCCATCCGTGCCACCGCCCGCCCGTGGTTGCCGTCGGTGGCGGCCACCAGCCGGAGCGGCCCCAGCCGCCCGGCCAGCATCGCCGCCAGGTCGGGGAGGGTGTCCCACCGCGGCTCGCCCTCCATGCCGGCGGCGGCCAGGCGATCGCACAGCACCCGGTACGTCGCCCACGAGGCACCGAGGATCTTGAACGCCGGCAGGCCCATGCGGCTCGACTCGTCCTTCACCAGCACCCGGGCAACACCGGCGGCCTCGGCCAACGCCGGCATGTCGTGCACCGGCGTCGGCGCGTACCCGGGAAGCCGGCGATGGAAGGCGTGCACCTCCGGTCCCGGGCGGGCGCCGGCCGGCAACGGCTTCGTCCGGTGGTTGACGAGCAGCATGCAGGAGGTTCTACCCGCGTCTCGGCGGCCGGGCAGCGGTCGAGACTTCAACAGTTTGTTGAAGTCTGGCAGTGTGGAGCCGTGACGGTCTCCTTCACTCTCAACGGCGGCGAGGTCGAGGTCGGCGACCACCCCCACCTCCTCGCCGCGCTGCGGGAGGAGCTCGACGTCATCAGCCCCAAGGACGGCTGCTCGCCGTCGGGACAGTGCGGCTGCTGCACCGTGCTCATCGAGGGCAGGCCCGTGATCGCCTGCCAGCTGGGGCTCGACCGGGTGGCGGGCCGGTCGGTCGTCACGCTCGAGGGCGTCGAGCCCGCCGAACGCGACCGCCTGTCCGGCGCGTTCTCCGCCACCGGGGCGCTGCAGTGCGGCTTCTGCACGCCCGGCATCGTCATGCGCGCCAAGTACCTGCTCGACAAGGACGGGCCCGCCCTCACCAGGGACAAGGTGTCCCGCCACATGGGCGGTCACCTGTGCCGGTGCACCGGGTACCACTCGATCCTCGACGCTGTCGACCTGCTGGCGTCGGGCGCGGAGACCCCGGTGGCCCTGCCGGCGACCGGCAACGGCGGCGACCGCCCGGGGGGCGTCGGCAGCGACAACGCCAAGTACCAGGCCATCGAGATGGCACTGGGCGACAAGCCGTACGTCGACGACCTGCGGGTGCCGGACATGCTCCACGCCGCCGTCGTGCTGTCGGAGCATGCCCGCGCCGACATCCTGACCATCGACACCGCCGCCGCCGAGGCGGTCCCCGGCGTCGAGCGGGTGCTCACCGCCGCCGACGTGCCCGGCGACCTGCGGATCGGCCTGATCCACCGCGACTGGCCGGTCTTCGTCCCCGTCGGCGGGCGCACCTCGTACACGGGCGACGTGCTCGCGCTGGTCGTGGCCGGAGACCGCGCCACGGCCCGGGCCGCGGCCGAGCTGGTGGACGTGGGGTACCGGCCGTTGGCGCCGTTCACCGATCCGCTGCTGGCGGTCGGCTCGGCCGAGCCGGCGGTATGGCAGGTGGGCGAGGCCGACGCCCCCAACGTGCTGTCTCGCACCACCTACGCCCGGGGTGAAACCGACGTCGACGCCGCCCTGGCCGCCAGCACCCACGTCGTGCACGAGGTGTTCCAGACCCAGCGCATCGAACATG
The DNA here is from genome assembly GCA_050744525.1 of Acidimicrobiales bacterium. Classification (GTDB taxonomy): domain Bacteria; phylum Actinomycetota; class Acidimicrobiia; order Acidimicrobiales; family VFJN01; genus DASQUK01. The sequence continues at coordinate 1,666 of JBOGHG010000190.1, read as the reverse complement.
CCTTCCTCGAGCCGGAGGCGACCCTTGCGGTCCCCCTCGACGACAGCCGGCTCGAGGTGTTCTCCGGCGGTCAGGGGGTGTGGGACGACCGGCGCCAGATCGCCGACGTGCTCGGCGTCGACGAGGACCGGGTCCTCGTCCACCTGGTCGCCAACGGCGGGGCCTTCGGCGGCAAGGAGGACTGCGCCAACCAGACCCAGACGGCGCTCGCCGCCCACCTGCTCGGGCGCCCGGTGAAGTGCGCGTTCAGCCGGGAGGAGTCGCTGCGGGTCCATCCCAAGCGCCACCCCGTGCGGGTCGAGGCGTGGGCCGGGTGCGACGCCGACGGCCGGCTCACTGCCCTCAAGGCCCGCATCGTGGGCGACTCCGGCCCCTACGCCTCGGTGGGCATGAAGGTGCTGGAGCGAGCGGCGGGCCACGCCGGTGGTCCCTACGCCTGGCCGGCCATCGACGTCGACGCCGTGGCCGTCCGCACCAACAACCCGGTGTGCGGGGCCTTCCGGGGGTTCGGGGCCAACCAGGCACAGTTCGCCAGCGAGGGCCTCATCGACCGGTTGGCGGAGGCCGCCGGCGTCGACCCCTGGGAGATGCGGGCCCGCAACGCCGTCACCCCGGGCTGCACGTGGGGCCCCGGCCAGGTCATGGACGACGGCTGCCTCGGCGCCCGGGACTGCCTCGACGCCGTCAAGCCCCACTACGACGCCGCCGTCGCGGCCGGCAAGGCGGTCGGGCTGGGGCTCGGCCTCAAGAACTCGGGCCTCGGCAACGGCGCGGTCGAGGTCGCCAAGGCGGTGGTGCGGTTCGACGACGATGGCACAGTCGAGGTGCGGCACTGCTGGACCGAGATGGGCCAGGGCGTGCACACCGTCGCCCTCCAGGTGGCCGTCGAGGAGCTGGGTGTCGACCCCGGACGGGTGCGCGTGGTGGTCGACACCTCCCGGGAGCTGGGCGCCGGCCAGACCACGGGCAGCCGGGGCACGCTCATGGCCGCGGGTTCCGTGGCCGCCGCCTGCCGGGCCGCGTGCACCGACGGCTGCCGCCCGGGCGTCGACTACGAGGGCGAGCATCGCGTCGACTGGACCGACGCCGTGGGCTCGGTCGCCAACCCGACCATCCACTCCGCGTTCGGCTATGCCGCCCAACTGGTGGTGATCGACCGGGAGAGCGGCGACATCGAGCGGGTGGTCGCCGTTCACGACGTGGGCCGGGCCGTCAACCCCCTGCTGTGCGAGGGGCAAGTGGTCGGTTCCGTGCACATGGGCCTGGGCTACGCCCTCACCGAGGACTTCCCCACCGACGAATCGGGCCGGCCTACCGCCATGACCCTTCGCCAGCTCGGGATCCTGCGGGCCAAGGACGTGCCGCCGATCGAGACCATCCTGGTCGAGCGCCCACAGCCCCGCGCCCCCTACGGGATCAAGGGCGTGGGCGAGATAGGCCTGGTGCCGACGGCCGGGGCCGTGGCCGCCGCCCTCCACGACCTCGACGGCGAGTGGCGGGCGGCGCTGCCGATGCGCCGGAACGGCTCCTCGGCGCCGTGACCGTGCCTCCTCGGGGGCTGCGCCCCCGAGCCCCATCGTCGCCCGGCTCCCTGGCGGTCGCTCGGTCGACCGGTCACGAGCATCACTCGTGACCGTGCCTCCTCGGGGGCTGCGCCCCCGAGCCC
>JBOGHG010000189.1:0-7742 GCA_050744525.1 Acidimicrobiales bacterium | reverse complement strand
GTTCCAGTAGCCTTGCCTGGATGCCCCGCACCTTTTGGGTGGAGACGTTGGGCTGTCCGAAGAACCAGGTCGACTCGGACAAGCTGACCGGGACGATGCTCGCCGACGGCCTCGTCCCGGCGGCCGCGCCCGAGGGTGCCGACCTGGTGGTGGTCAACACCTGTGCGTTCATCGAGGGGGCCCGCCAGGAGTCCGTCGACGTGATCCTCGGCCTGGCCGATCGCAAGGCGGAGGCGGCCGACCTGGTGGTGACGGGGTGCCTGGCCGAGCGCTACGGCGCCGACCTGGCCGAGGCGCTCCCCGAGGCGGACGCGGTGGCCGGCTTCGGCGTGCCCGTCACGCTGGGCCGGACCCGGGGCGGCGACACGCCGGTCCCCGCCTTCGACCTGCTCAACCTGCCGCGGCCGGCGCCTGCCGCCCCGTGGGCGTACGTCAAGGTGGCCGAGGGCTGCGACCGGGCCTGCGGCTTCTGCGCCATCCCCAGCTTCCGGGGCCGGCAGCGCAGCCGGTCCATCGCGTCGATCCTGGCCGAGGTCGAGGGCCTGGCGGACGGGGGCGTGCGCGAGGTCGTGCTCGTGGCGCAGGACCTGGCGTCCTTCGGCCGGGACCAGGAACATGCTTCCCGCTCCCCCGGCCCGAGCGGCCGTGGGAGCGGAGGAAGTGTCTCGGGCGGCGGCCAGCGCCGGATCGTGCCCCTGGTGGAGGCCGTCGCCCGCCGGGTCGACTGGGTCCGCCTGCTGTACCTGTACCCGTCCGACCTCACCGACGAGCTGATCGACGCCATCTGTGCCACCGGCGTGCCCTACTTCGACCTGTCGCTACAGCACGCCTCCCGTCCGCTGCTCCGGCGCATGCGGCGCTGGGGTGACGGCGATCGCTTCCTCCGCCGCATCGACGACATCCGACGGCGGGTGCCGGAGGCGGCGTTCCGGTCCAACTTCATCGTCGGGTACCCGGGCGAGGCCGAGGACGACCACGACCGGCTGCTGTCCTTCGTGGCTGCGGCCGACCTCGACTGGTGCGGCTTCTTCGCCTACAGCGAGGAACAGGGAACGCACGCCGCCCAGCTCGGCGGTCAGGTCGAGGCCGGACTGGTGCGTGAACGGTTGGCCGAGCTGGGCGAGCTGCAGGACGGGATCACCGCCCGCCGCCGTGACGCACTGATCGGTAGCGTGGCCGAGGTGCTGGTCGACGCCCCCGGCGTGGCCCGCAGCCACCGGGAGGCGCCCGAGATCGACGGCATCGTGTCGGTGCCCCCGGACCTGCCGGTCGGCGAGCTGGTCAAGGTCACGATCACCGGCGCCGTCGGCCCGGACCTCGAAGCGGAGGCCGCAGCGTGAGGCGCGGTTGGCCATGAGGTGCAGGTAGTGGCCAGCTCGTTCGGGCCGTCGGCCCTGGCCACCCCGGCGAACGCCGTCACCACGACGCGACTGGTGTTCGCCCCGCTGCTGTGCGGGCTGATCATCGCGTCGGGACCGGCGTACGGCACCTTCGCGATCTGGTCCGTGCTGGCGGCCACCGACGGCGTCGACGGCTGGCTGGCCCGGCGCATGGGGACCACCCGGTCGGGCGCGTTCCTCGACCCGCTGGCCGACAAGGCGCTGGTGCTGGGCGCGATGTGGGCGCTGGTGGTCGACGGCGGGTTCTGGTGGCTGCCGGTCCTCCTGATCACGACCCGGGAGGTGGGCATATCGGTGTTCCGCTCGTATTGGGGCCGCCGGGGGCTGGCGGTGCCGGCGCGCTTCTGGGCCAAGATCAAGACGGTGGTGCAGTCGCTGGCGGTGGCGCTGGCGCTGATCCCGCCGATCGCCGACGGCCACGCCTGGATCGCCGAGGGCACGCTCTGGATCGCCGTGGCGCTGACGCTGGTCACCGGGCTGCAGTACGTCCTCGAAGGCAGCAGGGCGACGACGGTCGCAGGAGTCCGCGGCATGAGGCCGAGCGAAGCCGAGGCCGGGGCCCGAGCGGCCCGGCGCGAAGCGCCAGGAGCGGGACGCATGTCCGGCTCGACCGGTGGCGAGATCCTGAGCGAGGGGACCTGATGCGCTGCGAGATCGTCGCCGTCGGCACCGAGCTGCTGCTGGGCCAGATCGTCGACACCAACTCCGCCTGGATGGGCGAGCAGCTGGCACTGGCGGGCATCGACTGCACCCACCAGCAGACGGTGGGGGACAACCTCGAGCGCATCGTCGGCGCCCTGGAGCTGGCGCTCGGCCGGTCGGACGCGGTGATCGTGTGCGGCGGGCTGGGTCCCACCCAGGACGACATCACCCGCAACGCCGTCGCCGAGGTGATGGGCGTGCGCCTGGTGCAGGACGACGAGGTCGTCGACCGCATCCTCGAGCGTTTCGCCGCCCGCGGGCGGCGCATGCCGGCCAACAACCTGCGCCAGGCGCAGGCGCCCGAGGGCGCCACCGCCATCGCCGAGCCGCAGCCGGGCACCGCCCCGGGGCTCATCTGCCCGGTCGGCGACAAGGTCATCTACGCCGTGCCCGGCGTTCCCTACGAGCTGCAGGAGATCGTGTCGGGCGCCGTGCTCCCCGACATGCAGCGGCGGGCCGGGAAGCTGGCCATCATCGGTTCCCGCACGCTGCGCACCTGGGGCGACAGCGAGTCGGGCCTGGCCGAGAGGCTGGCCGAGCACATGGCCGAGCTCGACGGCGCCGGGGTGGAGGCCCCCACCCTGGCCTTCCTCGCCAGCGGGATCGAGGGGCTCAAGGTGCGCATCACCGTCAAGGCCGACGACGAGGACCACGCCCGCAAGCTGCTCGACGAAGAGGAACGGGTCGTGCGGGGCATCCTCGGCGGCATCGTGTTCGGCGTCGACGACGAGACGATGGAGCACGCGGTGGCCAAGGTGCTCGTCCAGCGAGGGCTCACGCTGGCGGTGGCGGAGTCGCTCACCGGCGGCCTGGTCGCCTCCCGGCTGGTCAACGTGCCGGGAGCGAGCGGCTGGTTCCGGGGCGGCATCGTGTCCTACGCCACGGACCTGAAGCACGACCTGTTGGGGGTGCCCGAGGGGCCAGTGGTCACGTCCGAGGCGGCGGCGGCGATGGCGGACGGCGTGCGGCGACGGCTCGGCGCCGACATCGGGCTGGGCGTCACCGGTGTGGCCGGCCCCGACGAGCAGGAGGGCCAGCGGCCGGGGACGGTGTTCATGGCCGTGGCGATGGGTGCCGACGAGCCGGTCGTGGCGCGGGTCGGGCTCCCGGGAGATCGCGACCGGGTCCGCCAGTTCGCCTGCATCTCGCTGCTGGACCTGTTGCGGCGGAGGCTGGAGGGGTCGGCCGAGGCGGCGGCCCGGGACCGCGAGCCGATCTCCTGAGCTCCCATGCGGCTGTTCGTCGGTGTGCGCCCGCCCGATGACGTGCTCGACCTGATCGCCGGCCTGCCCCGACGGGCGCAGGCCGGCCTGCGCTGGACCACCCGCGACCAGTGGCACGTGACGCTGCGGTTCCTCGGCGAGGTCGAGGATCCCTCGGCGGTGGTCGACGCCCTGGACGGGGCCGACGCCCCCCGACTCGTCGCCTGCGAGGCGACCGTCGGCCCGATGGTCGAGACGCTGTCGCGCCAGGTCGTGGCGCTCCCGGTCGCCGGGCTCGACGACCTCGCCGCCGCCGTCATCGAGGCCACGAGGACGCTCGGCCGGCCACCGGAGGATCGGCCCTTCGGGGGGCACCTCACCCTGGCCCGGTTGGCCCGATCGGCGCGGGGGAGCGCCCGGCGCCTCGCGGGCGGGATCGTGGGACGCCCGCTGTCGGCGCGGTTCACCGTGCCCGACGTCCGGGTGGTGCGCAGCCACCTGGGGCGGGGCGGTGCCCGCTACGAGGACGTCTACGTGCGCCACCTGGGCTGAAGGGTCGCCGGGCACCGACGAACAGACGTTGGTGCTTGAACGAACAGGCGTTCGAAACTACAGTGATGTCGTTCGAGGCGTCCTAATTGTCACACCCTCTCTCTAAGGTCGGGAAGGTCATCGAGATCGCCGTCGGAGCCTGGGCTCCGAGATCGCATCGGGCAGCCCGCAGTGCCGGGTCCCCGTCGCCGCCACATCCGCACCACCGCAGAAAGGACCACACCGGTGGATCGTCAGAAGAACCTCGACATGGCGCTCAGCCAGATCGAAAAGCAGTTCGGCAAGGGCTCGGTCATGCGCATGGGCGAGAAGGGGACCATGGCCATCGAGGCCATACCCACGGGCGCCCTGGCGCTCGATCTCGCCTTGGGCATCGGCGGCCTCCCACGTGGCCGCGTCACCGAGATCTACGGGCCCGAGTCGTCGGGCAAGTCCACCCTCGCGCTGCACGTCGTGGCCGAGGCCCAACGCAACGGCGGCATCTGCGCCTATGTCGATGCCGAGCACGCGCTCGACCCGGTCTACGCCAAGGCCATCGGCGTCGACATCGACGAGCTGCTCATCTCGCAGCCCGACACGGGGGAGCAGGCGCTCGAGATCGCCGACATGCTCGTGCGCTCCGGCGCCATCGACGTCGTGGTCATCGACTCGGTAGCCGCCCTCACCCCCCGGGCCGAGATCGAGGGCGAGATGGGCGACACTCACGTCGGCCTCCAGGCCCGACTCATGTCACAGGCGCTGCGCAAGCTCACCGCCAACCTCAACAAGTCCGACACCATCGCCGTCTTCATCAACCAATTGCGCGAGAAGATAGGCGTGATGTTCGGATGCTTTTCATATAACACCCGGGTCACATTGGCTGACGGGTCGCAAGAGAAGATCGGTAAGATCGTCAACCAGAAGCTGCCGGTCGAGGTGCTCACCTACGACCATGGACGGGGCGAGATCGTCAGCCGACCCGTCACCAACTGGTTCGACAATGGGCGCACCGATCGATTCCTCACCTTCACCGTGGCAAAGCCCAGCGGTAACGGCCGGTCACAGTTCGCTTGTACGCCGAACCACAAGATCAAGACCCCGGGTGGATGGCGCGAAGCGCAGGACCTTCAGGTCGGCGACCGGGTGCTCCAGTCCGTGCCCCACCATCTGTCCGATCTCCAATGGCAGGTCGTGCTGGGCGGGTTGATGGGCGATGGCGCACTGTCCCCGACGAGGAGCGGCCATGAGGCGAGGTTCCGGTGGGGTCACGGAACGAAGCAGGTGACCTACGGCGACTGGAAGGCTTCGTTGTTCGCCAACCTGTCCGTGAGTCGTTCGACCAACGCGAAGGGTGCTGTCTTCCACGACGTGCAGCCGTTACCCGGACTGGCCGAGCTTCGGCGCGCTGTGTATTGCGAGGGCAAGAAGGTCTTCAGCCACGACTACCTCAAGCAGTTGACTCCACTCTCGCTAGCCATCTGGTACATGGACGACGGCTCGTTTGCCCTGCGTAGTGCGGGCAAGCAGCGTCGCACCGAAGGTGGGAGCGGCCGTGCCGACATCTGTGTGGAGGCGATGGAGCCAACCACCCGCCAACGGGTTCGCGACTACCTAGCGGACACCTGGGGTATCGAGGCCAAGCTCATGAGCCGGGGGAAGGTGCGGAAGGCGGTCCTCGTCTTCCCGCGGGAGGCGACAGACCACCTCCATGCTCTCATCGCCCCGTTCGTGCACCCGTCGATGAGCTACAAGCTCCTGCCGCGCTTCCGTGGCCGCTTTGCGATCGAGCCGGTGTTCGCACCCCGGAGCTACGAGCTGATGCCGCTGCCCATCACCAAGATCGGTGTGCGTCCTCCCTCCCGAAACACACATCGCTTCGATATCGAGGTCGGGAGAACGCACAACTACTTCGTCGACGGCGTCATGGTGCACAACTCACCTGAAACGACCCCCGGAGGCCGAGCGCTGAAGTTCTATTCGTCGGTAAGGCTCGATATCCGACGCATCGAATCGATAAAAGATGGTGTCGAAGTCATTGGAAATCGCACCCGCGTCAAGGTTGTTAAGAATAAGTGCAGTCCTCCTTTCAAAAACGCGGAGTTCGACATCATGTATGGCAAGGGCATCAGCCGTGAGGGCTCGTTGCTCGATGTCGGTGTGGATATCGGGCTCGTGAAGAAGTCGGGTGCCTGGTACACCTACGACGGCGAGCAGCTCGGGCAGGGGCGTGAGAACGCCAAGGTGTTCCTGGCCGAGCACCCCGAGGTCATGGTCGAGATCTCCGAGCGCATCCGCTCCCAGCTCGGCGTCGGCTCGCCGGCGGGGTCGACCAACGGATCGGGCAACGGCGCCGAGCACACCAACGGCACCGACGACGCCCCCATGTCGCTCGACGAGCCGATCACGCTCGACGACTGACTTCGTCCCCCGACCGGGGCGGGCGGTGGCCCTTCCTACCGCCCGCCTACGTGTCGCGTAGCCTGGCCGGGTCCCGAATGGCCGCCGACCGGTGGTCATTTCCCAAGACCGTGGCCGAGCGAGGATGAGCGGTAAGACGTACGTGGTGCGCACCTTCGGGTGCCAGATGAACGAGCACGACTCCGAGCGCATTGCCGGGCTCCTGGAGGCCGACGGCCTGCGCCCGGCCACCGACGTCGACGACGCCGACGTGGTGGTGCTCAACACCTGCTGCATCCGCGAGAACGCCGACAACAAGCTCTACGGCAACCTCGGTCAGCTCAAGACCCTCAAGCAGCGGCGGCCCGACCTGCAGATCGTCGTGGGAGGCTGCCTGGCCCAGAAGGACCGCGACCTCATCGTCCACAAGGCGCCCCACGTGGACGTCGTGTTCGGCACCCACAACGTGCACCGGGCCGTCGAGCTCCTGGGCGAGCAGCGCAGCGCCGGTCGATCGATCGTCGAGATCCTGGAGGAGACGGCCGCCGACGACCACGAATCGTTCCCCAGCGCGCTGCCGGCCCGGCGTGAGGTGCCGTACGCGGCATGGGTCACCATCCAGATCGGCTGCGACAACTCGTGCGCGTTCTGCATCGTGCCGGCGGTGCGGGGACGTGAGATCAGCCGCGGCTTCCACGACATCGTCGACGAGGTGCGAGCGTTGGCGGCCGACGGCGTCACCGAGGTGACCCTGCTCGGGCAGAACGTGAACAGCTATGGCCGCGATCTCACGCTCGCCCGGCGCCGCGCCGGCGAGTCGGTGCGGGTTCGCCCGCTGTTCGCCGAGCTGCTCCGTGCCGTTGGCGAGGTCGACGGGATCCGGCGGGTCCGTTACACGAGCCCCCATCCCAAGGACCTCCGGCCCGAGACGATCGAGGCGATGGCGACGGTCCCGGCGGTGTGCGAGCACCTCCACCTGCCCCTCCAGGCCGGCAGCGACCGTGTGCTCGCCGCCATGCACCGGGGCTACACCGCCGAGCGCTACCTCGAGCGCCTGGCCGCCGCCCGGGCCGCCGTGCCCGACCTGGCCGTGACCACCGACATCATCGTCGGGTTCCCCGGCGAGACCGACGACGACTTCGAGCGCACGCTGGAGGTCGCGGCCGAGGCGCGCTACGACAGTGCGTACACGTTCATCTACAGCCCGCGGCCCGGCACCGAGGCGGCCGAGCGGGTCGACGACTTCGTCCCCGCCGAGGTGTCCGCCGAACGGTTCGAGCGCCTCCGGCTGGTGGTCGAGCGCTCCGCCCTGGCGCGCCACCGTGCCCGGGTGGGAGCGACCGAGGAGGTCATGGTCGAGGGTCCTTCGCGCAAGGATCCGGCCGTCACGACCGGCCGCACGCGGCACAACAAGCTGGTGCACTTCCGCTCGCCCGCGCCGCTGCGCCCCGGTAGCTACGCGGAGGTCACGGTCACCGCCGCCGCGCCCCACCACCTCACCGGCGTGCTG
>JBOGHG010000188.1:0-7778 GCA_050744525.1 Acidimicrobiales bacterium | reverse complement strand
CGACCACGCTCATCGATCCCAGCGACAGGCCCCGGTAGAACAGGGCCACCCCCGCCCCGCCGAGCAAGCCGGCGACGGCGCCGACGGCCATTGCCCGCGGGGTGGCGTCGCCTCCCAGCGCGGGTGCAGCCACCAGGAGCATGACCAGGCCGACGGCGTGCGACCACAGGACCACCGCGGTCGACGGCTCCCGGCGCGCGGCCATGCCACCGAGGAAGTCGCCCACGCCGTAGGCGGCGGCAGCGGTGAGGGCGAGGAGTGCGGCCATGGGAGCGGTTCCTCCGGTGCGGTCGGGCGGCGGCGACGGCTGGTGCACCACACTGACCGGTCGGTGCACTCTAGGCCATCGGTCGCTGTGGTGCACCATTCGGTCGGTACGATGCACCGTATGCCCGATCCCGCGGCGGTGGCTGCCGCCGTCGCCCGCAACACCCGTCGCCTCCGCACCGCGCGGGGCTGGAGCCTCGACCAGCTCGCCACTCGCAGCGGCGTGAGCAAGGGCATGCTGGTCCACCTCGAGGGCGCGCGCACCAACCCCAGCCTGGGCACGATGTGCAAGATCGCGGAGACGCTCGGGGTGTCGCTGGCGGCGCTGGTCGAGCTGCACGAGGCGCCGGCCGTGCGGGTGGTCCAGCCTGCCGAGACCGCTCGGTTGTGGGCCGGGTTGGAGGGCAGCGCCGCTGACCTGCTGGTGGGCTCCGACGAGCGGGATCACATCGAGTTGTGGCGCTGGACGCTCGCGCCCGGTGACCGGCACGCGTCCGAGGCCCACGTCGAGGGCACTCGGGAGATGCTCCACGTCGTCGGCGGCACCCTCACCCTCGAGGTCGACGGTGTTGCCTACACGGTCGGCGCCGGTGGGGCGGCCCTGTTCCACGCCGACAGGCCGCACGCTTACGGCAACGGCCGCAGGCGCCCCGTGCGCTTCGTCATGCTCGTGCTGCAGCCCGATGCCGACCTCGACGAGTGGACGGCCGGGCTCGAATCCGGCGCCGAGGATTCGGACCGCATGGTGGTCGAGCCTGGCCCCGGCACACTGGCCACGTGACGCCGATCGACGAGATCGACGAGGACATCCGCCTGGCCGTGTACCGGGCGTTCGCGGCCGCCGGTCGTCCACCCGCGCCAGCCGGGGTGGCCGAGTCGCTCGGCGTCGGGGAGGACGAGGTGCGCGCCGGCCTGCGCCGGCTCGCCGCGACGCGCCACGTCGTGCTGGGCGGTGGCGACGCGATCGTCATGGCGCATCCGTTCGCATCGGTGCCGCTGGGGTTCGCCGTCATGGGCGAGCGCACGCTCTGGTGGGGCGGTTGTGCGTGGGACTCGTTCGCGTTGCCCCAGCTTCTGCCCGACGAGCCCGAGGTGCTGGTCTCCACTCGCTGCCCGGGTTGCGGGGCGCCCCACGTCTGGGTCGTCGGCCGGGGCGGTCCACCCCCGGGCGAGCAGGTCGCCCACTTCCTGGTGCCCGTCGCCCGGATGTGGGACGACGTGGTCCACACCTGTGGGCACCAGCGGTTGTTCTGCGACGAGGCATGCATCGACGCCTGGCTCACGCGCAACCATCACCAACGGGGCTACGTGATGGACGTCCCCACGCTGTGGCGGCTGGCGCAGCACTGGTACGACGGCCGCCTCGAGCGTGGCTACGTCCGTCGCGACCCCGTCAGCGCCGCGGCGTACTTCCGCGAGGTCGGCCTGTCCGGCGAGTTCTGGGGCCTCTAGCGGCCGACCCCCGTTTCCCTGTCGGGGACTGGTTGGAGATCAACCGCTGCCAGCCACAGATCCCGGCGCCTGATCTCGTAGCTCGTGGTAGGCGCCCCGCAGCGCCCCCCGGTCGATGTCGGTCCGGGGCTCGTCGACCGCGTCGGGCTCGGGCCGCCAGGCGCGGGCGACCTCGGACGGGTGGCCCCCGGCCAGGATGGCGGCCGCCTGGACGGCGGCACCCAGCGCCACCGTCTCTCCGCCGGCATGCACCTCGACGGCGCGGCCGCTTAGGTCGGCGACCACCCGCCGCACGGCGCGGGAGCGGGCGCCGCCTCCGGTCAGCACGAGCCGGCGGTCCAGGGCGATGCCCTGCGCCGCCAGCGCGTCGAGCCCGTCGAGGAGCCCATGGACGACGCCCTCGACGGCGGCTCGCGCCAGATCGGCCCGCTCGTGCGACGTCCGCAGGCCCGCAAGGGTCCCGGTCGCGTCCGGGCGGTTCGGCGTCCGTTCGCCGTCGAGGTAGGGGAGCAGCGTCAGCCCGTGGGCGCCCGCCGGCGCCCGCAGCGCCAGCTCGTCGAGCCCGTGGTGGTCGACCCCGAGCAGCGTGGCGACGGTGTCGAGCACCTTGGCGGCGTTGAGCGTGCACAAGAGCGGCAGGAACCGACCGGTCGCATCCGCGAAGCCGGCGACGGCGCCCGTGGGGTCGGCGACCGGCGTGTCGCTCACGGCGTAGACGGTGCCCGACGTGCCGACCGAGACGGCCACGTCGCCGGGGGCGAGCCCGAGCCCGAGGGCGGCCGCCATGTTGTCGCCCGTGCCCGGCCCCACGAGGGCCGGGCCGAACAGGTCGCGGGCCTCGCCCACCAGGGGCCCGACCGGCTCGGTCGGCGCCATGACCGTCGGGAGGCATGGTCCCCAGTCGCGGCCGTCGTCGACGAGGGCGAGCAGGTCGGTCCGCCACTCGCCCGTGGCGGGGGACCAGTAACCCGTGCCCGAGGCGTCGCCCCGATCGGTGGCGGCCGAGCCGGTGCAACGGAGGTTGAGCCAATCGTGGGGCAGGACCACCCGCGCCAACCGACTCCACGCGGCGGGCTCGCAGCGTCGCAGCCATGCCAGCTTCGTGATGGTGTAAGCCGCCAGCGGGACGAGCCCGACCGCTCGGCTCCACGCCTCGGCGCCCAGCCTTTCGACCAGCGCGTCGGCGTCCGGGGCCGACTCGGTGTCGTTCCACAACTTCGCCGGCCGCACGACGGACCCATCGGCGTCCAGCACGACCATCCCGTGCTGCTGGCCGCCCACGGCCAGCGCCGCGATCCGGGGCCGGCCCAGCTCCCCGCCGGCTCGGCCGAGCGCCGACCACCAGGCCTCCGGCTCCTGTTCGCTGCGCGGCGGGTGCACCGGGGGATGGGGTGCTCGCGCCGACGCCTCGAGGCGCCCGGTCGTCGCATCGCGCAGCTCGAGCTTCGTCGCCTGCGTCGAGCTGTCGACCCCCAGGACGAGCGCCACGTGAACCCGCAGGCGGGGAGCCGTGCTAGCGGGCGCCCAGGAGCAGTTCGGTCACGAGCTGATCGAGTCGCTCGTGGCCGTAGCCGCGGCCCGCCAGCGCTTGCTCGTCGTAGCCGGCCACGTCGGCGCGCAGCTCGGCGATGCCTTCGGGCGTCGTGCCTCCGGGCAGCGAGGGCTCGGCGAGCCGATCGGCTTGGGCGACGCGGAGCGCCTCCTGGATCTCGGCGTCGGCGGCGAAGCGTCGGGCCGCGGCGCGCAGGATGAGGTAGGTACGCATGCACCCCCGGGCGAAGTCCCAGACGCCGTCGGCGTCCTCGGTGCGGTAGGCGTGGGCGTCGAAGTGCCGCATGCCGTCCCATCCGGACTCCTCCAGCAGCCTCACCAGGTAGAAGGCGTCGCGGATGCCCTCGCTACCGAAGCGGAAGTCCTGGTCGAACTTGCCGATGCGCTGGGCGTTGAGGTCGATGTGGAAGAGCTTGCCGTGCCAGAGGCATTGGGCCACGGCGTGGTGGAACGACAGGCCCGACATGGTCTCGTGGGCGAACTCGGGGTTGAGGCCGACCATGTCGGGCCACTCGAGCTCGCCGACGAATGCGAGCGCGTGCCCGACGGTCGGTAGGAACAGGTCGCCTCGCGGCTCGTTGGGCTTGGGCTCGAGCGCGAACCGCATCTCGTAGCCGCGGTCGCGGACGTGGGCACAACAGGTGTTGACCGCCTCGGCGTAGCGGTCGAGGGCGGCGCGCACGTCCTTGGCGGCGTCGGCCTCGACACCCTCCCGCCCGCCCCACATCACGTAGGTCGTCGCCCCCAGCTCGGCGCCGAGCTCGATGGCGTCGAGCGTCTTGGCGATCGCGAAGCGGCGGACGGCGGGATCGTTGGCCGTGAACGCGCCCTCCTTGAACACCGGTCGGGAGAACAGGTTGGTGGTCGCCATCGGCACCCGCATGCCGGTCTGGTCGAGGGCGCGGCGGAAGCGCTTGAGGATCTCCTCCCGCTCGGTGGACGACGAGCCCGGTGGCACCAGGTCGTCGTCGTGGAAGTTCACCCCGTAGGCGCCCAGCTCGGCGAGGCGGTGGACGGCGTCGACCGGATCGAGCGGCGGTCGGACCTCGTGGCCGAACGGGTCGCGACCGCGGTTGCCGACGGTCCACAATCCGAACGTGAAACGGTCCCCGGGGGTGGGCGTGTAGCTGTCTGCCATGGCCGGCACCTCCTCCCCGCCGCCTCGGCGGGTCAAACTAGCGGTGCGGGCCGATCGACGTCGACGGAGGGTGCGGGTGACGGAGGCCAGTGCAGTGCCACAGCGGTACCCCCTCACCGGCGTCCCGCGCCTCGACGCCCGGGGCATCACCAAGCGCTTCGGCCGCCTCACCGTGCTGCGCGACGTGTCCCTGCGGATCGGGGCGGGGGAGGTGGTCGCCCTGGTGGGGGAGAACGGCGCGGGCAAGTCGTCGCTGGTGGCCTGCCTCGCCCGCATCCTCGAACCCGAGGGAGGTGAGGTCCGGGTCGACGGCGCCCCGCTGCCCTCGACCCCGGACCAGGTGCGCCAGGACGGGATCGAGGTGCTGTGGCAGGACCACGGGTTGTGCGACGACCTCGACGTCGTCGCCAACGTGTTCCTCGGCCGCGAGCCCGGCCGCTGGCTCATCGCCGAGAGCGACATGCGCGAGGGCACGGCGTCGGTGCTGCGCCAAGTCGGGGCCGAGACCCTCCCGCTGGACCGGCCGGTCCGGGGGCTGTCGCGTGGTCAGCGCCAGCTCGTGGCGCTCGGCCGCGCCCTGCGGTGCGCACCCCGGCTCCTGCTGCTCGACGAGCCCACGGCCTCGCTGGGCGTCGCCGAGACGCTGCGGGTGCACGGCGTCATCCGGCAGTGCCGCGACGCGGGCGCGGGCGTCCTGCTCGTGACCCACGACCTCGACCAGGTGTTCGCGCTGGCCGACCGGGTGGTCGTCCTCCGCGACGGCCGCGTGGTGGCCGACGTCTCACCCCTCGAGGTGCACCGCGACGACATCGTGGCGCTCATGTCGGGCATCGAGATGGACTCGATGGCCCGCCGCCAGCTCCAGCGGCTCCGGAGCCTGGTCGACCAGCTCTCCGACGTCGAGCCCGCGGCGTCGTTGCCCCTGATCGTGTCGGCCATGGCCGCCGCGCTCGACCAGGAGATGCTCTGCGTGCACCTGCTCGAGTCGCCCGACGGCGCCGATCCGGTGCTGCGCCGCAGCGCGGCCGTCGGGCTGCGTGCCCCCCTCCTCGCGGTCAACGACCGCTTGGCCTTGGGGGTGGCGGGCGGATGCGCCGGGCTGGCCGCCGCCGAGGCCGAAGCGGTCGTCGTCGAGGACCTCGCCACGCACCCGGGCTCGGAGCGGTACCGGAGCGCGGCGGCGGCATCGGGGATTCGCAGTGAATGGGCGGCCCCGATCGTCGGTACGCACGGCGTGCTCGGCACGGTGTCCGGCTTCGCCACCTCAGTCGGCCGGCCGGAGCCGGCGCAGCTCGAGCTGGCGCGTCTCTACCTCGGCTACGTGGCGTCGGCCATCGAGCGCGAACGGCTGCTGACCGAGGTCTCGCGCCGCAACCGGGTGCTGGAGTCGCTGCGGACGATGCTCGAGACCCTGGTCGCCACCCCCGACCGGGTCGTGGGCGGGCTGGGTGCGTCGCTGTTGGCGCTGAGCCGGGCCCTGGGTGCGGCCGGGGTGGCCGTACTGATCGAAAAGGACGGTGAGCTGGAGCCCCGGGTCATCCACGACGGTGGGGCGGGCGACCCTGCGGCGATGGAAGTCCGGTTCAACGACGCCGCCCGGCGCGTCCTGGCGGGGGGAGCCGAAGGCCAAGCGCAGTTCGTGGAGCCGGACCTGGCGGCCGTGGCGCTCCGGCATCCCGAGGGCCGGGCGGTGCTCGTGGCCCACCTTCCGACCGGCGACACCCCCGCCGGCGACACCCTCGAGCTGCTGGACGACGCGACGCGGTCGCTCGCCTTGGCCATGGAGGGCGAGGCGCTCGAGCGCACCCGGCGGGAGGCCGCCGCGCTGCGCCGCTCGCAGGCGGTCCAGCGGGAGCTCCTCTCGTCGCTCAGCCACGAGCTCCGCACCCCACTCACGGCGATCCAGGGCTACGCCTCGACCCTCCTCCAGCCCGACCTCACCTGGGACGCGGCGTCGACCGACCGGTTCCTGCGGTCGATCGCCACCGAGGGGGCGCGGCTCGGGCGGCTCGTGGGGGACCTGCTGGACTCGACGGCCATCGAGTCGGGCGTCCTGCGCCTGCAGCGCCATTGGTGTGACGTCCGCCTGGTCGTCGAGGCCGCCGTCCGACTGGTCGCCGACGGGTCGACGATCCGAGTACACGCCACATCAGACCTCGAGCCGGTGTGGGGCGACCACGACCGGTTGGAGCAGGTGTTCGTCAACCTGCTCGAGAACGCCGTCGCCCACGGCGGGTCCCCCGACGGCATCGACGTCACCTTGCGGAGCGGGGCGAACCGGGGCACGGTCGAGGTCGAGGTCGCCGATCACGGTCCCGGAGTCCCCCGCTCGCTCGCCGCACGCATCTTCGAGCCGCGGGTGCGCGGCACGTCTCGCCAGCATGCCGGCGCCGGGCTCGGACTGCCGATCGCCAAGGGGATCGTCGACGCCCACGGCGGCAGCTTGACGGACGTGCCCACACCCCGCGGCGCCTGCTTCGTCGTCACGCTTCCCTGCGAGCCGTCGACGGACGCGTCGGACGCACCGCTGGACGCCTCCTGGAGCCTGGTGGACGCACCCGAGGAAGCCGACGTTGTCTGAGCGAGCGTCCCGAAGGGCGAGAGAGCGAGCGTGGCCCGAGCGGCCCGTCGCCGAAGGCGACATGAGCGGGATTCACGACCGCACGACAGTCCTGCTCGTGGAGGACGACCAGAACATCGTCGACCTGGTCCGGTCCAACCTCATCGCCCGGGCGCACGACGTCGTGGTGTCCAAGGATGGCTGCGACGCGGTCGCGATGCTCGAGACGAGCGAGCCCGATGCAATCCTCCTCGACCTCATGCTCCCCGGGATCGACGGCTTCGAGCTGTGCCGCGAGCTGCGCGAGCGGTCGTCGGTGGGGATCATCGTGCTGTCGGCCCGGCGGGCGGAGACCGACAAGGTGCGGGCCCTCAACCTCGGGGCCGACGACTACATGACCAAGCCGTTCGGCATCGAGGAGCTGCTGGCGCGCATCAACGCCACGCTCCGGCGGAGCCGCCCGGCGCCCCTTGCACCGACCGCGCCGTCCCTGGTGAGGGCCGGCGACGTCGAGATCGACGTGGCGGCCCGCAAGGTCACGAAGGCGGGGGACCTCGTCCACCTCACGCCCACCGAGTTCGCCCTGCTGCGCGAGTTCGCCACCAACCCCGGCGTGTTGTTGACCCACGCCACGCTCCTGCGCCGGGTGTGGGGCCACGGCTACGAGACCCAGACCGAGTACACCCGCGTCTACATGGCGCGACTGCGAGCCAAGCTGGAGGATCCCGACGGACCGCCGCTGTTCATCACCGAGCCGCGGTCCGGCTACCGGTTCGTGGCCGGCTGACCGATGCGGCGCGGTCCTTCACG
>JBOGHG010000187.1:0-7788 GCA_050744525.1 Acidimicrobiales bacterium | reverse complement strand
ACGGCTCCGAGAGTGCGGGCTCGCCGACCGTGAACGTGGTGTACGACCCGCCGTGGCCGAACGGGAACCGCGTCGGCAGGTGGCGGGCCTCGTACCAGCGGTAGCCCACGTGCACGCCCTCGCCGTAGCGCACCTGGCCGTTCTCGCCCGGGAAGTTGCCGAACGACGGGTTGTGCTCGAGTCGCAGGGGGACCGTCATCGGCAGCCGCCCGGCGGGCTCGGCGTCCCCCAGCAGGACCTCGGCCAGCCCGTCGGCCATCTCCTGCCCGCCGAACCAGGTCTGCAGCAGGGCAGGGGCGCCGGGAGCCCAGTCCATGGTCACCGGCGACGCCGCGTTCACCACGACCACGGTGGCCGGGTTGGCATCGAGGACCCGGCGCACCAGCTCGTCCTGGGCGCCGGGGAGGTCCATCGAGGCGCGGTCGTGGCCCTCGGACTCCCATTCCCCGGTGGTCCCCACCACCAGCACGACGGCGTCCGCCCCGGCGGCGGCGGCGACGGCGCGCTCGAGCTGGTCGGGTGGCTGCGGGTACCGACAGCCGACCCTGAGCGCGCCCTGCCCGCGGCGCCCCAGGGTCGAGAACTCCACGACCACGGCGACCGGGACTCCCGCCATCAGCTCCACCGGCGCCTCCGCCTCCACGCTGCCCATGCCGTAGAACGCATCGCCGGCGGGCGGGGGATCGGCGAACCCATCGATCATTACACGGTCGGCGACGATCAGACGCGCCCGTCCGGCCTGGATCAGCGTGAACACGTGGGTGCCGCTGTCGGTGGGCGTGAACCGCGTGACCGCCCGGAACGACCAGCCGGAGCGAGGCAGGGCCGGTGCCGGCGGTTCGAGGGCGAACAGCTCGAGCGCGGGCGTGCGCGAGCGGTGGACCACCTCGCCCCCGAGGTCCGATTCGGCGAAGTACTCGACGTCGAACCCCACGCCGCCGCCGGGGGCCTCGGTGCTTCCCCCGCCGAGTCTCGGCGTCGAGCGGCGGTTGTCGCAGCCCCGCTGATGCACCACGCGGACGCCGTCCCCCAGGGCGGCCCGGAGCGCCTCCAGGGGCGTGACCAGGTAATGGGGTCGGAGCGAGGCGGACCCGCCGCCCATGATCCGGGCGCGGTCGGCGTTGGGGCCGATCACCGCCACCGTCGAGAGCGCGGAACGGTCGAGCGGCAGGAGCCCGTCGTTGGCCAGCAGGACCATCGACTCCGTCGCCGCGCGGCGCGCCAGCCCCCGGTCCTCGGGCCGGTCGACGCCCCGCTCGTCGGCGCCGGGCCCGGCACCGGCGTCCTCGAGCGCCCCGATCCGGTCCAAGACGGTCAGCAGCCGCGTGACCTGGGCGTCGACGACGTGCTCGCCCACCTCGCCGGCCCGCACCGCCTCCGCCAGCGCCGGACCGAAGGCGCGTGCCGGTCCGGGCATCTCGAGGTCGACGCCCGCCTCGGCGGATGCCACGGTGCCGGTGACGCCGAACCAGTCGGTGACGACGAACCCGTCGAAACCCCACTCGTCCCGCAGGATGGTGGTGATGAGCTCCGGCTGCTCCGTGCACCAGCGTCCGTTGACCCGGTTGTAGCTGGTCATGAGCCCGAGCGATCCGCCCTCGCGCACCGCGAGCTCGAAGGGGCGCAGGTAGACCTCCCGCAGCGCCCGCTCGTCGATCTCGGAGCTGATCGAGTAGCGCTCGAACTCGGCATCGTTGCCCACGAAGTGCTTGACCGTGGTCGCCACCCCCTGGGACTGCGCCCCCCGCACGAACCCGGCGGCCATGCGGCCCGCCAGCAGCGGATCCTCCGAGTAGCACTCGAAGTTGCGACCGGCGAGGGGCGAGCGGTGGATGTTGACCGTGGGTGCCAGCAGGACCCGGGCGCCCTTGCTGCGCGCCTCCCGCCCGATCAGCGCGCCCACCCGTTCGACCAGGTCGGGGTCCCAGCTGGCGCCGAGCGCGGACCCGCACGGCATGCAAGCGGCAGTCGGGCCCGCGGGGCCGGGTCGGGTGCCGCGGGCGCCGTTGGGGCCGTCGGTCAGCGTGATCGAGGGGATGCCGAGGCGGGGGACCGAGGCGGTGGACCACAGGTCGACGCCGGCGGTGAGCGCCGCCTTCTCGTCCAGCGTCAGCTCGGCCACCAGCTTGGCGATGTCGGTCATGACCGTTCGGCTCGATTCAGGGCGCGACCGAGTCCCAGCTCGCGAGCCCCGAGGGGTCGTGGCGGCCTATCGTGCCGTGCTCGAAAAGGCCCCAGCCCTCGGCGCCGTCACAGGTCGCCCGGCCCACGTGGTCGATCACCCCGTAGGGCACGCGCGCCACGATCGCCGGATCGGTCAGGTCGTACACGGCACCCTCGACCCAGCCCCGCCCTCGCCATTGCCCATGGCCCCAGTCGGGGTCGCCGCCGTAGCCCGCGCCGACGTGGAGGGCGACGTAGCCGAGCGAGGCGACCTCCAGGTCGAGCGGCTTGCCGCCCCGCTCGGTGAGGCGGATCGCGGCCCGCTCGGGTAGCCGGGTGCCGGACCGGTACGTGATCTCGACCTCCGGCCAGCCCAGCTGCTCGACGCGGCCGTCGGGTCGGACGCGGGCGGCGTCGTTGAGCGTGCGGTAGCCGTCGGCGTCCTCCTGAACGATGACGACCACGGCGAAGTCGTCGAACCGCAGCGGGACGTACAGCCACCACAGGCCGACGGTGGGGTCGTCGGCCGGACGCCCCGCCGGTTCGCCCTCGCCCACGGGCCGGATGCCCCAGGATCGGTCCCGGGTGCCGACCCAGACGTCGGGTGACACCGCCAGCTCGTCCCCGTCGATGCGGAGCACCCCCTCCCACGTGCCCACCTGGGCGAAACGGGAGGCGTCGAGGATCGCACGCGGCCCGGCCCGCATGACGTGCGGTTGCTCCATCACCGCCGGGAACGAGCCCTCCCAGCGCAGGTCGAAGCCCACGCCATGGTCGTCGCCGTCGCACACCAGCCGGATCCGCCGCAGCGGCTCGACGACCTCGACCCGGTAGGGGCCGACGCTGGGTGCCAGCCGCTCGTCGGCGAGGGCGTCGGAGCAGCGGATCGCCCACTGGCGGTCGCCCCGGCGCACGGTGGCGTAGGCGTCGACGACGCCGAGGTTGGGGTAGACGCCGAGCCCGGTGACGAGCAACAGGTCGCCCGTTCGATCGTGGGCGTTGAAGTAGGACCGGTCGTAGAAGTTCCGGTCGCTCGACGCCACGTGGCGCAGCGACAGGGGGGCCTGATGGACCGGGTACTCGTCCAGCGGCACCGGGAACATCGGCCCGTCCTATCAGCTCCAGTAGGAGCCCGCGAGCATGCGCTCCAGCGGCTCGCGGTTCATCACCAGGTCGTCGACGTCGTCGGGCTCGTCGACCTCGCCGAAGTGGACCTGGCGGTGCCCCGTGCGCAGGAACACGATCGCGTACTGGAGGGCCGCGTAGGTGCCGTAGAACTCGAGGTCGCGCGGCGTGTGGCCCGTGAGCGACTCGTACGTGCCGGCGACGTCGTCGGGACGCAGGAAGCCGGGCATGCCGGGCAGGCCCATGGAGCCGGCGATGTCCTCGAAGATCCGGTGGCCGTAGATCAGCCAGGCGACGTCGAGCTCGCAAGGGCCCAGTGCCGCCATCTCCCAGTCGAGCACCGCCACCGGCGCGAAGTCCCGGTACATCACGTTGCCGATGCGTGAGTCACCCCAGCAGGTCACCGTCGGCCCTTCCCGTGCCGGCCAGTGGGCGTCCAGCCAGGCGAAGCCCCGCTCGACCAACGGCGAGCGCCGTCCCAGCCCGGCGGCGGCGAAGTCGTACCACGCCCGCGTGTGCCCCACCCGCCGGCGCAGCGGGGTGTCGCCCGGGATGTCGTGGGTCAGGAAGTCGAAGCGTTCCGCGGGGCGGTCGATGGCGTGGAGCTCGGCCAGGACGGCAACCGTGGCGTCCTGGAGCCGCCGCCGGTCGGCGGGGCCGGCGTCGAACAGCCAGCTGCCGCCGAAGTTGTAGGGCATGACGTCGGGCGGCACCTGACCGTCGACCCGGTCCATCACGAAGAAGGGGGCGCCGAGCGCACGGGGGTCGGGCTCCGACCACCACACCGGCGGCACCGGTACGGTCGTCAGTTGGTCGACCAGGCGGATCGCCCGGTACTGCCGATCGAGGTCGTAGCTGGGGAACACGGGCACGTCAGCGGAGTCGGGCGCCAGCCGCGCCACGAGCCGCTGGTGGCATCGGGCACCGTCGCGGGTCCACTCGGCGTCGAACAGCAAGGTCTCGCTCGACATGCCGTTGGCCGAGGTTCCCTCGAGCGAGCGGATGACCGGCGTTGCGCCGGGCGGCAGCTTCGTGGCCAGCCACAGCTCCAAGCGCCGGCGCAATCGGTCGAGGTCCCGGCTCGATCGCTGCAGCTCCCCCACGGCGATCGAGGGTAATGTGACTGAGGACACACGGGCGTTCGGAGGGGGCCGGCCATGGAGGTCAGCAGGGACCACGAACCCATCGATTGGGACGCGGCCTGGGAGGCGCTGGTCCTGGGGCTCCAACGGCCCCGGCGCCGGCGCGTCGCCCTGGCGGTCGGTCAGCTGGTGCTGACGCTGGCGGTGATGGGGGTGTCGGTGTGGCTGCTGGTGCAGCTGGTCGCCCCGCAGCTCCGCGGGCTCGGCAGGTTCGGCGCCTGACCCCCGCGGGCCGTGACCAGCGTGCCCGCGCAGACCATCGGGATGCCGGCCCTCAGGCCGAGCTCAGCAGGTAGTTCACGACCCTCCCCAGGATGTCCGCCTGCTCGGCGGGGGTGGCGAGCTGCTCGATGCCGTAGCCGAGCAGCACGGAGTCGCCCGTGGTGACCGACGCCGCCACCTCGACCAGCACGGTGGAGCGCACGAAATCGCCCTGGTTGCCGGGGCTGCCCTCGGGTGCGCCCTGGATGGTCCACAGGCTGGGCTCCGTCTCGAACCCGTCGGCGTCCACGACGCCGGCGGTCGTCGTCACGCGGGTGTCGTCGATGAACACGCCGATCCCGCCGGCAGCGGGGTCGGTCACGTAGCTGATCGAGACGTCCACGGAGCCTCCGGCGTACGCCCCCAGGTCGAAGGCCACCTGCTGCCAGCCACCGGTCGAGCCCGTCATGCGGTTCCACGAGCCCGTCGTGCCCGTCGTGCCGCACGGGTTGCCCGGCGTCAGGTAGTTGAGCAGGAACGGGTGCATGTCGAGCAGGAACCCGGCCTCGCACTCGGTGGGCGCCACGCTGTCGCTCAGCCCACCGGCCTCCGGCAGCGTCGTCCACTGCTCGGTCCCCGACGGCGCCGCCTCGACGATGACGTTGTCGTAGCCCAGCTCGGTGTTGAACGACAGGGCGAACTCCAGCGCCGGCTCGTCGGCCGCCGTGACCGACGACAGGTCGATCGTGCGGGTGAGCCGCATGTACGACCCGTCGGCGTGCAAGCCACCGACGTAGAAATCGCCCTCGACCGGGCCGAAGGGGTTGACGCCCCCGGCCCCGAGGTAGGTGCTCGAGGCCTCGCCGGCGAACAGCGGGAACTGGTCGGCCGGCAACAGGTCGCTGGTGAGCGTGAAGGCGCCGGCCTCGTCCAACGGGTTGTCGGCGACGGCCGGCCCGCCGAAGTTGGCGCCGGCGCCGTCGAGCGGCGTGCCGATCCCGCCGAGGCCCACGGGGTCGGCGAACGTCGCGCGGGCGAAGGCACCCAGGTAGTACTGCGAGAAGTCGTCGCTGAGGAGCAGGCAGTCGCTGAAGAAGTCCTCGCTGACGACGCAGTCCTCGGTCTCGGCGCCGTCGAGCCCGTAGTAGATGCCGCCCAGCGACCCGCCGAGCTGCCCGAAGTAGCCCGTCGTCTCGCCGGTGTGCAGGAGCTTGCCGCCCTCGTTGAGGTAGTCGCGCACGGCCATCGTCAGGAACTGTTGGCGCTCCGCGACAGCGAGGTCGGTGAGCGGCCCGAACAGGAACGTGTCGGTGAGCTCGTCCTCGGGATCCTGGGTCAGCCGGTTGTCGCCCAGCTCCCAGACCAGGGCGTCGTAGTGGCCGAGCACGGCGAGGGGATGGGGCACTCCCTGGGCGTCGACGTCCCACACGTCGTGGGCGATGCCGTTGGCGTCGAGGGCCGCGGCGTACTCATCCACGTACTTGGGGGCGTTCGTGCCCGGTGGGTACACGGGGTTGACGCCGGTGTAGTCCTCGTTGGCGATGACGAGCACCTCGGCGCCGCTGTCGCCGGCCAGCGTGTAGGTGAAGTGGTCGCTCTGGATCGGTCCCTGGCGCGGCTTCACACCGCTGAACCACACCTCCACCGTGTCGCCCGGGTCGGCACCCGTGACCTCGCCGCGGTACTCGGCGTAGTGGACGTCGGCCTCCCCGCCGTAGCGCTCGCCGCCGTCCCACTCCGACATCCGCACCCACTGGGTGCGACCACCGTTGATCGAGTAGTTGAGCCGCAGGTTGCGCAGCCCACGCCGGGCGGTGACGGCCACCGGTTGCGGGTCACCGTAGGAGACGTCGAAGCTGTCGAGCACGAAATCGGCGGTCTCGCGACCGACGACCGACACGGGCTCGTCGGGGTCGAGGGCCGACTGCGCCGTGGCGATGGCGAAGGGGATGTTCTTCTCGAACTCGGCCTGGATCAGCTCCTCGTCGTCGGGGAAGTGGAACACGCTGCCGCAGTCGGCCGGGTCCCACTCGTCGTTCGGGTCCGCCTCGCTGACGGTCTGGCAGGTCGACATCTCGGGT
This sequence comes from Acidimicrobiales bacterium, assembly GCA_050744525.1. Lineage (GTDB taxonomy): Bacteria > Actinomycetota > Acidimicrobiia > Acidimicrobiales > VFJN01 > DASQUK01. The sequence goes on along the minus strand of JBOGHG010000187.1, from coordinate 1,076 downwards.
GTGAACGCCAGCGTGCCGTACGTGCTGTGGGCATGCTCCGTGGTCTCGCCGTTGGTCGTGTACAGCTCGGCGGAGATGTCGGGGTCGTAGCCCGCGACGGCCGGGTTGGCGTCGTCGCCCGCCATCGCCTCGTAGACCACGTCGTCGGGGGTCGGGGTCGACACCTGCCAGCCGGTGCCGTAGAGGAGCAGCTCGGCGGCGGAGTGGTAGTTGATCATGAACTCGAAGCCCACCAGCCTCATCAACCCGTCGAGCGCCTGGGTCTCGGGCTCGGAGGCCGGGGCCGTCCCGCGGTAGGTCTCGTTGCCGAAGATGTCCGACGATCCCTCGTTGTCGTAGCCCCACTTGGTGGTGTAGTTGCGGTTGGGGTCGACGCCGTCGATCGGGGTGATCTGGCCGTCGCCGTCGTTGTCCCGCAGGTTCTTGCGCCACAGCCGCTGGTCGGGCTCGAAGGTCCAGTCGTAGCCGTCGGGGTTGGCCACCGGCACGAACCACAGCTCGGTCTTGTCGACCAGGTCGGTGAGGGTGGGGTCGGCGCCGTAGCCGTCGAGCACGTAGTGCATCAGCCGGCGGACCATCTCGGGCGTGATCCACTCCCGGGCGTGCTGGGTGCCGTTGAACAGCGTCGCCGGGCGCCGACCGTCGCGTACCTTGCGGGCGTTCTTCGTCACCTTGAGGGCGAGGATGTCCTGGCCCTGCACCGACTGGCCGATGGTGACGAGCTTGGCGATGCCCGGGTTGTCGGCGGCGGCCTGCTCGATCTCGTCCTTGATGCCGCCCGGCTCGCTGTAGGTGCGGTACACGGCGTAGCCCTCGGCCGCCTGCTGGGTCGACAGCTCGGCCACGGTCTGGCCTTCGATCTCCTTGGGGGTCAGCTCGATGCCCTCATCGGCCAGTGCGTCGGCCTCAGCGCCGCTCACGACCACCTCGACCTCGACCTGCCCGTCCTCCGCCGGGGTGACGGAGATCTCGTGGGGATCGACGCCCGAGGCGCGCACCCGCTCGAGCTGGCGCAGATCGAGCTTGCCGATGTAGACGTCGAGGCGGTCGTCTCCCGCTGGCTGGCTCTGGGCGGG
>JBOGHG010000186.1:0-7849 GCA_050744525.1 Acidimicrobiales bacterium | reverse complement strand
CGTCAGGGCGGCGGTGAGCCCGCTGGGCCGCGCCCGCGCCGCGGCGCGGCTCGCAACGTCGCGCGCCGGCACGCCCGAGCGCACACGCGCGACCGCGCGCCGCCGCTGGCTCGCGGCCGCCGCCGTCATGCTCGCCTTCGTCGGCCTGGGCGTCGTCGCCAGCAACTGGGACACCGGTAGCGACGACACTGCGACGCTCGCCGGCCAAGAAGGGGGGACCGACGAGGGCTCGGACGAAGGCGGTGCGTCCGATGCGGCTGCGGAGGCCGACGACAGCGGCGCCTCCGAGGAGACCACCGCACCCGGTGACGGGCTGGAGGTGATCGTCGACCTCGGCGATGTCGACTCCTCGGACGCGCTCGCCGACCGCGCCCGATCGATCCTGGCCGACGGGTTCGCCAGCCCTCTGGCCGAGGGATCCGGCCGGGAGGCCGAGGCGGAGCAAGGTGACGCTGGGGCGGCTGGCTTCCCGCCGGCCGCATGCCGAGACGATGCCCAGGACGAGCGGCTCCCGGCGGCTCCCGAGAGGGTCTTGCTCCAGGGTCGCGCCACGCTGGATGGCGAACCGGTCGACGTCTGGGTCCTCGACGTCGACGGGGAGCAGCGCCTCGTCGCCGTCGACGCGTCCTGCAGCGTGGTCGTCGACCAGCCGCTCGAGGACTGAGCCCGCGACGACGCCGGCCGGCCAACGCGCTCCGAGCAGCCGCTCGTCGGCCTGAACGATCCCGCGGTGCCCCGCAACTAGGCTTCCCGCATGGCTCAGGTCGGCTCATCCGTCCGGCACAACCGGGACGCCGCCAGCCCCGCCCACCCGTCGGGTGACTGGGCGACACAGGCGGCGGACACGATCGAGCGGGCGGTCGGGAACGTCCGGGACCGGACCGCCCGGCCGGCGCTGACCGTGGCCCGTGCCGTGGTGTACGGGACCTTCGCCGCGCTCGTGGGGCTCGCGGCCCTGGTGCTGGGAACGATCGCCGCCGTCCGCCTCATCGACAACTACCTGCCCGATGCCGTCTTCGGTGACGAGCACACCTGGGCGGCGCACCTCATCATCGGCTTGGTGTTCGTGTTGGCCGGCGGGGTCCTCTGGGTTCGGCGCCGCGGCGCGGGCCCGGAAGATCGACCCGCCTGACGGCGTTGACCGAGCCGAGGCTCATTCCGAGCCGACACCGCGCTTCCACGAGGACACATGAGCACCCGCAAGGTCATCGTCATCGGATCCGGTCCCGCCGGGCTGACCGCCGCCATCTACGCCGCCCGCGCCAACCTCGAACCGTTGGTGTTGGAGGGGGAACCCTCGTCCGCGAGCGACCAGCCCGGTGGGCAGCTCATGCTCACGACCGAGGTCGAGAACTACCCGGGGTTTCCCGAGGGGATCATGGGGCCCGAGCTCATGACCCGCTTCCGGGAGCAGGCGGCGCGCTTCGGCGCCGACATCCGCACGGAGAAGGCCTCCCGCGTCGACCTGTCGGCCCGCCCGTTCGGGGTCTGGGTCGGCGATCCCGACGTCGCCGAGCCCACCTACCAGGCGGAGGCATTGATCATCTCCACCGGCGCCCAGTCGCTCATGCTGGGTCTCGACCGCGAGGCCGACCTGGTTGGCCACGGCGTCTCGACATGTGCCACCTGTGACGGCTTCTTCTTCCGCGAGCACGACATCGCAGTGGTCGGCGGCGGGGACTCCGCTATGGAGGAGGCCATCTTCCTGACCAAGTTCGCCCGGTCCGTGACGGTCGTCCACCGCCGGGACGAGCTGCGGGCGTCGAAGATCATGCAGGAACGTGCGTTCGCCAACGAGAAGATCAGGTTCCTCTGGAACCACGTCGTCGACGGCATCGAGGGCGACGGCAAGCTGTCGGGGATCACCGTGCGCAACGTGCTCACCGACGAGGTGGTCTCGCTGCCCGTCTCCGGGCTGTTCGTGGCCATCGGCCACAAGCCCAACACCGACCTGTTCAAGGGCCAGCTCGAGATGGAGGAGTCGGGGTACCTGGTGACCGGGTTGGGGCGGGGCGCCACCTCGACCAACGTCGAGGGCGTGTTCGCCTGCGGCGACGTCCAGGACCACGTGTACCGCCAGGCCGTCACCGCTGCCGGTACGGGATGCGAGGCCGCCATAGACGCCGAACGGTGGCTCGAGGCCCAGGGCGCCTAGAGGTGACTAGAGGCCTCTGGTCAACGTGCCCCGCGGACGGGAACAACCCTCGCAGGGGTGCTGTTCACGTCGTTGGATCTTCGATATCCGCCAGTCACACCGAAGGAAGGTCACCCCGCCATGGTTGAAGGTATCACCCTCACCGACGCCACGTTCGACGAGACGATCGGCGCCGCGGCCGAGCCGGTGGTCGTCGACTTCTGGGCCGAGTGGTGCGGACCTTGCAAGATGATCGCCCCGATCCTGGACGAGATCGCCGGCGAGCACGCGGGCAAGCTCAGCATCGCCAAGCTGAACGTCGACGAGAATCCAGACGTCGCCCGCCGCTACGACGTCATGAGCATTCCCACGCTCATCGTCTTCAAGGACGGCGCGCCGCAAAAGCGCCTGGTGGGGGCAAAGGGTAAGGGTCAGCTGCTGGCTGAGCTGGACGAGTTCCTGCCCTGAACCTACACAAGAGACGTAATCCACAACCTGTGTGCAAGGTTGTGGATTGACTCGACCCTGACTTGAGGAGAGCCAATCCTCAGGTTGGGGTTGAGTGTTTTTCGGCCACTTTGCGTGTCAGTGGGAGCCAGCCATGAGCCGATAGATGCGCTCGAGGTCTTCGAGGTCGGCAAACTCGATCACGACCCGGCCTCGCTTGGGCCCGACGTTGATCGAGACGCGGGTGTCGAGCTGCTCGGCGAGTAGCTCTTCCAGTTCGAGCAGCCCCGGTGCCCGCAGCTTCGATCGGGCGGCCGACGAGCCGGTCGAGCCACTCGGCGACCCGGCCAGCCCGTTGCGTCGGCGGACGGCCTCCTCGGTGTCCCGGACCGACAGCCCATCGGTGGCAACACGCCGGGCCAGCGACTCCTGGAACGCCCGATCCGGTGTTCCCAGCAATGCCTTGGCATGACCGGCTGACACGCGGCCCTCGGCCACCAGCCGTTGCACCTGCGGTGGCAGCTGGAACAGGCGCAGGAGGTTGGCCACGGCCGATCGGCTCTTCCCGACCTTGTGGGCGACCTGCTCCTGCGTCAGTTCGAAGTCCTCGACCAATTGCTGGTATGCGGCCGCCTCCTCGAGCGGGTTCAGATCGTCTCGGTGCAGGTTTTCCACCAGGGCGTGCTGGAGGGTGAGCTCGTCGTTGACCTGGCGCACGATGACGGGGATGAGCTGGAGCCCAGCCCGCTTGGCTGCCCGCCAACGACGTTCGCCGGCGATGATGGCGTAGCGGTCGTCGCCCACCTGGCGGACTAGGATCGGCTGGAGGACCCCGAGCTCACGGATCGAGGCGGTGAGCCCGGCCAGCGACTCCTCGTCGAAGCTGTTGCGCGGTTGGTAGGGGTTCGGATCGATCTCGTTGATCGGGATCTCTTCGATGCCCGGGTGAGCCGCGAGGCCGGCGGCCGAGGCCGCAGCGACGTCCGACGGGATCAGCGAACTGAGCCCCTTACCCAGTCCGCCGCGCCGCTCCACCGCTGACCTCCGTCGCCAGGTTCCGGTATGCGATCGAGCCCCGGGAAGTGGGATCGAACGTGATGATCGGCTGCCCGAACGAGGGGGCCTCGCTCAGTCTGACCGTTCGAGGAACGATGCTGTGGCAGACCTTCTCACCGAAGTGGTCACGCACCTCGCGCACGACCTGGTCGGCCAGTTTGGTCCGGGCGTCGTACATGACGAGGACCATGGCGCTCAGCTCCAAGCCAGGATTGAGGTTTCGCTGGACGAGCTGCACGTTGCGCAGCAACTGGCCGAGTCCCTCGAGCGCGTAGTACTCGCACTGGATGGGCACGATCACCTCACTGGCCGCCGCCAGGCCGTTGACCGTGAGCAGACCGAGGGAGGGCGGGCAGTCGATCAGCATGTAGTCGTAGTCGTTCCGCACCGCGTCGAGAGCCCGTCGCACGCGCATTTCACGGCTGAACGCGGGCACCAGCTCGATCTCGGCGCCGGCGAGATCGAGCGCCGCCGGGGCCACGAAGAGGTTGCGGACGGCGGTTCCCTCGACACAATCCTCGAGTGGAAGGTCATTCAAGATGACGTCGTACATCGAGGACTGCAGGTCACGGATGTTGATGCCCAGCCCGGTGCTGGCGTTGCCCTGCGGATCGAGGTCGACCACGAGCACCCGGTAGCCGAGCTCGGCCAGGCAGGCGCCCAGGTTGACCGCGGTCGTGGTCTTCCCGACTCCACCCTTCTGGTTCGCGATCGCAATGGTGCGCGGGAGCGGCCGCTCGAATGGCGTCGACGGCCCGGCGGGGACCTCCGCGACCTCGGGCCCATCCGGCGCTACGTGGCGACCCGCTTCGTCGAGTCGACTCTCGAGCACGGCCGATGTGGGGATGCCGCCGAGGCCGCTGTCTTGGGTACTCATCGCCGAATGCTCCCAGCCGTCGATGCCGGGGCGAACACGACCCGGCAAGCTGAACGCGGTTGTGGTCCAGAGGGGACTACGTGACCGCCGCCCGATCGGCGCCGTCTCGAGGCGGACCATCGGCCACCGGCACATACTTTCGGGCCGCTGGGTCCCGGTCAAGGCCGCGCTTGCCGGGCAGCGGCGGCGCGCCGGCCGGTGAGTTCCACGGTGTGTTCCACGTGGAACGCACCTCTCACTCGGGGCGGGTCCCGGGGTTCGCTCGGCGGGCTCCGCCTTCTTCCAGAGGCCCAGCGGATAGGCGCTCCGTAGGGCACCCCCGCGTGGGAATTTGTTGCTGGGTCGCAGCTCAACAGCCGGGCCTCCCAGCGGCGCTGACCACCGCAAGCCAAGAGAACGTGCCTCTCCGCTGATGCTCTGAGAGGCCCAGCGGATAGGGCGCTCCGTAGGGCACCCCCGCGTGGGAATTTGTTGCTGGGCCGCAGCTCAACAGCTGGGCCTCCCGGCAGCGCTGACCGCCGTGAGTCGCGATGGCGTGCCTATCCGCTGACGTTCTAACGAGCCCGGTTGGCCACAACGGTATGCGTCGAACGCTGCATCTGGGCGCTTGTGCGACGGCGCGCCACGCTGCGGCCGGCGCCGTGCTCGCCAGCGCCCCATCGAACAAGTCCCCTGACGCACACGTCTGCTGCGGTGTGGCGATCCCCAGGCTGTTGCGCGCCGCCTTGCCGACCTCGGTTCGGGGCTTCCGGTCCGACGGGGGCAACAGCCAGAGGCCGAGCGGAGAGGCCCCACACGTGGGCACCGAACAGTACGGGATTTGCAGCGTGAGCCAAGGCCACCCAGCGAGGCCTCCCGGCAAGGCTGACCACCGCACGCCAAAAGGAGGTGTGTGCCCAGCCGCGCACGCTCGAAGGAGCCGAGCGGATAGGGCGGTTCGTGCGGCCTACGCGTGGGAATTTGGCGGTCGACCGCCACTCAACAGCTCGGCTCCCGGCGGCGCAGACCACCGCACGCCAAAAGGAGGTGCCCAGCCGCGCACGCCTCTAGGGCGCCGCCGATCGATCGCGGCCCGAAGCGTTCCACGCGGAACAGCCCATGCCACCGCAGCCCAGGCGACGCGCGCCCAGCAGTGTGCCTGTTCCACGTGGAACGGGATCGTGTTCCGCGTCTTGCCCCCGTCGACCAAACACACCACCTACGCAACGGCCTGTTCCACGTGGAACATGCCCGAGCTCAGAACAGGGGTCGTTTAGCCGGCATCCCGGGCCGGCGGGGGTACTGCGGGGGACAGGGGTCGACCTGATCGAGGGCCTGGTACCGATACCGCTCGGTCCAGGATCGACCCACTCGCAGGCCCAGGCAGGCCAGCCCGGCCGGCGCCCATCGGGACGGCGCGACCGCGCCGTCCTCCGGCGGCTCGCTGACGACCAGGGTTCCTCCCAGCCGAAGAAACGGGGCGCCACACTCGGCCGTGACGGACGGCCGGCCGAAGCCCCGCGCCACCACGACATCGAACCGCCCGCGTAGGTCGTCACGATGGCCGGCCTCCTCCGCCCGTGCCCACACGACGGCCACCCGCTCGGCCAAGTGGAGATCCTGCGCGGCCTCGCGTAGGAAGGCACAGCGTCGCTCCCGGGCTTCCAGCAACACCGCCCGGCTGGCCGGCCACCGCCGCGCCAGCACCAGCCCGGGCACACCGCCGCCGCTCCCCAGGTCCAGGAACTGCGTCGGCGCGCGTTCGACGCCGGCAGCGAACCCGTCGGCGTGGTCGACGTGGACGCGGACGGAGCCGGGCCCCAGGAATCCGAGGCGCCGGCTCCGTTCCAAGACCTCGAGCAAGCGGGTGTCGTCCACCCGACACCTCAGCCGGGGCGGATCACCACCCGGCGGGCCGCGTCCTCGCCTTCGGATGAGGTGCTCACCCCGTCGATCTCGTTGATCGCGTCGTGGACGACCTTGCGGTCGGCCGAACCCATCGGGTCCAGCGCCTTGGCAACGCCGCTGGCCTTCACCGACTCGGCCACCTCGCGGGCGAACCGCTCCAGCGCGACCTTCCGGCGGGCCCGGTAGCCGGCGACATCGAGGCGCACTCGAGCGTGCGTCTGGCCCACGAAGCGGCGCTGCACCATGCTGCGCACCAGCTCCTGCACGGCCTGGAGCGTGACGCCCTTCTGGCCTACCAACAACCCCAGTTCGGAGCCGTCCACGGCGGCTTCGATCGCCTCGTCATCGCTCAGGGCCACCGTCACCGTGGCGTCGGACCGCCCGAAAGCTGCCAGCAGGTCGGTGAGGAAGCCCTCGACCGCCTGGCGTTGACCCTCGATGTCGAACTCCGCCGCTGCCGGCGCCTCTGTTGACTGGGTACTCTCGCTCACCGCATTCGCTCCCTCTGCTGTCCGGCTACCTCGGCGGCGACGCGAGCGCGACGAGGTGGCCCGGCGTCCTGGCACCCCTGCCTGGCCGCCGGCGTCGGTCATGCCCGCCGGCGCCACCACCACGGCGCCGTCCACCGTCTCGTCATCATCCTTGGTCGCGCCCGCATCTCGACGTGGTCCGCGACCCCGACCGTTGCCCTCGGCGCCATCGCCGCGCCTTCCCGACCTCGCGTTGCCCCTGCGGTCACCGTCACGGCCCCGTCGCTCGCCTCGCCGGCGGTCTCTCCGATCGACCTTCGGACGGGGTGTGGTCGGGCGAACCCGAGCTCGCACCTGAGCCTCAGCGCGCAAGCGTCCGAACAGACCCTTCTGCGGCTCCTGGACGACCTCGATCTCGGCGTCCTGCTCGTCGACTCCCAGCTTGTCGAGCGCCGATTCCACAGCCTCGGGGACGGTACGACCGGTCGTCACGACCCATTCCACGGCGCTACTTCCTCTTCCTCTTCTTGCGGGAGCGCGGGTGCGGCTTGGGGGCCGGGGCCCCACCGCCACTCGATGACCTGGCGCCGCCCGTACCACTCCGGGCCTTGGGCTGCTGCTGGCCCGACTTCTGCTGGCCGGACTTCTGTCGGTCGCGAGTCCGTCCATTGCCGCTCGGCCCTTCCGCGGCCGCCTTCTTCGTGGGCTGGCGCCCACCCTTGGCGCCGTTGCCGTCGGCGCTGCGCGCCTCCCGCAACTCCGCCATGGCCCGTTGCGCCTGCCTTCCGATCGACTCCTCACCTCGGTAGAGCGATCGGGTGATGAAGGCCTGTTGCCCGACACGCCACAGCGTCGAAACCAGGAAGTAGACGCCGATGGCGAGGGGGCTCACGAACGCGAAGAACACGTAGAGCAGTGGGCCGATCCGCATCATCAGCCGCTGTTGCTGGGTGACCTCGCTCCCGGAGGTGCGTCCCA
>JBOGHG010000185.1:0-7854 GCA_050744525.1 Acidimicrobiales bacterium | reverse complement strand
TGACCTCACCCGCCAGATCCAGCGCATCGAGCACGAGGCTCGGGTGCGGGTCAACGCGGCGACGACCGCCGACGAGCTGCGGTCCGTCGAGGTCGAGATCCTGGGGCGCCGGTCGGCGCTGGCCGGGCTCCGACAGCGGCTGGGGGCCCTCGAGCCCGACCAGCGGCGCACGGTGGGCCAGGTGCTCAACGGGACCACGCAGGCGCTGGCCGCGGCCGTCGAGGAGCGCCGGGCGGTGCTCGCCGCTGCCGAGCGCACCGAGCGGCTCCTCGCGGAACGCATGGACCTGACCGAGGTGTTGGACGGGCGTCCCGCCGGCCACCTGCACCTGGTGACCCAGGCCATACAGGAGCTCGAGGACGTGTTCGTCGGCATGGGGTTCACCGTCGCCGAGGGTCCCGAAGTGGAGAGCGACTGGAACAACTTCGGCGCGCTCAACTTCCCGGACGACCATCCCGCCCGCGACATGTACGACACCCTGTACGTGAACCACGGGGCGCCGGGAACCACCCTGCTACGCACCCACACCTCCCCGGTGCAGGTGCGCGTCATGACCGGGACGCCCCCGCCGTACTACACGGTCATGCCCGGGCGGGTGTTCCGGTCCGACACCGCCGACGCCACGCACATGCCGGTGTTCCACCAGATCGAGGGCCTGGTGGTGGATCACGACATCACGTTCGCCGATCTGGCGGGCACCATCGACGCCTTCACCAAGGCCTACTTCGGCGGCGACTTCACGTCTCGCCTGCGCCCCTCGTACTTCCCGTTCACCGAGCCGTCGGCCGAGTTCGACATCCAGCGTCCCGACGGCTGGTGGCTCGAGCTGGGCGGCTGCGGCATGGTCCACCCCAACGTGCTGCGCAACTGTCGGCTCGACCCGGACGAGTGGCAGGGCTTCGCCTTCGGGTTCGGGATCGACCGCCTGGCGGCCGCGCGCCATGGGGTCGACGACCTGCGAGACCTCTTCACCAACGACATCCGCTTCCTGAGCCAGTTCTAGCCACTCCGATGAAGGTCCTCCTCTCCTGGCTCCAAGACTTCGCGCCGATCGAGGGCGATCCCGTCGAGATCGGCGAGGTCCTCAGCGACCTCGGCATGGCCGTGGAGCAACTCGATCGGATCGGTGAGGGACTCGGCGGCATCGTCGTGGCGCGGGTGTTGGCGACGCGCCCGCACCCCGACGCCGAGCGGATCCACCTCGTCGACGTCGATGCCGGTGACGGCGAGGCGCTGCAGATCGCGTGCGGTGCGTTCAACATGCGACCCGGCGACCTGGTGCCGCTGGCCACCGTCGGCACGGTCATGCCCGACGGCCTGGAGATCGGTCGGCGCAAGATGCGGGGCGAGTGGTCCAACGGCATGCTGTGCTCGGCGCGCGAGATCGGGCTGGGCGGCGACCACGCCGGGATCTTCGTCCTGCCGCCGGGCATCTCGGAACCGGGCGTTCCCTTCGCCGCCGCGATGGGCATCGAGCGCGACGTGCTCTACGACCTGGAGGTCAACCCCAACCGGCCCGACGCCATGTCGGTGGCGGGCGTGGCCCGGGACCTGGCCGCCCGGCTGGGGTTGCCGTTCGGCCTGCCCGAACCCCGGGTCGAAGAGGTCAGGCGGAAGCACATCGACTCCGTTCGCGTCGACGTGCTCGACCCCGACCTTTGCGGGCGCTTCAGCGCCCGGGTCCTCCAGGGCGTCACGGTCGGTCAGTCGGACCCCGCCATCGCCCGGCGGCTGACCCTGCTCGGCGTGCGGCCCATCAACTCGCTGGTCGACGTGTCCAACTACGTCATGCTCGAGCTGGGCCAACCCAACCACCCGTACGACCTGGGCAAGGTACGCGGCGGTGGGCTGCGGGTGCGCAGGGCTCGGACCGGCGACGCGCTGGTGACGCTCGACGACGCCGAGCGCACGTTCACGACCGACGACCTGCTGATCTGCGACGGGGACGACACACCCATCGGCATTGCCGGGATCATGGGTGGTGCCGACACCGAGATCGACGCCGCCACCAGCGAGGTGTTGCTCGAGATGGCCTGGTTCCTCCCCATCGCCATCGCCAAGACGTCGCGCCGGCTGAGGCTGCGATCCGAGGCGTCGGCCCGCTTCGAAAAGGGCACCGACCCCGAGGTCATCGAGCTCGCGCACGCTCGCTTCGCCGAGCTCCTGGCGCCTTCGGGTGCCCACCTCGAGGCCGGGATGGTCGACGTCCGCGGTGAGCTTCCGGCGCGGGAACCGATCCGGGTCCGCACCGATCGGCTCAACCGCCTGCTGGGCACCGGGCTGACGTCCGGCCAGATCACCGAGTTGCTCACGCCGATCGGGTTCGCCGGCGACCCGGTGGGCGGCGCCAGGGGTGATCCCCGTGCCGACATCGAGGTCACGGTGCCATCGTGGCGCTACGACTCATCCACCGAGATCGATGTGGTGGAGGAGGTGGCGCGCCACTACGGCTACGCCCGGATCGGGCGCAGCGTCCCGGCCTCCGCGCACACCGGGCGCCTCAGCGGCCGCCAACAGGAGCGGCGGCGCCTGCGGTCATTGCTGGTGGGGCGGGGGCTGGCCGAGGCCATGCCGCTGCCCTTCCTGGCACCGGGCGACCTCGAGCGCTGCGGCCTGCCGGGCGACGGGATCGAGATCACTAACCCGCTCGTGAAGGAGGAATCCATCCTCCGCACGTCACTGCTGCCCGGCCTCGTGAAGGCGCTGGGCACCAACGCCGCCCGACGCAACACGGGGGTGGGGCTCTGGGAGATCGGTCACGTCTGGCGCCGGGGCCGGGCTTCCGCGGCCGCGCCGAACGCCTCCGGCGAGGCCCTGCCCGACGAGCCGGAGATGCTCGGCGTGGTGCTCGGCGGTCGCGACGCCGCCCAGGCCGTGCGGGAGTGGCGGGTCGTGGCCGAGGTGCTGGGCGTTGCCGGCGTGGAGGTCGACAACGGTGTGGTGCCGGGCCTCCACCCGACGCGGTCGGCCCGCCTCGTCGGGCCGGCGGGCGAGCCCGCCGGCGGCGTGGGGGAGATCGATCCCGGGGTGCTCGAGATCCACGGCATCGGGGAGCGGGTCGGGTGGCTGGAGGTCGATCTCGACATCGCGGCCGGCCTGCCGCACCGCGAACGCATCTACCGGCCGGTCAGCATCTACCCGTCGAGCGACGTGGACCTCGCCTTCGAGGTGGACGACGCCGTGCCCGCCACGGCCATCGAGGCGACGCTGCGGTCGGCGGCGGGCGACCACCTGGCGGCGCTGCGGCTGTTCGACGTCTATCGGGGACCGGGCATCGCCGAGGGACGGCGCAGCCTGGCCTGGTCCCTGCGGCTCGACGCCCTCGACCACACGCTCACCGACGACGAGGTCGCCGCGATCCGCCGCCGCTGCGTCGACGCGGTCGAGTCGGCCCATCCCGCCACGCTGCGGGGGTGAACGCGCGACCGTTCCCTGGGCTGGGCGCCCGCCCCATGCCCGCCCTACGAGGGTGGGGCGAAGAACTCCAGCGCGATGTTGTCGGGGTCTCGGAAGGCGAGAGCCGACCCGTAGTGGGCCTCGACGATCCCGCCATGGGCGATGCCCTGCTCCTCGAGCCGCGCCTGCCATTCCTCCAGGGCCGCCCGGTCGGCACAGCCGAACGAGACGTGATCGAGCCCGGTCTGGTGCTCGTCGAACCTATCCCCGGTCGGCTCCGTGAACTCGTGCAGGGCGAACAGCACATCGCCGACGGCGAAGGCTGCGTGGTGGAACGGGCCGGTGTCCTCGTCGAGCACCGGTGCCGATCCGAACAGCTCCTGGTACCAGGGCACGCTGACCGACAGGTCGTTCACCGTGACCGCGACGTGGGTGATCGAAGGGAAATCAGCCATTGTCTTGCGCCTTCCGTCTCAGGGCCGTGCCTCGTACACGATGTTGAAGGGTGTCTCGGCGGCCCGGCGGAAGCGGGTGAAGCCGGCCTCGGTGACCACGTTCCGCATGCGCTCCTCGCCGGCCTGGGCGCCGAGGGCCAGTCCGACCTCCTGCGCTCGCGAAGCCGGGGTGCAGACGAGCGTCGAGGCACCGTAGTAGATCTTGCCGACCGGGTTGAGGTTGTCCTCGAGGCGGTCGTTGGCGTAGGGCTCGACGATCATCCACGTCCCGTCGGGGGCCAGGCTCGACAGCACGTGGCGGGCGGCGCCGACCGGATCGCCCATGTCGTGCAGGCAGTCGAAGAAGGTCACCAGGTCGTAGCCCGTCCCCGGGTAGTCCTGGGCGGCGGCGATGTCGAAGCGGACGCGCCCGCCCAGGTCGGCGGATTCGGCCGCCCGCCGCGCCGCGTCGATCGAGGCATCGTGGAAGTCGAACGCCGCGAACGACGACTCCGGGAAGGCCGTGGCCATGATGATGGTGCTGGCGCCGTGTCCGCAGCCGACGTCCGCCACCTTCGCCCCTGCCCGCAGCTTCAGCTCGACCCCCTCGAGCGCCGGCAGCCACTCGTCGGTCAGGTGGGCGGCGTAGCCGGGCCGGAAGAAGCGTTCGCAGCCGACGAAGAGATCCGGGTGGTGGTCGTGCCAGGCGACGCCGTCGCCGGTCCGGAACGCCTCCGTGATGAGCGGCTCGTCCTTGACCCCCGCGGCCGCCAGTTGGAACGCACCGGGGATGAACACCGGTGCCCCCCGGTCGATCAGCAGGGCGGCGTGCTCGGGCGGGAGCCGGAAGGTGGCGCCCTCGGCGTCGTAGTCGACGTAGCCGGCAGCGGCCTGTGCGGCCAGCCACTCGGTCACGTAGCGCTGGTTGGTGCCGGTCAGTTCGGCCAGGTCCGCCGGGCTGACCGGCTCGCCGTCGGCCATCGCGCGGTAGAGCCCCAGCCGGTCGCCCACCAGCACCGTGGGCAGGTGTAGGGCCGTGCCGAGGTCGTTCACGAAGCGCCCGACGAAGGCGTCGAGCTTGGACTGGTCGAGTGGGGCGGTCTCGGTGGTGGACATGTCGCCTCCTTGGGGGTCGAGAGTCGCGGACTGCCCGCGTGTACAGGAGGCGTGACACCAGCCGACCGCCTGTGCCGCCGGATGGCACAGCAGTGTGTCAACTGGCGCAGACCTGCTGACGCCCCGGTCCTAAGGTGGCGATCGGTGGCCCCGAACCTCGCGTCCGCGGCGGAGCGGTTCGTCGGCAGGGCCGACGAGCTGCGTCGCATCGACCGCATCTACGGAGCCGCGCCCGAGGGGCGGGGCGCGGTGGCGCTCGTCTCCGGCGAGGCCGGGATCGGCAAGACCCGGTTCTGCGACGAGACGGCCGAGCGAGCCCGCCGGGCCGGGCTGACCGTGGTGACGGCCCGGTGCTGGGGCGAGGGCGGCGCACCGGCGCTGTGGCCGTGGCAGCCGATCCTGGCCGAGCTGTGTGGTGACGAGGCGGCGCGGTTGCTGGGGTCGGGCACGGCCGCGACGACGGTCGAGGCCGTCGACGCCGATCGGTTCGCCCGGTTCTCGGCCATCGTCGACGCGCTGGGCACCGTGGCCGCACGCGGCCCCGCGTGCGTCGTCATCGACGACATCCACGCGGCCGACGCCGGGACCCTGCTGCTCACGCGCTTCGTCGCCCGCGCGATCCCGCGGCTGCCGCTGGCCCTCATCGTCAGCCGGCGGAGCGGCGAGCCGTCGGGGGACGGCCTCGAGGGGCGCTTGCTCGCCGAGATCGAGGGCGAGGCCATCGCCGTCGTGCTCCACCACTTCGACGTCGACGAGGCGACCACGTTCCTGGCCGATCAGGGCCTGCGCCAGCTGGCGCCCGACCTGGTCTTGGCGCTCCTGAAGGTCACAGGTGGCAACCCGCTCTTCCTGCGGCGCATCGCGGCCCTGGGTGCGCCCGACCCGCAGCGGGGGCTGCCCGCGGGCCTACGGGTCGCGATCGACCAGGCGCTGGCTGCCCTGTCGCCCGGAACCCAGCGGATCCTTCGGGCCAGCGCCGTGCTCGGACTGACGCCGGCGGTGTCCGAGGCCGCCGCGGTGTCCGAGGCCGGACCCCACGCGGTGCTCGACGCGGCCGTCGAGGCGACCGGCGCGGGACTGGTCACCTCGTTGCCTGCGGAGGTGCCCGATCGCTTCGCCTTCACGCACGAGCTGGTGCGCTCGGCGCTGGAGGACGCCCTCGCGCCGGGCGACCGCCTGGATGTCCACGCCCGCGCCGCCCGCGTCGTGGCCGGGGCGGACACGGGGACGGCCACGCCCGCCGTCGGTCCGGCCGACCGCCTGGCCCGGCGGGCGCGCCACGCACTGGCGGCGGCGCCGCGGTCGACGGCCGACGCTCGAGTGGCCGGGCACGCCTGTCGGGACGCCGCCCGGTCCATGCTGGCCAGCTTCGCCTACGAACGGGCGGACGGGCTGCTGTCGGCCGTCGCCGACCTCCATCACCCCGCGAGCCTCGGTCACCCGCCCGCCGAGCTGCTCGTTCCCTGGGCCCAGGCGGCGCTGCTGTGTGGCCGCCTGGGCGAGGCCCGGCTCCGGTTCGACCGGGCCACGTCCGCCGCCGAGAGCGCTGGCGACCCGGTGTTGTTCGCCGAGGCCGCCCTGGGTCTCGGAGGCCATTGGCTCAACGAGCACAGGGCGCCGGTGGAGCGGGCCCGGGTCCTCGGGTTGCAGCGCGCCGCGCTGGCTCGGTTGCCCGAGAGCCACGAGGCGCTGCGCTGCCGCCTCACCGCGCGGCTGGCGGCCGAAGACGTGTACGACGGCGGGCCCATCGAGCCCGTGCAGAAGGCGTTGGCCGCCGCCCGCCGGAGCGGAGACCTGGGCGCGCTCGCCGAGGCGCTCTCGCTGGGCCACCACGCGCTGCTCGCGCCCGAGTTCGCCCTGAGCCGCCTCGACCTGGCCGACGAGCTGATCCGGGTCGCAGCCGAGGGTGGCCACGGCGTCCTGGGGCTGATGGGCCTGTGCTGGCGGGCCGTCGACCTGTTCCTGCTGGGACACGACCGCGCCACCCGGGCGTTGGAGGATCTCCGGGCGCGGGCCGACGCGCTCGAATGCCAGAACATCTTCTACATCGTCGACGTGCTCGACGTGATGCTGCTGATCCGTGCGGGCCGCCTGGACGACGCCGAGGCGGCCGCCGCCCGCTGCTACGAGCGGGGCGTGGCCGTCGGGGAGGTCGACGCCGTCGGCTACCTGGGCGCTCACACGCTGGCGATCCGCTGGATCCAGGGTCGCGACGCGGAGATCCTCGAGGCTGCCGAGGACATGGCGGCCTCGAACACCCTCGTCGAGGCGGAGTTCGGCTTCCGCGCCAGCGCCGCCGCCATCGCGGCGCGGGCCGGGCACCACGAACGGGCGCGGGCCGGGCTCGGTCGGCTGTGCTCCGGCGGCCTTGCGGCGCTGCCGCGGTCCAGCACCTGGCTGGCGGGCATGGCGGCCGTCGTCGAGGTGGCGGCGATCGAGGCCGACGTGGCGGTGGCGCGCGAGGCCTACGAGCTGCTGGCCCCGTTCGCAGATCTCCCGGTCATGCCGTCGCTGGGGGTCATCTGCCTGGGATCGACCGAGCGCTTCCTCGGGCTCGCGGCCCGAGCCACCGGTGACGCCGACCGGGCGATCGCCCACTTCGAGCGAGCCATCGCCGCCAATCGCCGACTGGGCAATCGACCGTTGGCGGCGATCGCCGCCGCCGACCTGGCATCCACGCTTGCCCGGCGGGGGCGGGCCGGCGACGGCCCCCGGTCGGCCGCCATGTGGGACCGCGCCATCCGCGACGCCGAGGCCATGGGCATGGCCACACGCGCCGATGCCTGGCGAGCGGACTCGTCGACGCCGGCGACGCCGGTCGCGGTCCCGTCCGCCGCCGCCACGATCGACCTCACGCGTGGGAACGGCGCTGGCGGCGAGCTGCGCCACGATGGCCACGGGTTCATGC
>JBOGHG010000184.1:0-7892 GCA_050744525.1 Acidimicrobiales bacterium | reverse complement strand
GTTCGTGCCAAGGGAAACTCCTTCGCCCACGCCGCCCCGATGTCACCGCAGCGCCGTGCGACTATACCGAGCCCAGACGCGCGCGGTCAGAAGCTGGTTCATCCACACTCATCCAGGTTTGGGCTCCTGGATCCAGGCGGGATCGTGATCGCTGCCCACGCCGGCCGAACTGGCGTTCCACGCCCTCCGCCCAAGTTCGCACACGCCCCGGCGCCACGATGGGACGGGTCGCCAGATCGCCGGTCGGGCCTTCCGCGGCGTACCGTTGTCGGCTGTGCCGGACAAGCGCCAGACCTCCAAGCAGCGCCGGGCCGCCCGCAACCGGGCATCCCGTGACGCGCTCGCCGCCCGTCGGACCAACGCCGTGACCAGCGGGGTCCCCTCTGGCTCGTCCGGCGCCTCGAGCGCAGGTCCCGCCGGCACGGGATCGGAGACGACCGCGAGCGCCACCACCGGTCGGAGCACCTTCGGCGTAATGCTGGGCGTCGGGGGGAACCGCCGCCCGGGTGATCTGGCCGTGCTGGTTGCGCTGGGACTCGCGATCGTGTCGGCCGTTTCGGTGCTGTTCTTCACCAGGGTCCCGGTGGACGACCGGGGCGAGCCGCTGCCGCGCGCCTTCCAGGGCGTGGCGGTATCCGCCCGTGAGGCCATCACCGGCCAGGAGATGCCCGATCGAGAGGAGTCGCTGCTCGAGGCCAGCGGGCCGGGGGTGATCCTGTACCTGGCGCTGCCGGTGGCGGTGGCGGCGTTCGCGTTCTGGGCCAACCGCCGGCCCGACCGCAGCCGCCTCATCACGTTCGCCCTGGTGGCGATGGCCGGGCTCGTTCTGTTCCTCGGTGGGTACTTCTTCTTCCCGACGCTCGTGGCCTTGGCCGTGGCCAGCTTCCAGATCCGCAAGGCCGACATGCCGGCGCGCGTGGCCGAGAGGGTGGCCCCCACTCGCGGCCGACGTGGCGTCATCGACGCCGAGTCCGAGGAGCTCGGCGACGAGCCGATCGACGATGACGGCGACGACCCGACGCGCCAACGCGCCGGTGAGGTCGCCAGCGCCGACGACGAGGCGGCGGGTGACGAGCGGGAAGATCCGCTGACCGAGCTGGACGCCGAGCTGGCGGCCGAGGAGCGCGCCCGCCGGGGTGGGGGCGGCAGTCCGTCCCGCGGGTCGACACCGGAGGAGTGAGCTCCCCGGACACGGATCCGGGAGACGTCGTCCGCGTCCGGGCGGTGGTCGCTGGCCGCGTCCAGGGCGTGTGGTTCCGTGAGAGCTGCCGGCGCGAGGCCGAGCGCCTCGGCGTCACGGGCTGGGTGCACAACCTGCGCGACGGCCGCGTCGAGCTCGAAGCCCAGGGCGGGCGGGCGGCGGTCGACGCGCTGGTGGCGTGGGCCCACGAAGGTCCCAGGCTGGCGCTGGTCGAATCGGTCGCCGTCGACGCGTTGCCGGTCGAGGCACCCGATTCGCTGGCGATGCGGCGTTTCGCCGTCCGCTGAGCTGGCGGCCCGCCGAGGTTCCGGCGGCTACGGCGCTGCCGCCGTCCCGCCGAGCGCGGCCGACGCCAGCACCGCGGCCGACTCGAGCTGCTCGGCCGCCTGCGGTCCGTCCGCACCCGCGGCGATCCCGCTCGGCTCGGCAAGGGCGTAGATCCGGAAGTCGTAGGTGTGGGTACCCGAGGGCGGGCACGGGCCGGACCATCCCTGCCGCCCGAAGTCGTTGAGCGCCTCGACAGCCTGGGACGGTGGGTTGCCGCGAGCCAGACCGCCGACGTCGGGCGGCAACCTGCTGATGACCCAGTGGACGAACCCGTCGGCGTCGGGATCGCGGACCACCAGGGCCAGCTCGGCGGTGCCCGCCGGGACCCCGGTCCATGTCAACGGCGGCGAGACGTCGTCGCCCACGCACGTGTACTCGGCCGGGATCGGCCGCCCGTCCCCGAACGCGGGACTGGTCAGCCGCAGCGTCGTGACGGTCGTCGGTGATGCCGCGCTGCCACCGGAGCCACCGCCCGTGCCCGCCGCGACATCGGTGGTGGAGGACGCGGCCGCGCTGGTGGAGGTCGTGCTCGCGGACGTCGTGGTCTGGTCCGGGCTGGGTGCCCGCAGTTCCTGGCCCTCGTCGCCGCAGCCGGCGAGCACCAGGGCCACGGCGCACGCCGCCAATACCGACCGCATCGGTCGAGTGTTGCAGATCGTCCGCACCCCCCTGCAGCGGAGGTACACCGCGTGCCGTCGATGGTGTTGCAGACTGTCGGCGCTCCGATGGGTATCCCCTCGAACGCCTCGTGAAACCACAGCACCGATGCGATGGCTCTTGCCCCCTTTGGCGCGGTTGCGCGCACTCCTGGGCCCGGACGCGGCCGGCGTCCGGCACAGCCTCGTCGCGCTCGGGCTGAATTCGAGCACCAGCCTCATCGCCGGCGCCTTCCTGGGCGCGATCATCGGGACCCTGGAGCGCTATCCCGGCCTCCTGGTGCTGGTGCCGGCCGCGATCGGCCTGCGCGGCAACATCTTCGGTGCGTTCGGCAACCGCATCTCGACGTCGATCCACGCCGGTAGCTTCCGCTGGTCGTTGCGCGGCGAGGCGGTGCTGGGCCAGAACGTGATGGCGTCGGTGCTGCTCACGATGGCCATGTCGCTGGCGCTGGCCGTGGTGGCCAAGGCGGTGGCGGTGGGGATGGGGCTCTCCGGCTCCATCGACCTGTGGTCGATGTCGACGGTGTCCATCGCCGGTGGGGTGCTCGGCTCGATCGTGGTGCTGGCCGCGGCGATGGGACTGACCGGCGGTGCCGTGCGCTACGGCTGGGACCTCGACAACGTGACGGCGCCGTTGGTCTCGACGTTGGGCGACGTGCTCACGCTCCCTGCCCTCTACCTGGCCACGCTGCTGCTGGACATCCCGGTGCTGACGTCGACCGTCGGCGCCGTGCTGATCCTCACGTCGATCCTGGTCCTGGTCGCCGGCTGGCAGTCGTCGACCGAAGGGCTGCGGCGCATCGTGCGGGAATCCGTGCCGGTGTTGCTGGTCGCGGGCTGCGTCAGCGCCGGCGCCGGCGTGGTCCTCGAGAAGTCCTTCGCCCGCTTCGATGCCCTGCCGGCGCTGCTGGTGCTGGTGCCCGCGCACCTGTCGAGCTCGGGGGCGCTCGGTGGCATCCTGTCGGGTCGGCTGGCATCGAAGCTGTTCCTGGGCCTGGTCGAGCCCCAGACCAGGCCCAACCGCGAAGCCCGGCGCGACATCTCCCTCGTCTACCTCTTGGCCGTGCCCGTGTTCGTGTTCAACGGGTTCGGGGCGCACTGGGTCGCCCGGGCCCTCGGCGAGGCCAGCCCCGGAGTCGGTCAGATGGTCGCCGCCTCCCTCATCGGCGGGGGACTGGCCGTTCTGTTCGTCGTGACCGTGGCGTACTACGGCACGGTGGTCGCCTACCGCACCGGCGTCGATCCCGACACCTACGGCATCCCGGTGGTCAGCTCGTCCGTCGACTTCGTGGGCGCCTTCACCCTGATCATCGCCATTGCCCTGATGGGGCTTGCCTGATCCGCCTATCGTCTGAGGTCGATAACCGCAATGGACGACAGACCCCGAAATCTCCGGGCCATGCTCGCCGAGGTCAAGGACCTCTCCGAGCTCATGGTCGACCTTGCCTACGCCGCCCTCTACTTCGGCGATCCCGACATGGCGGAAGAGGTCGGCGCCCTCGAGGAGCGCATGGATGCGCTCGTGCACGACATGCGCTCCGTGTGCGTCATGGCCGCCCGCAACCCTCGCGAGGCCGACGCCATGGCGTCCGTGTTGCAGGTGATCTCCGCCATCGAGCGCATCGCCAACGCCGCGGTCGACATCGCCCGGATCGTCACCCACCGGCTCGGCATCCCTCGTGAGCTCGTCGCCGACCTGTCCAACGCCGAGGAGGTGTCGCACCGGGTACGCGTGCGCGACGGCTCGCACCTCGCCCGCCGCCCGCTGGCCGACCTCGAGCTGCCGGTCCAGACCGGCATGCGCATCGTCGCGATCCGGCGGGACCGCGAGTGGACCACCGACGTGGAGGGCGAGGAGATCCTGCTCCCCGGCGACGTGCTGTTCCTGCGTGGATCCCCGGCGGGCATCACGCGCCTGCGGGAGCTCGCCGCCGCCCCGCGGTGGGAGCCGCCGACACCCCCGGAGGACGGCACGCTCACCGACCTCGACCGGGCTATCGACGTGCTGGTCGAGATGAAGAACGTCTCGGAGGCGGCCGTGGGCCTGGCCTACTCGGCGCTCGTGCTGCGCGACCTGGGGCTGGCGGCCGAGGTGCGCCACCTGGAGGACCGTCTCGACGAGATGAAGGACCGCCTGGAGCTCTGGGTGCTGCGCGCCAGCTCGGGCGACATCGACCCGTCACCGCTGCGGGGATTGTTGCACCTGTCCCAGGCCGCCGAGGACCTGGGCGATTCGGCGCAGCAGATGGTCTGGCTCATCGAGAAGCACGAGGAGGTGCACCCGATCATCAAGATCGCGCTGGGGGAGAGCGACGAGGTGGTGGTGCGGGTCCCCGTGGGGCCCGGGTCGCCGGCCGACGGCGCCACCCTCCACGACCTCCAGCTCGACGTGGATCCCGGGTTCCACGTGCTCGCCGTGCGGCGGGGTGGCCGCTACATCTACTCCCCTCGGGGCCACGTCGAGCTGCACGCGGGCGACGAGCTCATCGCGAGCGGGCCGGATGAGGGCCACCCCCTGCTCGCCGCCCGCCTGGGCTGGCGCCTCGAGGAGGACGAGGACACAGGGCAGGGCCGGCTCGAACCCCTGGCCGGCGTCGGCTGATCGGGTAGCGCTCAGACGTAGCCGCGCAGGCGGGTGGCGTCGGCGACGCGCCGGATGCCGATGGCGAAGGCCGCCTGGCGCAGGGTCACGGCATGCTCCTCGGCGAAGGCCAGCGTGTCGCGGGACGCCTTGGCCAGCCGCTCCGCCAGCTCAGCCAGGAAGCGGTCTTCCTTCCAGGTGAACTGCTGGATGTTCTGCGTCCACTCGAAGTACGAGCCGGTGACGCCGCCGGCGTTGGCGAGGATGTCGGGCACCACCAGCACGCCGCGGTCGCGCAGGATCTTGTCGGCGCCCGGGGTGGTGGGGTGGTTGGCGGCCTCGACGACGATACGCGCCCGCACCCGGTCGGCGTTGTCCTCGGTGATGACCGACTCGACCGCCGCCGGTATGAGCACGTCGACGTCGAGCTCGATCAGCTCCTCGTTGGTCAACCGCTCCATCGCGCCGGTCCCCGCCAGGTCGACGACCGATCCACCGGCCCGTGCCGTGGCGATCACCTCCGCCACGTCCAGCCCCCGGGGGCGGATGATGCCGCCCTTCACGTCCGACACCGCCACCACCGTCGCTCCCCGGTCCACCAGCTCCTGGGCCGTCCAGCTGCCGACCTGGCCGAATCCCTGCACCGCCACCCGCTGCTCAGCCAGTTCGACCCCCCGCTGTGGGCAGCAGGCGTCGAGCACGTAGACGACCCCGCGGCCGGTGGCGGAGTCACGTCCGGGCGCCCCGCCGAAGTCCAGCGGCTTGCCGGTGACGATCGCCGGGCTGTAGCCGTGCACCGACGAGTAGGCGTCCATCATCCATGCCATCACCTGGGCGTCGGTGTTGAGGTCGGGGGCGGGTATGTCCCGGTAGACCCCCAGCACGTGGTGGATCGACTGGGTGAACCGCCGGGTCATGCGCTGCAGCTCGTCGGTGCTCATGGCGGTCGGATCGACCTCGATGCCGCCCTTCGCCCCGCCGAACGGCAGGTCCATGAGCGCGGTCTTCCAGGTCATGAGGGACGCCAGGGCGCGGACCTCGTCGAGGTCGCTGCGGGGATGGAAGCGCACGCCGCCCTTGTAGGGACCACGGGCGCCGTTGTGCTGCACCCGGTAGCCCTTCGCCACCATCAGCTCGCCGTCGTCGAGCCGCACCGGTACCTGCACTGCCACCTCGCGGTAGCTGGTGGTGAGGATGCCGTACAGGTCGTCGTCGAGATCGATGACCCGCGCGGCCTCCATGAAGTACTGGTTGACCGCGTCGATCGCGGACTGCTCGGCCACGGCGACCTCCTCGCGACGCCGAGTCGCGGTGGAAGCGGGCTCAGACGGTCGGCGGCGAGGCCGGCGGCGGCGAGGCCGGCGGCTCCGAGACCCGCGGCTCCGAGACCCGCGGCTCCGAGACCCGCGGCTCCGAGGACGCCGGACGCGAGGCGCGAGCGGCGGCCCTGGCTCCGGCGTCGGGAAGCGGCGGCGGCTCGGCGCCATCGTCGCCCGTCCCGTTGCTGTTGTTGCCACCCAGCAGGTCGGCCACGGCGGTGAGCGACCCCGCGATCCCGGCCAGCTCCGTGGGCACCACGATCTTGGTGGCCCGGCCGTCGGCCATGGCGCGGAGCGCCTCGAGGTACTTGATGGTGAGCAGTGGGGTATCGGGGGCGCCCTCGTGGATCGCGCCGTAGACGGACAGGATCGCCTCGGCCTCACCCTCGGCCACGGTCTCCTGGCGGAACTTCTCGGCCTCCGCCACCCGCTGGATGGCCTCGGCCTCGCCCTCGGCCCGCAGGATGCGCTGCTGCTTGTCGCCCTCGGCCCGCAACACCGCGGACTGCCGCTCACCCTCCGCACGGGTGATGGCCGCCTGACGCTCGCCCTCGGCCGACGTCACCACGGCCCGCCGGGTCCGCTCGGCCTTCATCTGCTCGTGCATCGCGTGCATGACGTCGGTCGGCGGCTCGATCCGTTGGATCTCGACCCGGGCAACCCGCACGCCCCACTTGTCGGTGGCGTCGTCGAGGATCTCCCGCAGCTCGGTGTTGATCTTCTCGCGGGAGGTCAGCGCCTCGTCGAGCTGCATGTCGCCGATCAGGTTGCGCAGGTTGGTCTGCGCCAGCTTGGTCACGGCCAGCATGAAGTTGGCGACGTTGTAGACCAGGCGCTGGGGCTCGGTCGGCTCGTAGTAGATGACGGCGTCGACCGAGACCACGACGTTGTCCTCGGTGATGACCTCCTGGGGCGGCACGTCGACGACCTGCTCCCGCATGTCCACGGGCCGCAGCATCTGGTAGATGGGCGCGATGAGGTGGAAGCCCGGATCGACCGTCTCCTTGTACTTGCCGAGCTGCTCGACCAGTCCCTTCTGGTAGGGACGGACGATCCGCACTCCCGCCGCCACGTACACGATGACGATGACGGCGAAGACGATGAGCAGGACGGTCACTGCGGTCACGGCGACGCCTCCTTGATCCTGATCCTCATTGCTCGAGCTCGTCGGGGGCCGAGGTCGAAAGCTGGTCGACGGCGGCGACGATCACCCGGGTCCCCTGCACGTCGGCGACCCGGACGGCGGTGCCGATGGGGATCACCCGTCCGTCGGTCGACTGGGCCCGCCACTCCTCCCGGTCGACGCGCACGAGGCCGACGTCCACGCCGGCGGGGATCTCACGGAGCACGACCGCCGCCTGCCCCAGCAGGCGTCGTGAGCCGACGCCGCTGTCGTCGACCGACCGGTTGAGGCGACGCGCCACCGGCCGCAGGACCGCCAAGACCGCCAGGGACACGCCCACGAAGACCAGCCACTCGATGACGATGTCGACCTCGAGGAACGCCAGCACGGTGGCGACGAGGGCACCGATGGCGAAGGGCAGCATGAAGAACGACCCGGGGCTCGTCAGCTCGCCGATGGCGAACACCGCCGTGGCGATGATCCAGACCCAGCGCCAGTCCTCGGGGCTGTCCATGTGTTGCCTCGTGCGCTCCGCGTAGCCGGAACGGGGAAGGGATGTCCCCTACACCAGGAAATCTATCCCGCCCGTGGACTCGGCGTGCGTTGCGGCCCCGTCAGTTTGCGCACGGTCCGGCGACGGTAGCGTGACCGGCGATGCCCGACCCTCAACTCCGCCTGCTCA
>JBOGHG010000183.1:0-7914 GCA_050744525.1 Acidimicrobiales bacterium | reverse complement strand
AGCTGGGCACCCGCAGCCGCCGGCTGATCCCGGAACCGGCGCAAATCAAGGGAATGTAGGGACAAACAGCGAAGCCGCGCCCCCTCCCACCTGCGGTTTCGCGATCACGGTGTCAAAGTCGGGTCTGACCGGACGCCCACCATCCTCAGCAGCGGTCGTCGGCGTGACGGTCAATGAGGTTTACGACCGAGTGATGGCATATCTGGACTCTGATGGGACTGAGGTTCGACATCTCTACTGTGAGATCGAGCGCGGTGCGACAGCACTGAACCTACCGTCCGGTTATCCCGAGGTGGACGGGGTAGGGAATATGGAGGTTTGGCTCCGAGAGATAGTCGGCTGGTGGCAGAAACCAGATCCGGGCTTGGATCCCCGAGCTAGGCGGTTCAACCACGGCGAACGGGTCCGAAATTTAAGGGGAGTCGACCAGGTCGACGCGGTTGTGAACGCTCTTGGGACCGACCAAGGTACAACACGAGCGGTCATACAGTTGATTGACCAAGCACGCGACGACCTAGGGGACGCAGGTCAGCGCGTTCCGTCCTTCTTCTCCCTGCAGTTCCTCGTGTCCGAGGGGCGGCTCGACTGTATCGGCTATTTTCGCAAACAGCAGATGCGCATGTGGTGGCCCATCAATGTTGCTGAAATCGCTCAGCTGCAGGAGGAGGTTCGTCGGAAGCTTCGGCAACATCACGACCTTGACTTGGCGCCTGGACGGATCGCAACGTTCTCAGCCCTCGCACTCGATGGCACTCGACGACCGAGGGCTGTTGTGCCGATGATCGACCGAGTCGCCCAGGAGACTCCCCCCGAAATTTGGGACGCCGCCTATGAACTCTATTTTGGAGATGCCACTGCCGCCCGAACCAGTATCTTGGCGTGGTTCGCGGACTGGACGCCAACAGGCGAGGTGGAGCCCGATGGGACTACGGTCGCACTGGGCGGGCTAGAATCTCTTGCAGGAGCCGTCCGAATGTTTGCGGATAAGGCTGCTAGTGAGAATGGGAGAGCGCTGGCTCGAGTATTGGCTAGACTTGCCCGGTCTAATGCTCGCTATTCTGAGAATGCGGATGTTCCACAGGAGCCCAGCAAGCGAGAGTTAGACTATGCTTCATGGCAAACTGAAGTTCTTGATGCGTTCGGGGAGATAGATGACCTTCTCGCGCGTATAGCCGCCCGCTCGAGATGACGTCGACTCCCTGGACACGAGTATTGCGTATGGCGCGCAGATGCGAGGTTGGTTGTTTGACTATAGGCTCGTCTCGTGCGTCGGCCTCCTACGCTTAGCAAAGGGTATGATCTTTACTGGTTGTTCGCGTCCGAGCGACAGCAGATATATCGCCGTCGAGTAGAGGGTCTGCCATGGCCGGTGGCCGCGGATCCAGTCATGGCCGCCTACCGATTCACTAACGTATATAGGGCGAGCGACAGGGTGAGCCAGTATCTCATCACGCGTGTCTTGTACGATAGCGACCGTTCATGGACTGACACCTTCGTGCGCGTTCTCATCTTCAAGATCTTCAACCGAATTGATACCTGGGAGTATCTTCAGGCCGCTATCGGAGAGATCTCGGTGACGACTCTGCGCGGTGGCGGCATTGAGGAGGCAATTGCTGCACGTGCTAGCCAGCATCCGGTTTACTCAGCGGCATACATAATGCCCCCACCACGAAAGCGCCTAGGACCAAAGTCCCAACGTCACATCGCTCTTGTCCGAGAGATGGTTTCTCAAGGCGCCCATGAGAGAATTGCCGAGGCCACAACGATGTCGTCGGCGTTCAACGTCCTTGTCTCCTACGATTCCATTGGCCCGTTCCTGGCATACCAGTTCCTGGTGGATCTCAATTATTCCCGTCACCTGGTGTTCTCGGAGGATGAGTTCGTTGTCGCCGGACCAGGAGCCCGACGAGGGCTAAGGAAGTGCTTTGCCGACCCGGGGGACTATGGAGTCTCAGACATGCTGAGGTGGACGATGGATGCTCAGGAGACGGCATTCAATGACCGAGGGCTAGCGTGGACTGACCTATGGGGTCGAGCGCTGCAACTGATTGACATTCAGAATCTATTCTGTGAGGTTGACAAGTACTCTCGGGTGGCGTGTCCGGAACTATCGGAGTTTGCTCCCGGCCAACGCATAAAACAGCGTTATCGACCGAATCCCGAGCCCCTTACTGCATGGTTTCCCCCGAAGTGGGGTTTGAACGAGCGGATTGCGTCGCCCCAGTGGAACCTCGCGAATCAGCAGAATGCGCACCCCCTCAATAACTCCGAAGATGTCGAGTTCCGTCACCTGCGGCGATTCCCCGGGGACGTTTTGGATACGAGCGAAAGACAGCTTGAACGGTCCCCGGACGACGACAACCGTGACGATGGTTCCACGGGCCGTCATCCGATGGCGGACCCGCTGATGTGAGGGCAACACAGCGTGTGTGCAGTCGATCACCGAGAAACGCGTTACTGGCTGGGCAGCGGGCTCTGAGAGGTAGGTTCCCGGCGCTGGAGGCGGTGAAGACTTTCGCTGGCCACCAGCGGGGACTTCGAGACGGCCTTGACACCGCGCTGACGGGCGACAGCAAAAGAGAATGTATTGAGTCAGCTGCTCCTCGTCCGAGCGTAGCTTGGCGACTTGCGGTGTCCTCGTGATGGCCAGCTCTCTATCTGCTCCCTTTGGCAGCAACGACGATCACATGCCGACGCCGAGGTCCATGCCCCGGTCGAGGCTCGGACGGTTGCGCTCGACTCGCCACTCTCGCGTGTGGTGGCGTAGCGGCGCGGGGCGGATGCCGTCGAGGCCGTGACGCTCGGCGTCGAGCTGCCAGCCCGCGGATGCGATCTGGTCGTCGAGGTGGTCGAGGCGGCGGAGTGCCTCCGGGTGTGCGAGCTCGAAGTGCTTGTAGGCCCGGCGGCTGCCCTCGATCCCGGCGAGGTGGCGCGCGGCCTGTGGGAGCTGAGCCTTGAGCCGGGCTCGCTCGGGTGCGGCCAGGGCCTCGAACCGGTCCCGCAGCGGGCCTTCCCGCTCTGCGGCCCTGGCCGCCTGCTGGCGAAGGCGGTGCCGCTCGCGCAGGCCGGCGTGCTCGGCTTGGGCCAGGGAGCTCCTCCACTCACGCAGGGCGTTCCTCCAGGCGATGGCGGCCTCGCCGACCGGAGTCCCTCGCCACTCGGCCCATCCCTCGGCGTTGTCCAGGTCCCGGAGCTTGCGCTCAATGCGCTCGACGGCGCCGCGGGCGCGGTGGTAGGCGGCGTCGCCAGGATTGGTGGGAACTACGGCGGCGAGGGCATCTCGTTCGGCCACCAGCCGGGCGTGACGAAGGCTGGCAGACGCTGCCGGGACGTTTGGGCGTGCCGGCTCTGGGCCGATGCCCGGAGCTGGTCTGCCCTGGTCGATTGCCCAGCCGATGCGCCGGGACTCGCTCCATGATCGGCGCAGGTCGTCGGCGGCCTGCTCGGGCGAGTCGGCCACCATGTACACGGTGGAGCGCTCCCTCGCCCGGCTCAGCTTCACGTAGGCCAGCTCCCGGCCTCCGCCGTCCTCGAGGACATGGGCCCGGCCCACCGTCGCCCCTTGGGAGCGATGGACAGTGATGGCGTAGCTGTGGGCCAGGTGGGCGGCGTCGATCTCCTCGGGGCCGAATCGCTGGATGCGTCCGTCGTCCATGGTGGCCGCCAGCTCCCGTCGCTCCACGTCGACCGCGAGCACGGTGCCGCATTCGGAGGTCACGATCTCCCCGCCGGCGCCCGGCGCCAGGGTGACGATGCGGTCGCCGGCCCGATAGCCGACCTCACCGACCACCAGCTCCTTGCCCGACAGCCGGCCGAGGCGCTCCCAGGCCGCACGCCCTCGGCGGTTCAGCTCGGCAACGTTGGCCCGCCGCCACGCGTACATGGCCGGCGTTCCGGCGTCCGCATCGGCAACCCAGCCGGCCACGGTGGCGTCGAGGGCGGCGTCCCGATCCGGAGACACGGCGATGCAACCCGCACCGGCATACCAGGACACTGCCGCCTCGACATCGCCGGAACGCAGCTCGGCCAGGGCCGCACGTTCTCCGGCATCGACCTGGCGGACGTTCTCGGTGAGGACGTGGACCGCTCCGCTGAAGCGTCGCACGACGGCCTCGAAGCCGCCGCCGGGGCCGATGGAGCCCAGCTGGCGGGGATCGCCCACGGCCACGACCTTGGCCCCGGCCACCCCTGCCGCCTGCAGGAAGGCAGCCAGGGCGGCGTCGTCGGTCATGGCCGCTTCGTCGAGCACGGCCACATGGCGAGCCGTCAGACGCAGCGAGCCGTGGGCGATGCGCCAGTTGAGCGACGCCAGGGTCCGACTGTCGATTCCGGCCTCCCGGGACAGCGTCCGCGCCGCCTGGCCCGACGTCGAGGTTCCGATCACCTCGTAGCCGGCGACCTCGAAGGCGTCGCGAGCCGCGGCTAGAGCCGTCGTCTTGCCCGAGCCGGCGAGGCCCACCACCAGCTCGACGCCCCGCCCTGAGGTGCAGATGGCCTCGATCGCCTTCCCTTGGCCGGCGGTGAGGGGATGTCCTACCTGCGCTGCAGCGCGCGCTGCAGCAGCGCGCGCTGCATCCGGGGACGTTGCTGGCGCGTTGTATCGGGCGACCTGGGCCTCCACGCAGCGGGCGATGGCCTGCTCGCGTGCGATGGTCATGGCGGTGGCGTAGGCCCGCTCGGTAGCGCCGGCCACGCCAAGCAGCGGCACGGCTTCCGGATCGGCCAGGGTGCGGTCGACCACCCGGGACAGCTCACCGGGATCACGTCCGTAGAGCGAGGGGGCCACGGCGACCATCACGTCGCGACGGGTGAACACCTTGCGTGCGGCCAGGGCGCCGTCGGGGTCGAGGACCTGGTTCACCACTGCGCGCACCTCCTCGGGGCGCAGCGTGGGCGCCGGCGGGCGGCGCTCGGCCGCCTCGCGGTCGACGGCCTGGGCCAGGGCCGGGACGCTCCAGCCGACCTCGCCAAGCTCGGCCACCCAGCGGGGCAGCAGGTCGCCTACGGGTTGATGGCGCTTGGGTGCCCTGGTGGCCCGGGCGGCGATGCCCCGGGCTCGATAGGACTCATAGCCGGTGCGATCCATCTCCGCCTCGATCTGGGCCGCACGCTTCGAGTGGGCCTCCATCGCGACCTCGGGCACGCCGGCGATGGCCCAGTGGCCGAGCTTTCCCGAGGGCCCATCGTCGCGGACGATGGCGTAGCCCAGCTCCACCGCCATCCGAGCCGAGGCCATGCGCCCGACCACGGTGGCGGCGTGCAGGTGCTGGCGCCAGAGAGCGGTGTCGGCGCCCTTCCAGCCACCCTTGGCGTCGGCCATGCGGACGAGGTTGGCGACCAGCACGTGATCGTGGGGGCAGGGATCGCCGGCCCGGGACGTGGCGTGGCGGGCGGTGGCGTAGATGAATCCTTCGGTGGGCGTGCGTACCGCCACTTCGCTCCGGCGTCCGCCCATGCGCCGGGTCAGCTCGTCGAGGTGGGCCATGGTGGCGTCGCGCTCGGCGTCCATGATGCGGTGCATGTGCTCGGGCCGGCCGATGACGCCGAGCTCGGCCACCGACTTGTGGGCAGAGATGACGAGCTCCAGTCCCGGCCGGGTGGTCCGCACCAGCCGTTCGCCCGTGGTGGGGTCACACGCCCCGCCGGGACCGTAGATGGCCGCGTACTGTTCCTCCGTCACTGCTCCCTCCAGGCCGAGCAGACGGGCGCCGGCGCCGCCCCACAGCAGCGGCGTCTCGCCCCGGCCGGCGTAGTAGGCGAGGGCCTGGCCGGGATGGTCGTCGCCCCGGGCCAGCACCGTCTCCCGGTGGTAGGCGACCGAATCGGCTCCCATCATTCGCATCCAGGCCACGCGGCGTTGCCTTCCTGCAGGGCGGAAGCCCTGCAATCGTGTCGAAATTTTGCTGCAGCATGGGGCCTCCAAGCGCGCCTGTAAAGCGTCTATGACAGATCGAAGAATGGCGGTCAATAGACGGTATTGGCGGGCGACGTGGGGCTGGCTGCGCTCGCTCGAGTCCGCGGCCCCGGATCGTGGGGGCACGGCGGAGATGCTGCTGACACTGGCGGATCAGAGGGGAATCCGTCGCGTGCCGGCTTCTGGCACACCAGTAGTAGGTCGACGACATTCGTGCTCGAGCGAGGAGCCTGGCCGTGCCCGACATCAGGAACTCTCACCTTGTCGACATCGACGCCGTCGCTGCGTACCTCGGCGTCAGCGTGCGGCATGTGCGCCGGCTCGTGTTCGAGCGGCGGATTCCGTTCATCAAGTGGGGGCACCTGCTTCGGTTCGACCTCGACGAGATCGCCACGTGGGTTGACGGCTGGCGCCAGGGCGGCACCAAGCCGGCCGCCGGCAAGTCCGCCCGTCGAAGCCGTGGCCGTTCATCGGCCCGCTGACTCGCTCGATGGACGCCCGCACACGGGGACGGCTCGGTGCCTTTGCGCAGCACGCGGCCTACGACACTCGCGAGACGACGCGCGCTGCGCGTGAAGCGTTCGCCCGCCGGTTCGAGCGGGAGGTGGACCCGAACGGCCTGCTCTCTGCGACCGAGCGGGCCCGGCGAGCCGAGGCGGCCAAGCGGGCCTACTTCCAGCGCCTGGCGCTGCGTTCGGCGCAGGCGAGGCGGAAGAAGCCGAGGGGCTAGATGCGGTCGCCCGGCGCCAACCGGCGGTGGGCCTCGCGGGCGCGGGCGTCGGCGGTCGAGGCCGCGTAGCGCGACAGCATCTGGCGGGAGCGCCATCCGGCCAGCCGCATAAGGTCGCCCTCGGCGCCACCGGCGGCCAGCCAGGAGTGGGCGAAGGTGTGCCGGAGCTGGTGGGGGTGAATGCGACCGAGGCCGGCCGCCTCGCCCCGCCGCTCCAGCATCTGACCGAGCCCCGACGATGTGAGCGGCCCCTTCCGAGCCAGCCACAGCCACTCGGAGTCGGCCAGCCGGTGGGCCTTCCGCACCCGCAGGTAGCGGTCGAGGGCGACGGCGGTCTTGTCGCCGAACGGGCAGCCGCGCTCGCGACGCCCCTTGCCCAGCACCACCGCCACGTGCCCCACGACGTCGACGTCGGCGAGGTGCAGACCGACGATCTCGTCCCGGCGCATGCCCGTGTCCAAGAGAAGCCGGATGATGGCGGTGTCCCGCCGGTCCTCGAAGCCTTTGCCCGCGCAGGTGGCGAGCAACGCCCGCAGCTCGTCATCGGTCAGCACGGGCACAGGCTGCTCGGGCACGATCAGCGGCCGGACGTTGACCATCGGATTCTGTCCGATCTCGCCCTCCTCGAGCGCCCAGGCGAAGAACAGCCGGAGGGCCTTGTAGCGGGTCTGGGCGGTGGAGGCCGACCTGGTCGAGGCGATGTCGGCCAGGTAGGCCTCCACGTGCTTCCGGGTGATCGCCCGTGGTGCCACGCGGGGTTCGTGCTCGGCCATCCAGCGGCGGAACTGGGCCAGCGACTCGTCGACGTACTGGGCAACGGTGCGCGGTGAGCGGTTCGCCGCCCGTAGACTGAGCGTCCATGAGCCGATCAGCTCGTCCAGCGTCGCCATCGACTTCGACCTCCCCTGTTCCGTCGCACTCTGGGGCTGCGCACTACAGCGCACCCCTATACACTGCGCCGAGTTTCAGGACAGGTCAAGTTGTGTGCTGTAACAACGCTGTGCTGGACGGAAAATCGGTCCGTACCCCCTCT
The DNA here is from genome assembly GCA_050744525.1 of Acidimicrobiales bacterium. Classification (GTDB taxonomy): domain Bacteria; phylum Actinomycetota; class Acidimicrobiia; order Acidimicrobiales; family VFJN01; genus DASQUK01. The sequence goes on along the minus strand of JBOGHG010000183.1, from coordinate 237 downwards.
GACCAGGGGTTTTACGGGGCTATAGCTCAGTCGGTTAGAGCGCACCCCTGATAAGGGTGAGGTCGCTGGTTCGATTCCAGCTAGCCCCACGGTTGCGTCCGGCGGCGGTGCGGCGGTGAGGGCGCTGCGGCGGGGGGCCCTGGCCCTCGTGCTGGCCGGCATCGCCGCGGCCGGGGTGCGGTTCCGGCGGGGCGGGCCCGTTCCCCTGCAGCAGGGCGGCTGGCGGGAGCTCAGCGG
>JBOGHG010000182.1:0-7967 GCA_050744525.1 Acidimicrobiales bacterium | reverse complement strand
GTCCTCGACCTCCAGCTCACCGCCGACGGTGAAGTGATGGAAGGCGCGGGTCCGCCGTGACGTCACGACGTCGAATCGGGTCTGGTTGCCGCAGGCGGCGCAGCGATAGCGCGTCGTCACGAGTTGCAAGCCTAGTGATCCGGTCCGTCCGGCCCGGACGTACGCTGCCCTGGCGTACGCTGCCCAGCCGTGCTGACCGCCTTCGTGCTGATCAATGCCCGGCCCGATCGGATTGCCGAGCTCGCCTCCGACATCGCCGACGTCGACGGCGTCGCCGAGGTCTACTCGGTGACCGGCGACCTCGACCTCGTGGCCATCGTGCGGGTGCGACAGCACGAGGAGCTGGCCGAGGTGGTCACCGGCCGCATCGCCGCGCTCCCCGGCATCGTCCACACCACGACGATGATCGCCTTCCAGGCGTACTCGCGGCACGACCTCGACTCCATGTGGGGCCTGGGCATCGAGTGAGTCGGAGCGCCGCTGCGCTGGTCGGCCCTGTTCGCCGGCGGGGTTGCGGCCGGACTACTCCCGGTCCGGGGAGGGCGACACGTCAGCCGGTTCAGGAGCATGGCGCGCATCGACCGCGACCGCATCGACCAGGCGGGCGATGAGCGTCTCCCAGGGAACCGGATCGGGCCGGTCGAGGTCGATGGCGCCGAACAGCAGGAACCCCAGTGCCACGGCCTGGCAGAACCGCACGATCGACCGCGTGTCCAGCGCCGGATCGATCGCGCCGGTGTTCTTGGCCTCCTCGACGAGCGAGGTGAGCGATACGGTGCGCTCCTCGATGATCCGGCGCAGCATGCCCGCGACCTCGGGATCACGCCGGCCGGCCACGAACGCCTCCAGGAGCAGCGCCTGCCCGCCGTCGAACTCGTCGGTCACGAGGTGGGTCCCGACCGTCGTCAGGATGTCGGTGGCCCGGCCCTCGAAGCGGCGCTCGGCGAAGAGCTCCTCCAACTCGTCGTGCGAGTTCGCCTCCATCGCGGCCAGGAGCAGCTGGGCCTTGCCGCGGAAGCGGCCGTAGATGGCACCGGTGGTGAAGCCCGCCCGCCGGGCGATCTCCTGGACGCCGGCACGGTCGTATCCCTTCTCGGCGAACACCTCGGCGGCGGCGCTCAGGAGGCGGCCGCGGGTCGGGTCGCCGGTCGGTAGGGCTGCTCCGGACACGACGTCAATCTACGGCTGCGTCGGCCTCGGCGCCCGCCCGAGCGGTCCTCAGCCGTTCGAGACCTCGACCAGGCGGTCGAGGGCGGCGGCCGCGTGACCGCCGTCGATCGCCGCCTGCGCCGCCTGCAACCCGTGCGCCAGATCGTCGGCCATGCCTGCGACCACCAGCCCGGCGCCGGCGTTGAGGCAGACGACGTCGCGGTGGGCACCGGCAGCGCCGGCCAGGATCCGCCGAGCGAGGTCGGCGTTGGTGGCGGGATCGCCACCCACCAGCGCCTCGGTGGGTGCCGGTGTGATGCCCAGCTCCTTGGGATCGACGGCGTAGTCCCGCATCTCGCCGTCGCGGAGCTCGACCACCTGCGAGGTCGTGGAGACCGTCAGCTCGTCGAGCCCGTCGTCGCCATGGACCACCAGCACCCGCTCGCTCCCGCGCGCCGCCAGCACGCCCACCATGCGTTCGGCCATCGAGGGGTCGGCCACACCGATCATGAGCCGGCGGACACCGGCCGGGTTGGCCAGCGGGCCGAGGAAGTTGAACGCGGTGGCTATGCCGAGCTCGCGCCGGGGCGGACCGGCGTGGCGCATCGCGGGGTGGAACCGCGGCGCGAAGCAGAAGCCGATGCCGGCCTCGGCCACGCAGCGGGCCACCTCCCCGGGACCGCAGTCGATCCGCACGCCGAGCGCCTCCAGCAGGTCGGCCGAGCCGGTCGCCGAAGACGCCGCCCGGTTGCCGTGCTTGCACACCCGGCCGCCCGCGCCCGCCACGACGAGCGCCGCCAAGGTCGACACGTTGATGGTGTGGGCGCGGTCGCCTCCGGTACCGACGATGTCGACCACGGGCTCGTCGGGCGGCAGCGTCACCCGCTCCGCAGCTGCCAGCATCGCGTCGACCAATCCCCCGAGCTCGTCGACCGTCTCGCCCTTGATGCGCAACGCCACGATGAACCCGGCGATCTGCGCCGGGGTGGCGGCGCCGGCGAGGATCTCGGCCATCGCGGCGCGAGCCTGTTCGGTCGTCAGGTCGCGCTGCGCCGCCAGCGTCCCCAGGATCGCCGGCCATCCGCCCACCTCGTCGAACTCCATAGGGGCGTCAGACTAGGTCTCGCACCCCGAGGGCACGTTCACGACGCGCGTCGGCGTTGGCGGAGGATGCGGCGGCGTTCGCGCTCGGTACAGCCGCCCCAAACGCCGTCCTTCTCGCGCACGCTCAGGGCGTGCTCGAGGCACGCCTCCCGCACGGGACACTGAGCACAGACCGCCTTGGCGCCCTCAGCCTCGTCGTCGGTGGCCGGATAGAACGTCAAGGGGTCGAGGCCGCGGCACGCGGCATGCTGGCGCCAGGTCTGCATCATGGTGGCGGGTGGGTCCCCCTGTGGCTGAGTTCGTCGTACGCGATCGGCGTCGCAGCAGCGAGCTCGGATCGGAGTCTCTGTTCCCCGGGGGCCGGAACGCAAACCGTGGGGGACGCACCGGCCCGGCACCGAGGGACAGTCGATCTTGGCACTCCCGACCGGCCGCTGGCAAGGCTGTTACCCGATGGCGTCGTGGCACCTGACCAGCGGGTTCGTGCGACGGCCGGCGCAGGCGACCGTTCAGCCCGCGAGCTGCAGACCGTGACGCAGCTCGGTCTGGATCGCAGCGTCGCCGACGAGCTTCTCGACCCGGGCCAGCCGACGCGGTGGGTCGCCGCCGGGGCCAACCCGTAGGCTCTGAGCCGCCATGCCCCTCGGCACGTTCGACCGCAACGAGAACATCGCCAGCCTCGCCGAAGGCACCTACGACGTGCTCATCATCGGCGGGGGGATCACCGGAGCGGGCGCGGCGCTGGACGCGGCCTCCCGGGGCCTGCGCACCGCCCTGGTCGAGCGTGACGACTTCGCGTCGGGGACGTCGTCGAAGTCGTCAAAGCTCATCCACGGAGGCCTGCGCTACCTGCAGAACGGCGACGTGCGCCTGGTGTACGAGGCGCTGCGGGAGCGACAACGCCTGCTGCGCAACGCCCCCCACCTGGTCACGGTTCTGCCCTTCCTCATACCGGTGTTCGAGGGCAAGGGCGGGATCATCCCCAAGCGGCTCGCCCGCGCCCTCGGCTCGGCCATGTGGATGTACGACCTCACCGGCGGCCTGCGCATCGGCAAGCGCCACCGGCGCCTCGACCGGGACGCCGCCCTCGCCCACATGCCCATGCTCGGCGAGCGCCTGGCCTGGGCCTACCTCTACTACGACGCCCAGGCCGACGACGCCCGCCTCACGCTCACCGTGGCCCGCACGGCGGCACTCGACTTCGGGGCCACGGTCGTCAACCACGCCGCTGTGACCGCCGTCGTCAAGGACGACAGCGACCGGATCGCCGGTGCCATCGTCGACGCGGGTGCGGCCAGCGGCGAGATCGAGGTGCGTGCCAAGGTCGTGATCAACGCCACCGGCGTCTGGGCAGACGACGTGCGGGCGCTCGACGAGGGCACGAACCCCAACTCGATCCGCCCCGCGAAGGGCATCCACATCGCCGTCCCCTGGCACAAGCTGCGCAACGACATCGCCGCCGTCGTGCCCGTCCGCCAGGATCGGCGCTCCGTGTTCGTCGTGCCGTGGCCCGCTCGCGGGGGCGGTCGGGACGAGGGCGACCCTCTCGACGGCTCCGGCGACGGGGGCCGGGTCACCTACATCGGCACCACCGACACCGACTACGACGGCGACGTCGACGACCCCCAGTGCACGCCCGAGGACGTCGCCTACCTGCTCGACGCGATCAACCACGCGATCTCCGAGCCGCTCGAGGTGAGCGACGTGCTCGGGACGTGGGCCGGGCTGCGACCGCTGGTGCGAGACGCCAGCAACAGTCGCACCGCCGACCTGTCCCGCCGCCACCAGGTGCGGACCAGCGCCGCCGGCATGGTCACGGTGACCGGCGGCAAGCTCACCACGTACCGCGAGATGGCGGAGGATGCGGTCGACGCCGCGTCGAGGGCGCTGGCGTCCGCCGGCGAACCACTCCCCCGCCGCGCCCGACGCAGCCGCACCCGGTCCCTGCCCTTGCGCGGGGCCGCGGGCTGGCGCGAGGCGCGCAAGCGAGACGCCCACCTCGCCGGTCGCTACGGCGGCGAGGCCGCGGTCGTCGAGGCCATGATCGCAGCCGATCCCACGATGGGCGAGGCGCTCGTGCCCGGTCTCTTCTACCGCCGGGCCGAGGCCCTCTACGCAGCGCGGTACGAGATGGCGGTGACCGTCGACGACGTGCTGTCGCGGCGCACGCGTTGCCGGCTGCTGGGCCGCGACGCCACGGCGGCGGCGGCCCGCGACGTGGCCGAGCTGCTCGCCATGGAGCTGGGCTGGTCGGAAGCGGAGCGCGCCGCCGAGGTCGACCGGTTCCAGGCGGCGCTGGCGCACGAACGCGATGTGCCCGGCCTGCCCGAGAACATGACCGTCGCGGGGAGCGGATGATGGCGCCGTCCGCCGCCGGGGTTCGGATCCACCCAGACTCGTGAGCAAGCCGCATTCGCTCCCCGCGGCGGGACCGGGCGCGCCGACGCCGCCGATCGCCATCGCCGGCGGCGCCGGCGCCGCTGTCCCGCGCCTCGGCGCCAACCGGATCGCCGTGCCCGAGGGCGTGATCGAGCGTCTGCGGGGGGCGTGCGCGGAGGTGACCACCGACCGGGCGGGGCTCGCGGAGGCCAGCCGCGACTGGTGGCCGTTGGCCATGGCCTGGGCGACCGAGGGCAAGGTGGCGGGGCTGGCGGGCGCCGTGGCCCGGCCCGCCGATGCCGATCAGGTCGCCGCCGTGCTGGCGATCTGCAACGAAGCCGGCGTGCCGGCCACCGCCGCCGGCGGCCGCAGCGGCGTCTGCGGCGCCTCGGTGCCGGTGCACGGCGGGGTCGTCCTCGACCTCACCGCCCTGGCCGGCATCGTCGACGTCGACGCCCGGTCGCTGGTCCTCGACGTCCGGCCGGGGACGTTCGGCGACCTGCTCGAGCGCGACCTGCGTACCGGCCACGGTGTCACGCTCGGGCACTGGCCCCAATCCGTCGCCCTGTCCACCGTCGGGGGGTGGCTGGCGTGCCGCTCGGCCGGCCAGCTCTCGGGGCGCTACGGCAAGATCGAGGACATCGTGTTGGGGCTCGACGTGGCGCTGGCCGACGGAAGCCGCATCACCACCGGGGGCTGGCCCCGTGCTGCGGTCGGCCCCGACCTGACGCAGCTGTTCGTCGGCAGCGAGGGGACGCTCGGCGTCATCACCGGCGCCCGCCTGCAACTGCGCCCGGCGCCGCGCCACGAGCGGCGCGGCGCGTGGTTGCTGGCGTCGTTCGAGGACGGGCTCGACACCATGCGGCGGATCGTCCGCCGGGGCGCCACGCCCGCGGTGCTGCGGTTGTACGACGCGACCGAGGCGGACCGCACGTACCAGGCCGGCGGCAAGGCACTGCTGCTGGCGCTCGACGAGGGCGACCCCGGCCTGGTCGACGCGGTCATGGAGGTGGTGGCCGAGGAGTGCCTCACCGGCGCGTCGCCCGGGCGGCGCGCCGATGTCGCGTTCGTGGAGCAGTGGCTCGCGCACCGCAACGAGGTGGCGGCGCTGGAGGCCCTGACCAGCAAGGGGTTCACGGTGGACACCATGGAGGTCTCGGCGTCATGGACAGCGCTGCCGGCGGTCTACCGCGCCACCGTGGACGCCCTCTTGGCGGTCGAGGGCACCATCGCCGCCTCGGCCCACCAGTCGCACAGCTATCCGTCGGGTGGCTGCCTCTACTTCACGTTCGCCGGCCAGGTGGACGCCGACCAGCGCGACGCCTACTACCGGACGCTGTGGGACGTCGGCCAGCGCACCGTCATGACGCACGGCGGCGCGCTCAGCCACCACCACGGCATCGGGCTCAACCGGGCGCGGTTCATGGGCGAGGCGCTGGGGACGGCGCTCGGCGTCCTGGTCGCGACCAAGCGTGCGCTCGATCCGCGCGGCATCCTCAACCCCGGGAAGCTGGGCCTGTCGTCCCCGTTCGGCGACGTCGAGGGCTGGTGAGCGCCGATGACCGACCGTGACGGATCGATCCTCGTCGTGGACGTCGGCACGTCCGGTGTCCGGGGCGCGGTCGTGCGGCCCGACGCCTCGGTGGGTGCGGTCCATCATCGGCAGGTCCTGCCGTCCTCCCCGGCACCCGGCCTGGTGGAGTTCGACGCCTCGGCGCTGGCCGACGCCGCCCTCGACGTCGCCCGGGCGGCGCTGGCCGAGGGCGGGCCGGTGGCGGCCGTGGGCGTGACCAACCAGCGAGCCTCCACGGTCGTGTGGGAGCGGGCCACGGGCGAGCCGGTCGGTCCGGGGCTGGGCTGGCAGGACCTGCGCACGGTCGGCGCCTGCCTCGTGTGGCAGTCCCAGGGCCTGCGGTTCGCACCCAACGAGTCCGCCACGAAGCTGGCGCACCTGCTCGACGAGGCCGACCCCGAGCGCAAGCGCGACCTGTGCTTCGGGACCGTCGACACGTGGATCGCCTGGCACCTCTCGGGGGGCGAGCTCCACGTCACCGACCTCTCCAACGCCGCCGTGACCGGGCTCGTGAGGGGCGACGCATCGGCCTGGAACCCGGCTGTGCTGGAGGCCCTGCGGGTGCCCGAGACCGTGCTGCCGGCACTGGTCGACACCTCGGGAGTCATCGGGCCCGCCCCCGCACTACCCGGCGCGCCACCGCTGGCGGCCCTGGCGGGTGACCAGCAGGCGTCGCTCGTCGGACAGGGCTGCGTCCATCCTGGGATGGCCAAGATCACCTTCGGTACCGGGGGGATGCTCGATGTCTGCGTCGGCCCCGAGCGACCCGCGTTCGATCGGCAGGGCGAGCAGGGAACGTTCCCGATCGTCGCCTGGCGCCGCGCGGGAAGGCTGGCGTGGGGCGTCGAGGCCGTGATGCTGGCCGCCGGGACCAACGTGGAGTGGCTCCGCGACGACCTCGGGCTCATCGCCACCGCCGATGAGTCGCATGACGTCGCCGCCGCCTGCGAGACGGCGGACGGCGTGATGTACGTGCCGGCGCTGCTGGGCCTCGGAACACCGCGCTGGGACTACGGCGCCCGGGGCACGCTGCTCGGCATCACCCGGGGCACCGGCCGTTGCGAGCTCGTGCGGGCGGTGCTGGAGGGCGTGGCCCACAGGGGCGCAGACCTGGTCGAGGCCACGGAGTCCGACACCGGGCTGGCGATCCCCCGCCTCCGGGTGGACGGCGGGATGAGCGCCAATCCCACGTTCGTGCAGGCGCTGGCCGACGCCACCGGTCGGCCGGTGGAGGTGTCACCCGAGCGCGAGGCCACCACCCTGGGGGCCGGGTACCTGGCGGGGCTCGTGGTCGGCACCTGGTCGGGTTGGGACGACATCGCCGCCGGCTGGCGTCCGGCCGCGGTGCTGGAGCCGGCGCGCGACCTCGATCGGGCGCGGTGGCGCGAAGCTGTGGAACGCGCCGCGGGCTGGGAGCCCGACCTCAGCGCCATCAGCTTCTAGTGCCCCAGCAGGTAACGTTTGCCCTGTCACGGCGAGCCAGGGGCGTCGCTCGCAAGGACGCAGCCCGATGCACTCCACCAGCGAATGCGAGGGCGAGGACGCCGCGAGCGGCGCCATCTGGCCGGCGTGACAGGTCGCCAATGTTGCCTGCTGGGGTACTAACCGGAGGGGTGGACCAGAATGGCACGATCTCGCCGGACGATCGGGGTGGTGGCCGGAGCCGTCGTGCTGCTGGGGGCGGCGGCGTTCGCCGGTTGGTGGTTCCTGTGGCGTGACGACGCGCCACCCGAGGCCGACATCGAAGCCGCCGGCGAGACCC
>JBOGHG010000181.1:0-7989 GCA_050744525.1 Acidimicrobiales bacterium | reverse complement strand
CACATGGCCGGCATTGCCGACGCACAGCTCTCCGGTCATGGCGGCGACGCTGCCGTCGGCTCCCACCACCCCGACCTGCCGCAGGTCAGCCGTCGGATCGGCCGCCCGTGCCTCCGCCAGGGCATCGCGCGCAGTCTTCCCCGCCCCGAGCGCGTCGAGGCAACGCGGGCCGTAGGCCAGTTCGGCGAAGGCCTGGGTCGCCACCGCACCGACGCCCGGACGGGCCCTGGGCGCGATCGAACCGACGCCGAGGAAGCACGTCTGCACCCCCACCCCCAGCTCGCTCGTCGAGTCGTCCCGAGCGACGATCGAGTACGTCATGCCCACTCCTCCCGGATCGCCCGCTGGCCATCGGCGGTTCGACGGCGTGGACGCTAAGCCGTCGACACCGTGACGTCAGCGCGGTGGGCGTCGCCTTGCGCCGACGATGGCGAACGTGCGGTGGCTCATGCCGCCCTCAGGCCGTCGCCCGCGGACGGTCGAACGCGGTGGCAAGCCGGGCCAGCGCCAGGGCGCCCAGCAGCAGGCCGAAGTCACGCAGGGCGATGTCGTAATGGTCGGCCTGCAGCAGCAGGTTGACGATGATCCCGCCGAGCCAGGCGGCGACGAGGTAGGCACCGAACTTCGGTCGAAGCGCCACGACGACACCGGCGAGGATCTCGACGACCCCGACGATCAGCATCGCCTGATGGGCGTTGCCCGGGATCAGGTCGTTGATCTCCGGGGCGAGGTAGATGCGCCAGTCGACGAGCCAGTCGAGGAACTTGTCGAGCCCGAAGAGGATCGGAGCGACGGTGAACCCGACGCGCAACAGCGTGAACGCCTGGTACGCCGGGTTCGAGAGTTGCGGGCCGGTTGTCGCCGGTGAGGCAGAGGTACCGGGAACGTCGATCGAGGTCATCAGGGCTCCCTTCTAAGTGACTACGAAATTCACGATAGAAAGCGCCGCTTGTTTCGTCAAGCCATTTCTGTCTTAGAATGGATCCATGAGCGAGGCATCGTTCGTCGACCGAATCCGCGGGGTCGCCGCGCTCGATCACCCGCTCACCCAGTCCGTGTACCGGCTGCTGGCCGAGCGCGGCGAGTTGAGCCGGGACACGGCAGCCGAGGCACTCGACCTGGCTCGGTCGGTCGCCGCCTTTCACCTCGACAAGCTGGTCGACACCGGGCTCGCCGACGTGCGCTTCGCGCGGCTCACGGGCCGGTCGGGGCCGGGCGCCGGCCGAACGGCCAAGCTGTACCGCCGCTCCGAAACTGAGATAGGGGTATCACTCCCGGAACGTCGCTACGACCTCGCCGGGGGCTTGCTCGCCGAAGCCGTCGAGCGATCGTCCCGCGAAGGCGTGCCCGTCACCCGGGCCCTACGCCGAGCGGCCACCGAGGCGGGCCGACGTATCGGTGAGGCCGCTCGCGTTGCCGCGGGCCGGCGCTCCGGTCGCGCCCGGCGCCGCGACGCGGTCGTCGGCGTGCTCGAGCGCCACGGCTACGAACCCCACCTACGGCGCGGCGAGGTCGTCCTCACCAACTGTCCGTTCCGCGCCCTCGCCGAGCAGCACCGCGACCTGGTGTGCGGCATGAACCTCGAGTTGCTCTCCGGGGTCATCGACGGCGCCGAGGGCGCCGACGTGCTCGAGGCTCGTCTCGCCCCTCAGCCGGGATACTGCTGCGTGCGCATGAAGGCGAGCTGATCCGTCCCATCGCGCTCAGGCCCGGCAGCCGCCGAGAGGTCCCCGGCCAACAGGACGTCTTCGCCGAGGACATGCATCGACCTGTTGACGAGCCGGATGCCGTCCGCGACGGAGGTGACCCCGAGCGGGCCGACGGCTTCGGTGCCCTGGCCGATGATGGTGGGCGCCACCGCCACGATCAGGCGGTCGACGACGCCGGCCCTCAGCAGCGATGTGATGACCCGCGCCCCGCCCTCGACGAGCAGCGTCTCGACACCAGAGCTGCGCAATGCCTCGAGCGCCGGGCCGACGTCGACGCCGTCGGCGCCCACCGGCAGCACCTTCACGCCGAGGCGACGAGCCGCGAGCGCCCGGCGCCGGGCAGGGTCGGACCGATCGGTCGTGAGGATCGTCGTGGCGGCGTCGGTGCCGAGGATCTTGGCCCGGTCCGGGACGCGCAGCGTCGAATCGAGCACCACCCGCAACGGCGACGCGCCCGGAACCATGCGCACGGTGAGCTGGGGATCGTCCTGGAGCACGGTGCCGACACCGACGAGCACCGCGTCGCACGCGGCGCGCAGGGCGTGCGACGCCCGGCGTTCCGGCTCGCCACTGATCCACCGGGCGTCGCCGGTCGCGGTCGCGATGCGCCCGTCCAGCGTCTGGGCGAACTTGAGGATGACGAAGGGTCGCTCGGGCGGCGCGGCGACGGGACCGATCAGGTCGCTGGTGTCGACGGCGGGCGCCACATCGACGGGCTCCTCGCCCACCGCCTCGCCCGTCGGTCGCACGTGCCCCAGACGACGCTCCTTCGTTCGTAGGTAGCCGAGGTTGCGGCTGTGGGGAGCGGTGGCCAACGGCTCGACGGCCACCACGTCGACGCCGGACCTCCGGAGGCCCTCCACCTTCTTGGGGTTGTTCGTGAGCAGGCGCACGGATCGCACGCCGAGGGCCTGCAGCACCGCCGCGGCGTCGGCGTAGTCGCGGGCATCGACCGCCAGGCCGAGCACCAGGTTGGCGTCGAGCGTGTCGGCGCCGCGGTCCTGCTCGGCATAAGACCGCAGCTTGTTCACGAGGCCGATCCCCCGGCCCTCGTGGCCGGTCGCGTAGACGAGGACGCCCCGACCGGCGGCACCGATGGCGCGCAGACCGAGCTGCAGCTGGACGCCGCAGTCGCAGCGCAGCGAGCCCAGGGCGTCGCCGGTCAGACACTCGGAGTGCACCCTGGTCACGACGTCGTCGCCGCCGTCGAGCTTGCCCCTCACGAGGGCCAGGTAGACCGATCCCGACGCGCACTCGAACGCGCACGCCTCGAACATGCCCGCGGACGTGGGCAGAGGCACGCTGACCAGCCTGCGCGGCGGGCCACCACCGACGTTTGCCCCGGCGCGCGGCACCCGCAGCAGGATAGGGGCCGTGGCTGTCGACGACGAGCGCCCCGGCCGGGCCACCCGGGCCACCCGGGCCGCCCGGGCTGTCTTGTTCGAGGCGCCCCGGAGGATCGGGGTCTCGCCCGTGGACCTGAGACCACCACGCCACGATGAGATCCTGGTGCGCACGCTGTGGTCCGGCATCAGCGCGGGCACCGAGATGCTGGCCTACCGGGGCGAGATCGAGCCGGGGCTGGCGCTCGACGACACGATCGGCGCGCTCGCCGGCTCGTTCACCTTCCCGTTCCGCTACGGCTACAGCTGCGTGGGACGCGCCGAGCACGCCCGCGGCGAGATCCCCGAGGGTCAGCTGGTTTTCGCGTTCCACCCCCACCAGGACGCCTTCGTCGTCGCCGCCGACGACGTGGTCGTCCTCGACGACGTCGATCCGCGCCTGGCCACCCTGTTCCCCCTCGTGGAGACCGCCCTCCAGGTCGCGCTCGACGCCGGTCCGGTGCTCGAGCAACGGGTTGCGGTCACGGGGCTCGGCGTCGTCGGCATCCTCACCGGCCTCATGCTGCAGCGTGCGGGAGCCAGGGTCCTGGGCATCGAGCCCCTCGGCGAGCGGCGGGCGGTCGCCGCGACCGTCGGGTTGCAGGCCGTGGCGCCCGAGGAGGCGGCAGGGCTGATCGCCACCGAGGCACCCGCGGGGCTGCCCCTGGTCGTCGAGGCAAGCGGCCGGCCCGAGGTGTTGCGCGGCGCCCTCCCGCTGCTGGCCCACGAGGGCGAGGCGCTCGTGGTTTCGTGGTACGGCACGAAGGACGTCCGCCTCCCCCTCGGTGCCGAGTTCCACCGCCGTCGCCTGCGCATCCGCAGCACGCAGGTCTCGAGCATCCCGGCCGCCCTCGCCGGCAGCTGGTCGCGCGGCCGTCGCCGGGAGGTCGTGCACGAGCTCCTCGGTGAGCTGCCACTCGCCCCGCTGGCGACACACTCCTACCCGTTCGAGATGGCGGGCGAGGCCTTCGCAGCCGTCGACGGTGGCGACGCGGGCCTGCTGCACGCTGCGCTGTGCTACACGTGATGCCGATGTACCAGGTGGGGACGGCGATCGAGGTGCGGGCGTTCCACGTGATGCCCGGGGTCGAGGGCCCCGAAGGGCGGCTCCACGCGCACGACTACAAGGTCGAGGTGCTCGTCGGGCGCGGCGACCTGGACGAGCGAGGCATGGTGTGCGACCTCGACATCCTCGACGGTGCCCTCCAGCGGGTCGGCGACACCGTCCGGGACGCCGACCTCGACATCATCCGACCGGCGGACGCGGACGCGGTGACGGTCGAGGTCTTCGCGCGGTGGGCGCACGGCGCGCTGGCCGACGCCGTCCGTGCCGGCGGCGGCGAGGACCTGACGGTGCGGGTGTGGGAGTCGCCCGTTGCCTTCGGCGCCTACGGCGCCCCGGTCACGTGACCGGGTCGGGGTAGCGTCCGCCGCCGACAGGCCGTTGGTCCCGAGCGCACTCAGGGCGATGTCGACCACGCCATGCTCGCCGTCTCCCTCGTAACACTCGGCTCGCCGGAGCAGCTGACCGGTGGTTACCTCTACCACCGCCGCATGGCCGAGCTGGCGCCGCAGCAGGACGCCCACGTCGACCTCGTCCCGGTGCCGGCGCTTCCCTTCCCCCTGCCCGCCGCCCCGGCCGGGCGGGCGCTCGGGCGTGCTGCCCACGCCGACGTCCTGGTCGTCGACAGCATCGCCGCCGCGGTCGTCGCCCCCTGGTACCTGTTCCGGCGCCCGCCGACGGCGTCGCGACCGCAGCCGGCGCTGGCCGCCATCCTCCACCAGCCACCGGGTGGCATCGATCACGGCTGGCCCCGGCGCTCGGTCCAGGCCGCGCTCGATCGGGTGCTGTACCGCCGCTGCGATCTCCTCATGCTCGCCAGCGAGACGCTGACCGCGGAGATGTCCGGGTTTCCCACCGTGGTCGTCGCCCCGGGCCGTGACGTCACCGCCGCACCGACCGGGCTGCCGATCGACCTCCGGCAGGGTTGCCGGGCGGCCCTGCTCAGCGTGGGAAACTGGGTTGCGCGCAAGGGGACGCTCGACCTGCTCGATGCGTTCGGACGCCTCTCGCCCGGCCTGGCGACGTTGCATCTGGTCGGCCGCACCGACGTGGACCGCAGGTATGCATCCCGGGTCCGCGCCCGCCTGGGCCGCCCCGACGTGGCCGGTCGGGTCGTGGTGCACGGGCCGGTCACGCGGGACGAGGTGGCGGTGTTCTACGGGTCCGCGGACGTCTTCGTGCTCCCCAGCTACCGGGAGCCCTACGGCACGGTGTACGGCGAGGCGATGGCCTCCGGCCTCCCGGTCGTCGGGTGGCGGGCCGGCAACCTGGCGCACCTCGCCCAGAACGGGCGTGAAGGCCTGGTGCTCGACCCTGGCGACGTTGCCGGACTCGCCTCGGGACTCGAGCGATTGGCCGAGGACGTCGGCTACCGGGACCGTCTGGCTGCGGCCGCACTCGAGCGAGGTCGCCGCCTGCCGACCTGGGACGACACGGCCCGGCGCTTCTTCGGCCTGCTCCGGGAGCTGGCGGACGCCGGGCTCAGCGCGTGACCGCGAAGCGGCCACTCGTCCTCGAGGATGCCCGTCAACACGTGGACGCCGCGTTCCGCGCTGTTGATGCCGGCACCGCCGGGGGCAGGCGCCGACGACGAGTGTTTCGAGCTCTGTAATCGCCGGATGGAGCAATTCGTGTGATCGTGTGGATTGATCACCGACATGGCAGAGACGCGCATCACTCCGAGCCCCCCATCCAGCTCCCCAGCCGAGCGGGCGGCTGTCGTGCGCTCCCTCTCGACCCGGCTAGCCGGTCGCATCACGACGCCGGAGTGGATCATCACCGGCGCCGTCGCCGCGCTGATGCTCGTGCTCGTCGTGCTCGAACCCGACATCCTCGACGCGCCGGTCGAGAACGCGCGCACGATCCTGTTCACCGTCGGGGGGACGATCGCCGCGGCGCTCGCCCTCGTCGTCATGCTCTGGTTCAAGATCCCTGCGATCGTCCGCATCGTCGTGCTGTGGGTGCCGTTCGCCATCGTGACCTGGTGGCTGATCTCCCCCTTCCTCGTCGACGAAGTCGTCGAGGAGGACTTCTCGACCTCGATCGCCACCCAGCTCGACGAGGGCGAGGACTCGTCGACACCCGACACCACGGTCGACGCACCCGGTACTGCCTCACCGGATCCCGCCGGGTCCGAGGACGCGGTCGAGGGGGCCACGGCCGAGGAGCCGGCTGCCGAGCCGGCCGTGCCGGTGCTGCTCGGTGCCGGGCAATTCGTCGGCCTCGCCGGGCACTCGGGCACGGGTGACGCCGGCATCTTCCTGAACCCCGACGGCTCCTACGTTCTCCGGTTCGAGAACCTCGACATCGAGAACGGCCCCGACCTCGAGGTCTACCTGGTACCAGGCGCCGACCGGACGTCGCTCGACCCTGGCGCGATCCACCTCGGTCACCTCAAGGGCAACGTCGGCAGCCAGACCTACGACCTGCCTCCCGGGACCGATCTCGTCCCGGGTCCCTACACCGCGCTGGTCTGGTGCGAGGCGTTCACCGTCGAGTTCGTCGGAGCGACGCTGGCGATCACCTGAGCCGGGTCTCGGCGGCGGCGGGCCGTCGCGGGGGCGGTCGTTGCGAATCGTCGAGCATCGACTATCGTCGATGATCGATGAGTGTCGATCGAGGGCCGGGCCAGGTCGATCGCGCCGACCGGAACCGTTCGGCCCACCCAGGAAGGGCGACGAGATGACGGACGACGATGCGCTGGTGGACAGCCTGAAGGCGCACTACGGGGCCGCCGCACGCAAGGCTGCGACCGGGGCACCGGCGATCGAGCACCGACACGGCACTGCCATCGACGCCTGCTGCGGCCCGGTGGCCCAGCACTCGTCCGAGACGTTCGGCGCGGGGCTGTACGACGCGGCCGAGTTGACCGAGCTGCCGCCCGAGGCGGTCGCCGGGAGCATCGGATGCGCAAACCCGGTGGCCTTGGCCCGCCTCGAGCCGGGTGAAGACGTCCTGGATCTCGGTTCCGGCGGAGGGATCGATGTGCTGCTCTCGGCTCGCCGAGTCGGTCCCCAGGGCCGCGCCTACGGGGTGGACATGACCGCGGAGATGCTGGAGTTGGCCCGTGCCAACCAGCTCAGCGCCGGGGTCGACAACGTCGAGTTCCTCGAAGGGCGCATCGAGGCGGTCCCGCTCCCGGACCTGAGTGTCGACGTGGTGGTGTCGAACTGCGTGATCAATCTCTCCGCCGACAAGGACGCGGTGTTCGCCGAAGCGCACCGGGTGCTGCGCCCCGGCGGGCGGCTCGCGGTCGCCGATGTCGTCGCGGACCGGGAACCCGACGCTGAGTTGCTCGCGGACGACGCCGAATGGGCGGCATGCATCGCCGGTGCTGTCACCCGTGACCGCTACCGGGCCCAGCTCGAAGGCGCCGGGTTCACCGACGTCGAGATCGTCGACAGCCACGCGGTAGCCGACGGGTTCTGGTCGGCCTTCGTCGGGGCCGGCAAGCCACCCGAGTCGGACAGGGCCCAGTAGAACACTGTAGGTTGACTCAATCATTACTGATGTAGTTGCGTATTGCGGCAGTGATCGCAACGAGGGCGCGGCCTCGAGTGCCCGACCCTGGTCAGGAGGCGCACGATGCCGGATCTGGATTCACTCGACCCCGACCAGCGGATGGCACTGAAGCTCGCCGCTCGCAACCTGAAGGACCAGTTCACAGGCACGTTCTCGGTCGAGACGATCGAGCTGTTCCTGCAAACGAGCTACGACCAGTTCGCGGATCGGGCGAAGTTCACGAACTTCCTGCCGTTGATGGCGGAGCGCTTCGCGCGTCAGCGCCTCAGCGCCCTGGCCCGAGTGGAGGGCCACCACGACGACGGGGTGCCGA
>JBOGHG010000180.1:0-8002 GCA_050744525.1 Acidimicrobiales bacterium | reverse complement strand
AGACCCAACAGGCCTCCCCCAGAGCCAATCTCGACGCCACCCCCCGGACCAGCCGGGATGACCATGCAACCCTGGGACCCCAGCCCCGTGGTGGATCCACGGGTGCCGATGTCCCTTACATGAGCCGAGAGCCTCACCCAGGCAGCACGGCTCGTATCACCTCGTGAGTCACCTCGTGAGCCCCGTGGAGGACCCGGCCCTGGTCGAAGTCCGCAGGCAGGGTCGTCGGGGACTCGCGAGACTTGGCTGGTGGCGGTGAGCGGGCGGTCGGAGGAGATCTCGGCGCGGGAGGGCGAGGTCCTCGATGCCCTCGCGGCGCACCTGACCAACCAGGAGATCGCCGAGCGGCTGTTCATCTCCGTGCGGACGGTCGAATCGCACGTGTCGTCGCTGCTACGCAAGCTGGGTGCCGCTGACCGGCGGGAGCTGGCGAGGCGCGGCCGCGCCCGGTCGGCCGGGTTGTGGGCGGAGGTGCCGCGTCCGCTCTCCGACATGGCGACCCGAGGGCTCTTCACCGGCCGCAACGACGAGCTGTCGACGATCGATGCGACGTTGCGGGAGGTGGTGCTCAGCGGTCGGCGGCGGCTGCTGCTCGTGGTGGGCGAGGCCGGGGTCGGCAAGACCCGGCTGCTCGCCGAGGCCGCTGGGACGCTCGTCTCGTCGGTCGGTGTGGTGGGGTTCGGTCGCTGCGACGCCGAGGGGCTCGTTCCGTACCAGCCGCTCGTCGAGGCACTCGACGGCCTCGCTCCATGGGTCCCGGCGCCGGTGGTCGCCGACGTGGGGCCGACGCTCGGTGCGCTCGTGCCCGCGTTCGGCGAGCAACGGCCCGGGCGCCTCGACGACGACGACGTCGAGCTCGGCCGGCGTCGTTTCTTCGACGCGGTCGAGTCCGCGGTGGTCGCGCTCCCGGGCCCGGTGCTGCTGATCGTCGACGACCTCCATTGGGCCGATCGATCGATGCTCTCGTTGCTGCACCACCTGTTGCGGGCGCATCATCGGGTCCCCGTGTTGATCGCGGCAACCGTGCGGCCCGAGGGGCTGCGGCCGGACACGGGGCTGAGCGAGCTCGTCTCGGCGCTCGAGGCCACGGACACTGTCGTTCGGGTCGGCATCGGCGGCCTGTCGGCGCAGAGCGTCACGGCGATCGCGGACCACGACTATCCCGACGTGCGTGACCTCGCCGCCGTGGCCTGGCGGCACACCCGGGGCAACGCCTTCCTGGTCCGAGAGCTCCTGCGTCACGTGGCCGGCGCGGGCCGCGACAACCTCGATGCGATCCCACCCGACCTCTGCGAGGTCGTCGCCCGGCGGATCGCCCAGCTCGATCCGCTGCTGGTCGACGTGCTCGGTGCTGCGGCGCTGGTGGGCGAGTCGTTTCGTCTCGGCGTCGCCGCCCGCGCCGTCGGCCGCGAGCCGGCCGCCGTGCTCGACGCGCTCGACGCTGCACTGGTCGGCGGCGTGGTCGTCGAGGTGCCCGAGCAGCGGGACCAGTACCGCTTCGCACACGCCCTGGTGCGGGAGTGCCTCGTCCAGCGGCTCGCCAGCAGCCGCCGGCTCCACCTCCACCTGAGGACCGCCGAGGAGCTCGAGCGGTTGGCTCCGGCGGCCTCTCTGGCAGAGGTCGCCTACCACCGCCGGGCCGCCCTGCCCGAAGGGGACCCCGGCCGGGCGGCCGCGGTCGCAGTGGCTGCGGCCGCCCAGGCCATGCGTTCCTATGCCTACGACCAGGCCGTCGACCTGTACACGGCGGCCATCGAGGCACTCGAGCTCGCGGGGGCCGCCGAGGTCGAGCTGGCGCGGCAACGGCTTGCACTGGCCGACGCCCACGTCCGGGCCGGCCAGGCGGAGATCGCGCGGAGCACGTTGCGGTCGGTCGCCGAGATGGCGACGCGCGCCGGCGATCCGGTCCTGCTCGCCAGCGCGGCGCTGGGGATGGCGGAGACGGCGCCGGTCTGGGGCGCCGATCCCGAGCTGACGGCGCTGCTCGAGCGGGCACGCGATGCCCTGGACGACGCCTCGCTCGGGCTCCGGGCCCGGGTGACGTCGAGGCTCGCCCAGTCCCTGTACTTCAGCGCCGACCACCGCCGCCGGGCCGAGCTGAGCGACCGTGCCGAACGGGATGCCCGGGCGTCGGCTGACCCGGCGGCGCTGGCGTGGGTCCTCGTCGCGGAGCACGACGCGCTCTGGGGACCCGAGGACCTGGAACGCCGGGTCGAGTCGGCCGGCAAGATCGTCACCCTGGGGGGCGACGTCGACCAGCCGGAGCTGCGGTTGCGCGGCTACGGCATTCTCGTCACCGATCTCCTCGAGCTGGGCGATGCCACCGGTGCCCGCGCCGCGGCCGCGTCGCACCGCCAGATCGCCGAGACCCTGAACCAACCGATCCATCTGCGGGATGCCTGGATGTGGCGTGGCACCTGGGCGATGTTGGAGGGCCGGCTCGACGACGCGCAGCAGGCGATCACCGTGGCGCGCGAGCTCGGCGAGGCGGCTCGCGACCCGTCCGCCGAGGCCGTCTACTGGGTGCAGCAGTTCGGCTACGCCGTCGCCAGCGACGACCCCGTCGAGCTGGCCGCCGTCATAGGTCCCTACGAGGAGCTGGCCGGCGAGTACGAGCACGTCGTGACCTGGCGGGCCGCCCTGTGCCTCCTGCACGCCCGGGTGGGGGATCTCGACCGGACCAGGAAGGGCTTCGAGGAGCTGGCGGTGGACGACTTCTCGGTGATGCGCCGCGACGTCGTCTGGCTCCTCGGCATGGCCTTCCTCGCCGACGTCTGCGTCCGCCTCGGCGACGCCGCGCGGGCACCAGTGCTGCTGGGTCTGCTCGAGCCGTTTGCGGACCGGGTGGTCGTGGCCGATCGGGCGATGTGGTGTCTCGGCAGCGTGGCGCTCCTGGTTGGCCCGCTGGCCGCTCTGTGCGGACGACACGACGACGCTCGGCGGTGGCTCTCCGATGCGGTTGCTCGCCACGAGGCGATGGGCGCAGTCCAGCTGACGGCGCGGTCGCGGGCGGCGCTGGCCGGCCTCCGCTGAGTGGTCATGCTCCGACCCCGACCGGCCGGCCGGCCACGTCCCGTGCCTCGCGTTTGAGCGCCTGGCTCAGGTCGACGTGCGCCTGATGGACCTGGTCGAGGTCCCAGGTGTAGGACGCGATGCGGTCGGTGGCGACGAAGATCGCGTCTGACAGGTCGTCCCGGGCGTCCTCGTAGCGCTGGAGATCGTCATCGAGCACCGCGTCGGCGAGCAGCTCGGCATCCCGCAGCGCTCCCGTGATGCCATGGGCGGTGATGGGGTCGTTGAAGTGGCCGGCGTCGCCGACGAGGGCCCATCCCGGGCCGTGGGCGCGGCGGAAGAACCCCGTGATGCCCGGGAAGCTGCGCAGGCGGCCGACCGGCCCCCGCCGGGCCGTCGACGCCGCGAGGTCGGGGCTGGCCTCTCGCAGGACACGCCGAAAGCCACGGGCGACGTCGGGCCGGACCTCCTCGGCGAAGCGCGCCGCAGCGACCGAGGCGAAGACGCAGGTCTCACCGTGGTTCGTGGGGACGGCGCCCGAGGCGACGCCCGGACGGTAGTGCCACTGGTAGTCACTGCCCTCGAGGCCGCGGACGTAGCCGAACACCGAGGCGGCCGCGGCGCTGCCGCGCCGCACCACGGGTGCGCCGGTAAGCCGGGCGACCGTGGAGTGGGTTCCGTCGGCACCGACCACCAGGGGCGCGGCGATCCGGGCGGTGCTGCCGCCGTGCTCGACGACGACACCGCCCACCCGGCCGCCGGCCCGGAGGTCGAGGTCGACGACGCGGAGTCCGTGGAGCACGTCGGCGCCGGCCCGGCGGGCGGCGTCGACCAGGACGGGGTCGAGCACGGTCCGCCGGGGTGCGTAGAGCGGGGCCGTCGGTGCAAGCTCGACCCGGACGGCGGTGTCGCCGTAGTGGAAGGTCACGCCCTCGACGGCCGGCGTCGGGGCGCCGATCACGGCGTCGAGCAGGCCCCAGCGCTCGAGCTGTACGACCCCGCCCCGCATCAACGCGTGCGTCGACAACACGTCGCTGCCGTAGGCGGTGCGATCGACGACCAGGACGCGCAGGCCGCGCCGGGCCAGGAGCAGGGCGACGGAGGCGCCGGCGACCCGGGCGCCGACGACGACCGCGTCGTAGGGGCGGGAGCCCAGTCGGTGGAGGGGATTGCTCATGGGGTCTCCGCGGTCACGCGGCGGGCGAGTCGTGCAGTGCGGCGACCATGTGGGTCGCGAGGTGCTCGGCGTCACGGCCGGTGCCGTCGAGGAACGTCGAGTTCCGGTGGCGCTGGAACGGGAGCCCCAGCACGTACAGCCCGGGCATGGGGGTGACGCCGCCGCGGTGGCGGATCTCCCCATGTCGGTCGAGCACCGGGACCTGCAGCCAGGGGTACGCACGGCGGTATCCGGTGGCCCAGATCACGGTGGTGACGCCCGCACGCCGCAGGTCGAGGGACCGCAGGCCGCGGGGCGTGAAGGGGGGCAGGCACTCGGGCTCGTCCACCTCGGCGCGCAGGCCGGACCAGTCGACGTGGTCGTCGATGCGGGCGAGCAGGTGGTCGAGGCGCCGGTCGGCGGCGCCGCACGCGGCCGGCAGGTCGTCGGCGAACTCGACGCGGCTGCCCCCCACGCGTTCGACATGACCGGCCAGCCGCACCCCCCGCGACGCCAGGGTGAGGAGGTCGAGCGTCCGGCCGAATGGGTCGCCGGCGAGCTGGAGCGACGGCTCACGGCGCGCCCGGTCCAGGGCGCCGACATCGCCGGCCGCGACGTCGAGGATGCCGAGCCGGTCGAGCCACCACTGGATGTCGAGGCCGCGGTAGCGCCGGGGGACACGGGTGTGCCGCCCCACCGCCAGCACCACCGCCCGGCCGGAGGCCCGCAGCTCGGACGCCAGCTGAACGCCCGTGGCCGAGGCGCCCACCACCAGCACACCGCCGGCCGGCAGCGCCTCGGGTGACCGGTAGCGGTTGGGCGTGACCTGTGGGATGGCCGCGTCCAGGTGCCTGGCCGCCGCCGGCACCGCGGGTCGATCGCAGGCACCCGTCGCGACGACGACGTTCGCCGCGGCCCACGTGCCCCGGTCGGTGACGACCGCGTACCCCCGGCCCGCCCGCCGGACCGAGGTCACCGCCGTCGACGTGTGGACGGGCGCGTCGAACGACGCCGCGTAGCCCTCGAGGTGCCCGATCAGCTCGGGCATCGTGAAGTACCCGTCGGGGTCACCACCCCGGTAGTGCCAGCCAGGGAGCCGGCTCTGCCACCGGGGTGTCAGCAGCCGGAGCGAGTCCCAGCGCTCGGATCGCCAGCGCTCGGCAACTCGGCCGCGCTCGAGGACCGCGTGATCGACGCCGTGATCGGTCAGGCAGCGACTCATGGCGAGCCCGGCGTGGCCGGCGCCGATGATGACCGCGGTGGTGTGGTGATGGGGAGAGGACATGGCCCGCATCGAGGGAATGAGTCCGCCGTTGCCGACCCCGTGGGTGCCGCGTGGTGGCACCACGGTGCCGGAGCTCCGCCGGTCAGCTCACCGCGACGTCCACAGCAACGCCGTTGGTCAGTACGTCGAACACGGCGGAGCGCCTGGTCGATTGGCGCACGAGAGCCGCGAGCTCGTCGGCCGAGGCGTCACCCTCGACGTGGAACCGGGCGTGGATCGTGGTGTAGCCGTTGCGGACGCCGTCGTCGATGCCGAGCAGGCCGCGCATGTCGAGGTCGCCCTCGAGGGTCGAGGTCACCGAGCGCAGGGCGATCCCGCGGTGGGCCGCCACGCTGGCGATCCCGGCCGTGATGCACGACGCCAGCCCGTGGAGCAGGAACTCGACCGGGGTGGGGCCGTTGTCGGGCGCAGCCAGCAGTTGGGGATGGTCGGCGTCGAAGACGAAGGGCTGCTTGTGCGCCTGCTCGTCGCCGACGCCGTAGAAGGTGTCGAAGGTCGTCTGGCTGCGAACGCCGTCCGCCCAACGGTTGGTCGCCCTGAACTGGAACCGAGCCAGATCAGGCGTCTCGGCGAACGCGGCGCGTGCGCCTCGGATGGCGTCGATGTCGACGCCGTTGGGCAGGGTCGGTCGGTCGGTCATGGTCATGGGGGCTTCCTCCTCGCTGGGTAACTCGGTGAGCCGGTTGTGGTGAACCGGGGACGGGGCTCCCCAACGGCTGGGGTCAGGCCGCGCCCCGGACGACGGTGTCGACCTCGACGGCCGTCGGGTGGCGGAAACTCTCGTGGTCGACCCACTGGCGGTAGCCGTCCTCGCCCAGCAGCTCGACGAGCGGGCGCGTCTGGCTGGCGTGGGCGTGGAGCGCAACGAGCTTGCGGTCGAGCTCTCGCGCGGAGAGAGCGAGGTCCAGCGCGACCTGCTCCGTGGGGGTGCGTTGGGGTAGGCCGGGCTCGAGGACCAGCTGGTGCCGCTGGTAGAGGTCTCGGTTGCGGTCGACGAAGGCGTCGGTGGTCGTCGCGTAGAGCAACTCGCACGGGCGACCGGCGCGGCTCCACGCCTCGGTGGCCCACCGGCTCACCGCCCGGTGATCGGGGTGGCCGGTCATGCCGTCGGGACCGAACGTCACGACGATGTCGGGCTCGACCTCGCGCACCATGTCATCGACCGCGTCGACCGCGGCTGCCTGGTCCACACCATCCAGGCCCCCGTCGGGCAGCGCCAACAGGCGCAGGTCGGTGACGCCGACCGCCGCCAGGCTGGCTCGCAGCTCGCACCGGCGGGTCGCCGCAAGGCGGTCGGGCGGCCAGGTCGCCGGGTCGTCCGTGCCGTGCTCGCCGTCGGTGGCGTGCACGCAGACGACCGATCCACCGGCGTCGACCACCCGCGCCATGAACCCGGCGCTCAGATATGCCTCATCGTCGGGATGAGCCCACACGCCGAGTAGCCGGAGCGCTCGCCGCTGGCGGGTCGAGTCCTCGAGCAGTGCCCGTTCCATGGGACGCCATCGTCGGGCAAGCGACCTCGGCTGGCATCCGTGCCCACCACGGACCCGACCACGGAACCTCGGGGGACTCTGCCGACCGGCCGCGATGGAGGCTCGCGATCCCACGGAACCACTTTGAGCCAGCGACGCTCACGCTGCTCGCCTTCGGTGCCAAGGACTCCGCCCGTGCCATCCAACGCCGGCTCGTGCGCGGTGCCGTCCCTACCCTGGCCGCGTGATCCACGATGTCGAGGTTCGTGACGCGGGGTCCAAGGGCCGAGGTGTCTTCGCCCGCCGAGCGTTCGCGGAAGGCGAGTTCATCTTCCGTCGCCGACACACGCGAGTCCTGCGCAGCGACGAGCTTGACCAGGCGGGCGAGTGGGAACGCAGGTGACGTCACCCCGGCAGCGCCGCTGAGCTGAGGGTGCGCAGGTCGGTCGCGAACCCGCGGAGAGCTGTGTCACGAAGTGCTGTACGGCCCTTGTCGCAGCGACGAGCAGCGAACCTGCAGCGTGCGCGGCAGCCGTCTCGCCGGGACTCACCTCCCGGCGTTTCGGGGCGGTCTGAACCGGTACGAGGCGTCCGGAGTACTGCCGCGGGGATTGTGGGGGGCACCCGTCGGCGAGTCGCTACGTTCCAGCCATGGCGTCGTTGTCCGGCCTCGCCCTGGCCGAAGGGTTCTACGTCGAGGCGGTGCGGCCGATCGTCGAGCGGGTCTGCCCGGGGCTCCGGCATAGCGCCGCGCGCATCGGTCAGGGCTCCGAGGTGCTGGGCTACGACGATGAGGTCTCCCAGGATCACGACTGGGGTCCCCGCCTTGAGCTGTTCGTCGACCCCTCCGACGCCGATCTGCACCGGCAGCGCCTCGTAGACGCGCTGGCCGAGGACCTCCCGCGCACGTTCCGGGGCCATTCGACATCGTTGGCCCCGGATGCCGACGGCGTGGGCGTCCTAGGTGGCTGGTGTCGAACGGGGTGTGCGGATCGTCGAGTCAGATCCGTCGCTGGCGAGGACGCAGGCCCGAAGGACTCCACCAGCGAATTCGAGGGCCGAGGACGACGACCAGCG
>JBOGHG010000179.1:0-8005 GCA_050744525.1 Acidimicrobiales bacterium | reverse complement strand
CCGCCCGACCCGTCGGCATCCGAGCGGCCGGCGCCCCTCGACGGGCCGCCCGCGCGCCAGTCCCGGCCGCCCCGCCCCCAGACACCGCCGTAGCCGCGGCCGCTGCGACTCGCGCGCCGGTGGCCCTCGACGTCGTGGATCAGGCCGTCGGGGATCTCGTCGAGGAACCTGCTCGGCGGGTTGTACTGGGTGCCACCGAACAACGTCCGGCTCCAGGCGTGGGTGAGGTAGAGGCGCTGCCGGGCCCGGGTGATCCCGACGTAGGCGAGGCGCCGCTCCTCCTCGAGCTGGTCGGGCTCGGTGAGCGAGCGCAGGTGGGGGAAGACCCCGTCCTCCAGCCCGATGATGAAGACGACGGGGAACTCGAGGCCCTTGGCGGCGTGCAGGGTCATGAGCACCACCGACGACTGGTCGGCCTCGTCGAGGTCGTCGACGTCGGAGACCAGGCTGATCGACTCGAGGAACTCGTCGATCGATGCGACCTCGTTGGCGGCGCCCACGAGCTCGGCCAGGTTCTCGAGCCTGCCCTCCGATTCGATCGTGCGCTCGGCCTCGAGGGCATCGAGATAGCCGGAGCGCTCGAGCAGCGCCTGCAGCAGCGGCCCGGGCCCACTGGCTGCGGTGTCGGCCACGTCGTCGAGCAGCCGGAGGAACGCCTCGATGCCGCGGGCGGCCTTGCCCGAGACGCCGGCATCGGTGGCGCGGCGGAGGGCATCGAGGAACGGCAGCCCGTGGGCCGTGGCCCAGGCGTCCAGCCGGCCGACGGAGGTGGCGCCGACGCCCCGCTTGGGCTCGTTGAGGACCCGCTTGATCGACACCTCGTCGACCGGGTTGACCACGGCCCGCAGGTAGGCGACCGCGTCCTTGACCTCCTTGCGGTCGTAGAACCGGGTGCCGCCCAGCACGCGGTAGGGGATGCCGACCCGCATGAGCTGTTCTTCCAGGACCCGGCTCTGGGCGTTGGTGCGGTAGAAGACGGCGATGTCGCCCCAGCGCAGGGGGCCGCCCTCGCGGCCGCGGCCCGCAGCGCCGGGCACGTGCACCTCGGCGGCGTCGTGGAGGTGGGTCATCTCGCGCGTGATCCACTGGGCCTCGTCGACCTCGTCGTCGGCGTGGTAGCGGACGATGGGATCGCCGGCGCCCTGGTCGGTCCACAGCTCCTTGGGCTTGCGGCTGACGTTGTGGGCGATGACGGCATTGGCGGCGTCGAGGATGGTCTGCGTCGACCGGTAGTTCTGCTCCAGCAGCACGACCGTGGTGTCCGGGAACGCGCCCTCGAACTCCACGATGTTGCGCATGTCGGCGCCGCGGAAGGCATAGATGCTCTGGTCCTGGTCTCCCACGACCGCGATGTTGCGGTGGCCGGCGGCCAGGAGGAGGACGAGCTCGTTCTGGACCCGGTTGGTGTCCTGGTACTCGTCGACCAGGATGTGGCGGAAGCGCTCCTGGTAGTGCCGCAGGGTCTGCGGGTGCTCGCGCAGCAGGCGCAGGGCGTTGGTGAGCAGGTCGTCGAAGTCCATCGAGCCCGCCCGCTGCAGGCGGCTCTGGTACTCGGCGAAGACCTGCCCGATCTTGCGCTCGAACAGGTTGCCGGCCCGCTGGGTGTACGCCTCGGCGTCGACGCCGTCGTTCTTGGCCGCGGAGATGGCGGCGTGCACGCTGCGGGGCGGAAAGCGCTTGGTGTCGAGGCCGAGGTCGCGGATCACGTAACCGGTGAGCCGCAGGGCGTCGGCCTCGTCGTAGATGGTGAACTGCCGGGGGTAGCCGAGCAGGTCGGCGTCGCGCCGCAGGATGCGCACGCACGCCGAGTGGAACGTCGACACCCACATCTTCTCGGCCACCGGGCCGACGAGCGCCGCTACCCGGGACTTCATCTCGTCGGCGGCCTTGTTGGTGAAGGTGATGGCCAGGATCGCGAACGGGCTCACGCCGCGGTCGCGGATCAGGTGGGCGATGCGGTGGGTGAGCACCCGGGTCTTGCCCGACCCTGCGCCCGCCACCACGAGCAGGGGCCCCTCGGCGTGGGTGACGGCGTCGGACTGGACGGGGTTCAGCCCCGTCAGCGCGTCGGGTTCGGCGGGCGCGGCGGGCCGGTCGGAGGCCTGGGGAGGGTCGGGAGGACTCATGGGCGTGCCCAATCGTAGGGGCGAGGTGCGACAGGCAATGGGCTCTTGGACTCAGGCAATTCGCAGGTTGCTGTCCCACCTGGGCGTCGGCCCAGGACTCGCCGTCGACCACCGACGACGGCTCCACGACCACCACCGAGGACGACAACCGATCCGACGATGGTCGGAGGTCGGAGGGCCGGGCGCCCGAGGCGGCACCGCGGTCCCGAGAAGACTGCCCGCACGGTGACGGTGAATCGGGCCGCGACTCGCCGGACGGCGGCGACGCCGAGGCCAGCGTGTTCTGGTCCTGACCGGCTGCGACGAGGCAATGGCGGTCGCTCCGACGAGCCCGAGGCGATGACTGACGGCAACCGATGGTCAATACCTCGGCCCCTCGTCGGCGACCGCTATTGCCTCGAGGGGCCCTGGGTCTCTGCGGGACGCCGACGTGCGATGCTGGGCCGATGGCTGACGCACCGGTCGAGCGCATCCCGTACGACGAGTTCTCGATGTTCCGGGGGAACGCCGACGAGTTCGGCATCCCCTACGACGGCCCTCCGGTCGTGCGCCGGGAGGCGGTCGAGGTCGGACCCGGCCGGCGGCTCAGCGCCCTGGTCTGGGGCGACGCCGAGCCCGAGCTGGTGCTGCTGCACGGTGGGGCCCAGAACGCCCACACCTGGGACACCGTGGCGCTGGCCCTCGATCGCCCGCTGGTCGCCCTCGACCTACCCGCCCACGGCCACTCCGACGGGCCCCGGGGCGGTTTCGCCGACCCGTCGGCCAACGCTGAGGACGTGGCCGCCGCCGTGCGGGCCCTGGCACCGGACGCCCGGGGCGTGGTCGGGATGTCGCTCGGCGGGCTGACGGCCCTGGCGCTCTCGGCCCGGGCGCCCGAGCTGGTGCGCTCGCTGGTGCTGGTCGACGTCACGCCCGGCGTCGACGAGGGTAAGGCGACATCGATCACCGCGTTCATCAACGGGCCCGAGAGCTTCGCCAGCTTCGACGAGATCCTGGCCCGCACCGTCGAGTTCAACCCCACCCGCACGGTCTCGTCGCTGCGCCGGGGGATCCTCCACAACGCCGTCCAGCGCGACGACGGGAGCTGGGTCTGGCGCTATGCCCGGCACCGCACCGAGGAGCCCGGGACTGCGGCCCGGCACATCGACTTCTCCGACCTGTGGCGCGCCGTGGACGAGCTGAAGGTGCCGCTGATGCTGGTGCGGGGCATGCGCCCCCAGTCGGTGGTCGACGACGCCGACGAGGCCGAGCTGCGGCGACGCTGCCCCGAGGCGCGGGTCGAGCACGTCGAGCAGGCGGGCCACAGCGTCCAGGGCGACACGCCCGTGGAGCTCGCCGCCCTGATCGCCGACTTCGTGCGCTGACCGGGGTGACGCCTACGCGGGCTCGCGGGCGCGACGACCCAGCGCCGCAGCGCTGACACCGAGCATCGCCAGGGTCACGACGAGCTGGCCGTACCACCAGACCCCGAGCGTGTGGTGACCCGACACGGGGCACGTGACCGTGAAGCCGAGGCCGATGAGGCCCGTGACCACGCCGGCGACGGCCGCCGACGGGTGCCTGTTACCGGCCGCGACCGCGGTGGCCACGAGCGCGGCGAACAGCCCCAGCGACGCCAGCGTCACGGCGACCGGCACCGCAGCCTCGGGATCGGCGGGCGCCGGCTCGAGGGCGATGCTGACCACGACCACCAGCGGCCAACCGAAACCGAGGATCCCGGCCCAGGCCGGCGTGAGGCGTTCCGACATCGCTCGGGCGGTGTCCGGCGCCGCCCTCCGGATGGTCGGGACGCGATCGAGCGTCCGGGTCACGAGCCGAGCTCGCTGTCCGTCCATCAGAGCCTCCTGTGCAAATCGCCGATCCCTCGGGCTACAGAGCCTGGCGCGCGGTCGCCACGTCGGGCACGACGAACGCCACCCGCGTGTTGGTGGCGAGGTACGCAACCTCGATGTTCACGTCGCTGTCGGCCAACCGGCGCGCCATCTCCCCGAGGTACCCGGGACGGTCCTCGACAGCCTCGAGCACCAGTGCCTCGCGCTCGGCGGCGATGGAATAGCCGGCGCCCACCAGCGCCTGGCGGGCGGTAGCGGCGTCGTCGACCAGGACGTGGAGCACACCCCGCCCGTCGGCCACCGTGGCGCAGAAGCCATCGACGTTGACGCCGACCTTGCCCAGCTCCTCGCCGAGCGTCGCGAGCTGGCCAACGGTGTTGTCGGCCTCGATCCGGAGGTCCGTCGCCATGGACCACCTCCTCTCCCGGTGCAGTAGGTCTGCACCGCAATCATTCACCCTCACCCGGTCGCGGTAAAGGCGCCGCTCGTACCCACTGGTCGCTCGAGGTCGGGCGGCCCAGGCATGACGGCGCCGGAGCGTCTACGGCGGCTCCTGGGCCTGGAGCGTGTTGCGGAGGTGGTCGAACTCGGTGGCGAGGCGCTGCAGCTCGCCGTCGATGCGATTGAGCATGCGTACGCTGTCGCCCGGGTGGGGTCGCTCGGCCGTGCCCGGGTTGGTGAGCAAACGCTCGACCTGCTGGCGCAGGCGGTTCGCGTCGACGTCGAGCCTCGCGAGCAGCTCCCGGGTCGGTGTGTCCTCCAGAGCGAGGGCGATGACGACGTGCTCCGTGCCGACATGGTTGTGTCGCATGTCGAGCGCGATCTTGAACGCCGTGCCCAGGACCTCCCGCGCGCCCGGGTCGAGCTCGCCGGAGCCCTTCCGCGGTCGGGCTCGGACCGCCGATCGCGGCGGGGGATGATCGACGCCGAGCGCCGCCAGGGCCCGGGCGCCGATGTTCTCGCCATGCTCGATGATGGCGCCGAGGAGGTCGAGGCTCGTGACCTTGCGGCGTCGCTCGGTGCAACCGGCTTCGACGTTGGTGAGGATCGCCGCCAAACGCGCCGTGAACCGGCCTCTGCCCACATAGGCCGCCAGGTTGGGGCTGGGTGTCTTGTCCGCCCCGGTGCCACGTATGGACGACAGCCGATCGACGGCCTCGCGGAGCGCAGCCTGGCAGATCGGCGAGACCGACAGGCCGGCCGCCCGCACGTCACGCTCGAGGTCGTCCGACACGTACACGTTGATCTTCGACATGGCGGGACCAGTATGGGGTTAGATCGGCTGTATGTCCATACCCCCAGGACTCACCCGTAAACCCCGGGATGCGAGAACGTGCGTTGACACTTACGTAAGTATCTGCTTACTATAATCACCATGCAGGCAGTGCTGGACGCCGTCGTCGAGCCGCGGCGGCGGGACATCCTCCGGCTCGTACGCAAGGTCGAGCTTCCCGCCGGGGCGATCGCGTCACGGTTCGGCGACGTGTCCCGGCCGGCCATCTCGCAGCACCTCCGGGTGTTGCGCGACGCCTGCTTGCTGGTCGAGCGGCGGGAAGGGACCCGCCGGCTGTACCGCACCCGACCCGAGGGCTTGGGGGAGCTGTGGGACTTCCTCGAGCAGTTCTGGGACACGCGGCTCGAGGCACTGCGGCAGGAAGCCGAAAAGGAGCAGAGGAGCAGAGACCATGAGCCATCCGAGCGACCGGAACGCAGGGGCGGGAAGCCTCGTCGACGTGGGTGAGCCGATCGTCCGGGAGTTGCACATCCGGGCGATGCCGGAGACCGTGTTCGAGTTCTTCACCGACGCCGGCAAGCTCACCCGCTGGCTCGCCACCGAGGCGACTCTCGACCCCAGGCCGGGCGGCATCTGCCACCAGGACCACGCCCGGGAGGACGGCTCCGGCGGCAGCTACCACATGCGTGGTGAGTTCATAGAGGTCAGCCCGCCGGCGCGGGTCGTGTTCACCTGGGGCTTCACCGATCCGGACGTGGGCGTGCCGCCGGGATCGTCCGTCGTCGACGTGACGCTGACGCCCGACCGTGACGGCACGCGGCTCCGACTCGAGCACCGCGATCTGCCGGCGGCGGAGATCGACAGCCACTCCGAGGGATGGACCGGAATGCTCGAGCGACTCGCCGCCGCGGTCACGACCACGGCCAGCGAGGAACCATGACGCAACCCGCATGGACGCAGCTCGAGTGCCTCGCCCCGCCGGGCTCCGCGCGGGGCGAGGCATCCGCCTGAACCGACGGACACCGTGCCCGGCGTGCGAGGATCCGCGCATGAACGTCCTCGGGCACGCGTCCGTCGCGCTGGCGTGGGGCGGCGACGACGCGGCGTTCGTGCTCGGCGCCGTGCTGCCGGACCTGGCGTCGATGGTGGGCGTGCGGGTCGACCGATCGCGCCTCGGCGGGCCCGTGGGCGACGGGATGCGCTGCCACATCGACGCCGACGCCATCTTTCACGACCACCCGGAGTTCCGCGCCGGTTCGGCGGCGCTGCGGAGGGACCTCGCCGAGCAAGGCCTCGACCGGGGCCCGGTCCGAGCCGTCGGGCACGCGGGATGGGAGCTGCTTCTCGACGGCACGCTGGTGGGATCGCCCGCCGAGGCGGCGTATCGGCGGGCGCTGGACGTGGGCGAGCTGGCGTTGGACGCCATCGCCGGGCCCGGCCGCGGCCGCTGGCTCGAGTTCCTCGGCTACCGGCGGCGTTTGGGGACCCTGCGCTACGACGATCCCCCCTGGGTCGCCGAGCGCTTGCACGACCTTCTGGCCCACCGGCCACGCCTGCGGTTCTCGCGTGAGGAGCTCCCGGCCGTGGCCCAGGTGCTCGGTTCCCACGCCGACGAGGTGGCCGCTGTCGCGCCCCGGGTGCTGGAGACGATCACCACCGGGCGCCGACCACCCTGACGACCCGCACGGGCAGCGTGGTCGGCCTACACCACCACCGACAGGCGCATCGCGACGCCATCGTCGACGCCGCCGGTCGCGGTCGCGAGCTGCAGGGCCGATCCGTCGGCGAAGACCATGTCGGACGCGAGCGCCAGCGAGGCGAGGTTGGTCACGCTCTCGGCGTAGCCGTCGGCGGCGTAGACCCGGTTGCAGGTGTCCTCGGGGATTGCGAGCTGCGACGTCGTGAGGACACTCCCCCCGCCGGTGGCGTCGGCCACGCTCGGGTAGACCTCGAAGTGGATGTGAGGCCACCGCCCGGGGTAGCAGCCGGGGAAGATGGTCGTGAAGGACACCGCGCCGCCGGCGTCGGCCGCCTGGACCCCGCGCAGGTAGTTGGCGCTCTCCGCGCCCGCGCTGTACAGCGAGTATCGGCCGTCGCGGTCGCAGTGCCAGACGTAGACCGCCGCACCCGCCAGGGGAGCACAGCCATTGGCGCGGTCGAGGATCGCAAGGTCGAGCGTCGCCGGCACCCCCTCGGCGCGCCCGCTCGCCGGGCCGAAGCTGGGCCGGATGTCGGCGCGAACGATGCCGTCCTCGGCGAGGACGTTGGGCCGGTTGGATCCATCTCCCGGGAAGGGCCCGGCGGTCTCCTCCGGGATCGTCGAGCACTCGGCGCCCGATTCCGTCCGAGCCCCGGATCCCGTCCCGGCCCCGGACCCCGCGGATGTCGATGAGCTCCGGCCCGTCGATGTCGTGGTCGCGCCGGCCGGCTCGCGGCGGTCGTCCGATCCGCACCCGACGAGCGCAGCCAGCCCCGCCCCGGCCACCATCTGCAACGCCCGGCGCCGATCCATCAACCGCCGACCACCCATGGTTGCGAGGTCGAAGGACAGTCCTCGGTCGTGGTCCGGGGGCGCCGTCATCAACGCCAACGTAGGCAACGGGCCTGGGAGCCGCTCGACAGGGACCAGCGAGCCCGCCGTAGAGGGGCGCGGTCAGCATGGAGGCGCGTGATTTATAGGTAGCGCGGTACCGATCCCTACGCGCCGGTCGACCCGTACGGTGACCACCAGGCGGAAGCAGGCGACTGGCGGGTCGCAGCAGGCGATACCCCCGGCGGGCCGGCCGCCGGGGCCAACCGCGAGCGGCGGATAC
>JBOGHG010000178.1:0-8015 GCA_050744525.1 Acidimicrobiales bacterium | reverse complement strand
GTGCCCGGGGCGGGATTCGAACCCGCACGGCCTTGCGGCCAGAGAGGTTTAAGCCCTCTGCGTCTGCCAGTTCCGCCACCCGGGCGGGTGGTACCAGCAGGCTACGACCCGCCGTAGCCCACCAGATCGCCATCACCGCGGAACAGGTGCCGGCGGCCGTCGCTGTACCGCAGCAGCGCCCGGCCCGAGAGCCGGGAGCCGTCGAGGGCGTCGAGCTCGAGGACGTGAACGCCGGGCTCCAGCGGGTGCGCCGACGGCGTGCGCACCGTGACCTCCCAGTCGTTGGGACCGGGATCGGACCGACCCTCGCGCACGACCACGAACACGTCCGCGTACCCGAGGCTGACCAGGTCGCCGTCCACCAGCAACCTTCCCACCAGCATCCGCGTCGACCGCACGGTCGCAGCGTACGACCGCCGGGCCGGCCGTCACGCCGCCCGGTCGAGCGCGTCGGCCACCGATGCCCACAGGGCGGTCCGCAAGCGGTCGGCCCTCGCCCCCGTCACGCCGTTGTGGGCGACCACACCCTCGACCATGTCGGCCACCACCGCCGCCCAGGGACGGCCCCGCAGAACCACGGCCACGGTGGCGCCGCCGTCGCGGCGGCGCTGGATCGTCCGCGTCAGACCCGCCCGGCGGGGTGGGCTGCGGAACGTCGGCGGGCGCATGCCTTGGCGCCGGGTCGCTTGGGTGAGCGACCGGGCGACCCGGGCGAAGCGCAGCGACGTCGGTTCCACGCCGTCCATCTTCCGCGCGCCCTATGACAAACAAGGGCCTACCATGCCGGTCATGCCGCGGAGCCAGACGCCCTCGTCCTCGGGGCGCAAGGCCCGCACGACTCGGAACCCCCGCAAGCTCGTGGCCGTGCCCGCGGCCTCCGAGCGCCGGGCCCGCGAACGCGACACCGGCGAAGACAAGGGCGCAGGACGCCCGGCCGCGGAGCACGAGCCGACGGAGCGCAACAACGGCGAGACCCGGCCGGCCGACGCCACGCCGCCAGCCTCCGGGCTCGACGATCCCCGGATGTCCGACGTGGACGAGTGGGGCCGCTCCGAGCAGCTCCGCGAGCTCGTCCGCCGCATCTACGACCCCGTGTACGAGCACTGGTTCCGGGTCGAGTGGGACGGCTTCGACAAGATCCCCGCCGAGGGTGGTGCCCTCATGGTGGCCAACCATGCCGGGGCCATTCCAACCGACGCTCCCTCGATCATGCACGGCATCGAGCGAGATCTCGGGCGACCCGTCTACGGCCTGGCAGACGACATATTCAAGCGCGTACCGGTGGTCAACCTGGGCTGGTCCCGCCTCGGCGGCGTGCAGGCCCACCCCGACAACGCCTACCGCCTGCTACGCGAGCAGCAACACCTCGTGATGGTGTTCCCCGAGGGCTCCAAGGGGCCCGGCAAGACCTATTCCGAGCGCTACCAGCTTCGCCGCTTCGGGCGGGGCGGGTTCGTGCAGATAGCCATGCGATCGGGCGTGCCGATCATCCCCATGTCCATCATCGGCAGCGAAGAGACGATGCCCATCCTGTTCAAGCTGCCCATGCTCGCCCGTGCGCTGGGCGTCCCCTACTTCCCGGTCACCGCCAACATGCTGGCACTGGGACCGCTGGGCATCATCGTGCCGTTCCCGGCCAAGATGCGCATCCGGGTGCTCGACCCCGTCCACTTCGACGTCCCGCCCGACCAGGCCCGGTACTCGCGCAGCCGGGTCATGGACGCGTCCGAGCAGATCCGCCAGACCATCCAGGACTCCCTCCACGACATGCTCCGCCAGCGCCGCGGCGTCTGGTCGGGGTAGGCGCCGACGGGGACGAGGGACCGCGATGGGACGGCGCGTGCTCGTCACCGGGCTGGGCAGCTTCTGGGGCGGCCGGGTGGCGCAGGCCCTCGAATCCGACCCCGACGTCGACGTCATCGTGGGGCTCGACACCCGCGAGCCTACGGTCGAGCTCGAGCGGACGGAGTACGTCCGCACCGACGAGGGTTACTCGATCCTGGCGCGCATCGTGCGGGCCACCCAGGTCGACACGATCGTCCACACCTTCCTGGTGGTCGACTCGACCCGGGCCTCCAGCCGGCAGGTGCACGAGACCAACGTCATCGGGACCATGAACCTGTTCGCCGCCGCCAGCCAGCCGGAGAGCCGCGTGACCGACGTGGTCGTGAAGTCGTCGACGCTGGTCTACGGCTCGACCTATCGCGATCCCGTCTGGTTCGCCGAGGACACCCCCCGGTCGTCGTCGCCCCGCCACCGCATCGAGCGTTCGCTCATCGAGGTCGAGGCCTACGTGCGCGACTACGCCCTCGACAACCCCCAGGTGACGGTCACGACGCTGCGGTTCTCCAACGTGCTCGGGTCCGACATCGTCACCCCCATCACCCGGGCGCTGGGGCTCCCGCTGGTGCCGGCGGTCTTCGGCTTCGACCCCCGGCTCCAGTTCGTGCACGAGGACGACGTGGTGCGCGCCATCATGTTCGTGCTCGACCGGCGGATCGCCGGCGTCTTCAACGTGGCCGGCGACGGGCTGCTGCCCTGGAGCGAGGTGGCCGCGATCTGCGCCAAGCGCTTGGCGCCGCTGCCGCCCTTCGGTCGCCGCCTGTACGCCCGCCCCCTGGCCCGTGTCGGTGTGGACCTGCCTCCCGAGCTGATCGAGCTGCTGACCTACGGGCGGGGTGTCGACAACCGGCGCCTGAAGCGGGCCGGGTTCGACTACCGGACGACGTCGGCCGGCGCCGTGCGCTCGTTCGCCGAGGCCGCCCGCTTGCGCGGGGCCCTCGGCCGCGCCGAACGGGTTCCGTATCACTACGAGCGCGACGTCGAGGACTTCTTCCGCCACTCCCCCGCCGTGGTCCGCGGCCAACCGGGGTGACGGCACGCCGGCGCTACCTGCCGCTGGTCGACCAGTGCCACGGCTCGCTGGGGAGGTTGTAGAGGCCGTACTCGTCGGCGTGGGCGGCGAGCCAGTTCCAGCACGAGTTGCCGTGGCGGACGGCGCCGCCCCCGTTACAGCTGAAGTCGATGGCCAGGCCCCGTTCGTGCATCGACGAGCCGGGGCGCGCCGTAGGCGGAGAGCATCGCGACGCCGGCATGTAGTAGACGGCGTAGTTCGAGGAACCGCAGTGCGCCCGGCGCAGCTCGATCTGCTTCTCCGTGCTCCGCCAGCCGCTTGCGGCACACAGCGAAACACCGTCGCGGGCGGCGGCGTTGAGGAGGGCCTGGACGTCGCCGGCGATCGAGCCGGCAACCGTGATCGATCCGCCGTGCGGGCAGGTCACGGTGGCCAGCCCGCCGGGGGCCGGCCTGACGACCGATGCCGGGGGCGAAACCGCGGGGACGCGCGGCGCTGAGTCGGCCGCCGGCGGTGCCTGCGACGGAGCCTGGTCGGCAGCGGCCGGCGACGGAGCCTGGTCGGCAGCGGCCGCCGCCTGCGCCGCGGCCGCCCGTGCCGCCGCCTCTCGCTCCCGGCGCTGCCGTTCGGCGGCCTCCTGCATGGCGCGAATCCGGCGAGCCACCTCCGCCTGCTCGCGCACGAGCCGCTCCGACAGGGCCTTGTCGAACTCCTTGAGCGACTCGGCCTCGGCCAGCTTGGAGTTCAGCCGTTCCTCGAGGTCGGCAGCGAAGGCCTGCTGCTGGGCCAACGCAGCCTCCACGTCGGCGAGCTCCTCGGCGGCCTCGTCCTTGCGCGCCTTCGCAGCCGCCTCGGCTGCGGTCCGGTTGGCCTGCTCGACCTCCATGTCCTCGTGGGCCTCGTCGAGCTGGTCGAGCACGTCGGCATCGGTGTCGGCCTGGATCTCGATCACCGCCTGCTTGACCGCGGCGTCCGACAGCGAGTCGGCGCGGAACGCATCGAGGGCGTTGTCGGAGGGCGGGCTGACGAACGACTGGACCACCAGCTCGTCCGCCCTGCGGTTGAGGTCGTCGATCCGCTGCTGGGCGTCCGCGACCGCCTGGATTGCCGCGGCCAGCTCGGCATCTGCCTCCTGGTGCGCCCGCTCGGCCTCGTCCAGCTCGGCCTCCTGGGTGGCCACGTTGGCCTCGAGCTCCGCCAGTGCCGCCTGGACCTCGGCGTCCTTGGCCTGGAGGGCGTCGACCTGCAGGTCGACCTCGGTGCTCTGAGCCCGGACGGCATCCCGCTCCCGCTTGGTCTTGGCCGGGTCGGGGTCGTCGGCGCCGCTGGGCACCGGCGACCAGACGGCGACCACCGAACCGAGGGCGACCACGGCAATCATGAGCGCGAGGCGGCGGAATGCGGATGGCACGGCTCTTCCCTGCTCCTTGCTGCTCTTCCCGCGAGCGGACAAAGTGGCCGTGAATGTAACGAACCGGGTCGCCGATGTCATCAACGCCGCGCATCGGCGAGGCGTTTCCCCAGCTAATGGCGCTATCGCGGCGACCGCGTGGGCCTAATCGACCGTGTGGCCGAGCCGCGGAGCGCGCGGCCCCGCCCGGCCAATGTCAGTTGCCGTTGGTCGACCAATGCCACGGCTCGCTCGGCAGGTTGTAGAGCCCATAGCCGACGGCATTGGCCTGTAGCCAGTCCCAGCACTCGTCGCCGCTGCTGACGGCGCCGCCTCCGTCGCAGGTGAAGTCGATGGCCAATCCCTGTTCGTGCATCGACGACCCGGGGATTGCCGTGGGTGGGCTGCACTGTGACGCCGGCATCTCGTAGATGGCGTAGTTGGATGTGCCGCAGTGCGCCCGGCGCAGCTCGATCTGCTGCTCGGGGTCCCGATAGCCGCCTCCGCACAGCATGACCCCATCCGCCGCAGCGTCGTCGAGCAGGGCCTGGACGTTGGCGCTGATCGAGCCGGCCACGGTTATGGACCCACCGACGGGGCACGTGACCGTCGCCAGCCCGCCGGGGGCGGGCTCGATCTGCGACGGCGCCACATCCTCGGTCGGGGCCGGCGCCTGGGCCGCCTGTGCGGCCGCCAGCCGGGCCGCCAGTTCGGCCTGTTCCTGGGCCAGCCGGTCGGACAGGGCGGCGTCGAGCGTCCGGAGCGACTCGGCCTCGGCCAGCTTGGCGTTCAGGCGTTCCTCGAGGTCGGCAGCGAAGGCCTGCTGCTGGTCGAGTGCGGCCTCGACATCCTCCAGTTCCCGGGCCGCGGCCTGACGGGCCCGCTCGGCTTCGGTGGCCGCATCCTCCTTCTTGGCCTGCTCGTCCTGGAGCGCGTCCTCCGCCTGCGCCAGTCGCTCCAGCACCTGGGCGTCACGGTCGCCCTGCATCTCCAGGACCGCCTGCATGACGGCCGCGTCGGTGATGGACCCGGCCCGGAGTGGCTCGAGGGCGTTGTCGGACGGGGGGTGGACGAACGCATCGACCACCAGCCGGTCTGCCTGCTCGTTGAGCTCGGCGATCCGCCGCTGCGCGTCGGCGACGGCCGCGTTGGCTTGGAGAAGCTCGGCCTCGCCCTGGGCCTGGGCGCCCTCGGCCTGCTGGAGCTCGGATCGCTGTCGGGCGACGTTGCGCTCGATCTCGGCCAGCGCCGCTCGCACCTCGGCGTCCTGCGCCTCCAGGGCATCGACCTCGAGCACGACCTCTCCCTGGCGGGCACGCACCTCGTCCCGCTCCTGCTCGGTCGCCTCCGGGTCCGGCTGCTGCGCGGCACTGACCGACGGCGTCAACGCCGCAACCGCCAGAACCACGGCCAGGACCCGGCGCGACCAGGCGCCCGGCGTCAGTTGCCGTTGGTCGACCAGTGCCACGGTTCGCCTGGCAGGTTGGACAGTCCGTAATCGGCGGCGTGCGCCTTCAGCCAGTTGTAGGCATCGCCCCCGTAACCGATCGTGCCGCCTCCGATGGTGAAGTCGATCGCCAGGCCCTGCTCGTGCATCGAGGCGCCCGGGCGAGCGGTGGGCGGGCTGCAGTACGACGCCGGCATCTGCCAGATGGCGTACTGGCTGGTGCCGCAGTTGGACCGGCGGACGGCGATCTGGTCGGCCGGGTCACGGTAGCCGTTCCCGCACATGGAGATGCCGGCCTCGGCCGCGGCCGTGAGCAGGCGCTCGACCGGCTCGCCGATGTCACCCGCGACCTGGATGCTGCCACCGGTGGGGCACGGCACCGATGCCACACCGCCCGGCGGGGCCTGGACCCCGGCCGCCTTGTTGGCCTCCGCCTGGGCCGACAGCTCCACCGCCCGACGCCGCGCCAGCTCAGCGGCGACCTCCTCGTCGAGCTTGTCGAGGGCGGCGACGAGCTGGGCCTGCTCGGCCTGGAGCTGGGCTGCGAGCGCCGGGTCGACCCCCTTCAACATCTCGGCCTCGCTGAGCCTCTGGTCGATGCGGGCGTGGACCTCCGACGCGAACAGCGCCTGCTGGCTGACCGCCTCCTGCTTGTCGGCCAGGGCCGCCTCGGCCTCCGCCTTGCGGTTCCGCGCCTGCGCCACGGCCTCGTCCTTGTTGGCCTTCTCGGTGCGGAGCTGTTCGCGGGCCGCGTGGTACTCGGCCAGTAGCTTGGCATCGGTAGTCGTCTGCAGGTCGAGGATGGCCCACTTCACGTTGGCGATCGACGACGACTCCGCGCTGAGCATGGACAGCGCCGACTCGGTGGCCGGGGTGACAAAGGCGTCGACGACCACGTGGTCGGTCTTGACCAGCAGATCGTCGATGCGGCGCTGGGCGTCGGCGACGGCGGCATCGGCCGAGGCCACGGCCGCGTCGGCTGCGGCGAGCGCCTGTTCCGCGGCCGTGAGCTCCGCCGTCTGGGCGTCGACGTTGGCCTTGATGTCGCTGAGCGCCTGCGTCACCTGGAGGTCGTCGGCCTTCAGGATGTCGACGTCGACGGCCACCAGCGCCTGGCGGTGGGCCACCTGTTCGGTCTCCCGGGCGGGATCCTCCTGGGCACCACCGACCAGCGGCGTCGCCAGGATCGTCCCCAGCGCGACCGTGGTCGCCACGGTGGCGGTGACGATCGGGCGGCGGCATACGAGCGTCAAGATGCTCCCCGGTGCGGGCGGTCCCAGAGTTCCCCAGCTTCCCCATGGCCAACGCCGACGCTGCGGCGAAGGTCACGGCGAATGTAACGAATCGCGCGACGTCTGTCATATAACACGCCATCGACGCACGGGCCGAGCGGCTACTCGAGCGTCGCCGGGCCGAGCGTAGGTCGGACGAGCCAGGGTTGATCGGCGAGATCGAGGGCGACCTCTGGCGACGGAATTCGACACGCGAATGCAATGAAACCGCTCACGGTCCGTTACATCGCCTCCATGGAAGACTACCGGCCATGGTTGAGCTCCGCTCCGAGATCAGGGATCGGGTCGCGCTTGTCACCCTCGACGCCCCCACCCGGCGCAACGCCCTCACCCTCGGGCTGGTGGACGAGATCGAGGCCACCTTCGACGTCATCGAGTCCGATCCCGGCGTCGGCGCCGTGGTCCTGACCGGGGCGCCACCCGCCTTCTGCGCCGGGGCGGACCTGTCCCACCTCGGGTCCAGCCAGCGCCAGGGCCTGTCGCGGGTCTACGACGGCTTCCTGCGGGTCGGGCGCTCACCGCTGCCCACCATCGCCGCCGTCAACGGCGCCGCCGTCGGCGCCGGCGTCAACCTGGCGCTGGTGTGCGACGTGATCCTGGCCGGCGAATCGGCCCGGTTCGACACCCGCTTCATCGACCTCGGCCTCCATCCCGGCGGTGGCCACACCTGGCTGCTCCAACGCCGGGTCGGGTCCCAGGCGGCGGCGGCGCTCGTGCTGTTCGGCCGGGTCCTCGGCGGCCCGCAGGCCGAGCGCGCCGGCCTGGCGTGGTCCTGCGTGCCCGATGACGAATTGCTACCGCTGGCGGTGGAGATGGCGGCGGCCGCCGCCAGCGCCCCACGCGACCTGGTGGAGCGGGTGAAGCAGACGATGCGCGACGTCACCCTGCTGACGGACCATGCGGCCGCGGTCGAGCGCGAGCTCGATCCCCAGGTGTGGTCGATCAACCAGCCGGCCTTCCAGGAGAGGCTGGCCGCGCTCCGCCAGCGGATCAGCACCCGGAAGTGAGCGCCGATCACGGACCAGGCCAGGA
>JBOGHG010000177.1:0-8121 GCA_050744525.1 Acidimicrobiales bacterium | reverse complement strand
GCGCCCCGCCGCCGGTCCTCGGCCGCCGCGAGCTCGGCGGCCGCTCGGTCGGCGGCAGCGGCGGCGTCCTCGACCCGGCGGCGGGCGGCCTCGTACAGGGATTCGGCGTGCGCGGCCGCGCGCTCGGCCGCCTTGGCCTCCCGTGCGGTCACCGGGGCACGGCCGGCCGCAGGCGGGCGTGCCTGGTCCCGCGGCGGCGATTCCGGCGAGGCGGACGAGTCGGAGTCGGCCTCGGCGTCCCGCTTGGCGCGGGAGGAGGGTCGTGCGCCCGCCGGCCGCCGGGGGCCCGGGGCGAACGCACCGAACGCGCCGGCGGACGGCACGTCCACCAGCCTGCCGGCGCGTAGGGCGGCCAGCGCCTCGGGATCGGCGGCGACCGCGAGCACGGCGGGGACGAGCTCGGACTGGTTCAGCGCCGCGCCCCCCGACGTCGCGGCGCGCTCGGCCGCCGCGTCCGCCAGCGACCGGGCTGCGCCCCGGAGGGCGTTCGTCGCCTCGCGCACGTCGGTGCCGGAGCCAGCGTCCGCCAGGGCCTCGGCGGCCGTGTCCACCCCCTCGAATTCCGCCCGGTCTGCGAGCACGGCGGCGTCCAGCGCCCACGCGAGGCGCTTGGGCTTCGTCAGCTTGCCAACAGCGGCCGCCTCGTCGCGCCGCCCTGCGGCCCGCAGCTCCCGGGCTAGGCGATCGCGCGCCGTCACGAACTCGTCGAGCGGCCCGCCGTAGATGGCGCCGATGGCGGCGTCCAGGTCGTCGGGCGGCTCGGTGTCGGCGGCGTCGGTGGTGGCCACGGGACGATCCTTGCCCAGCGGCCCCGATTTGTCAGGATGGCGACCATGGTCGACGCGACCACGATCCCGGCGCTGGTCGAGCGGGCGGGCGAACGCTTCGGGTCCCGGGAGGCCCTGGTCGACGCCGATGGTGGCGACGACCACCCCGGCGTCCGGCGGCTGAGCTTCGCCGACCTGGCCGCCGCCATCGACGAGGCCGCCCGGGCGTACGTCGCGCACGGCCTCGAACCCCGCGATCGGGTGGCGATCTGGGCACCCAACAGCGCGCGGTGGGTCGTCGCCGCCCTTGGCGTGTACCGCGCCGGCGGTGTGGTCACGACCGTGAACACCAGGTTCAGGGGCGCGGAGGCCGCGCACGTCATCCGCACCGCCGGCGCCCGCGTGCTGGTCACCGTGACCGACTTCCTCGATACCGACTACGTCGCCCTGCTGGACGGGGCCGGCTCGCCGGACTGGCTCGACCTGACCGTGGTGCTGCACGGACCGGTTCCCGAGGAACGCGTCGGCTGGGACGACTTCCTCGCCAGCGCTGCCGACGTCGATCCCGCCGTGGTGACGGGGCGCGCCCGGGCGATCGCACCGGACGATGTCGGCACGGTGATCTTCACGTCGGGCACCACCGGGACCCCCAAGGGCGCGATGCTGCGACACGGGGCATCGGTGCGCGCCTTCACCGCCTGGTCGGACGTCGTCGGGCTGCAGGAGGGCGATCGCTACCTGGTGGTCAACCCCTTCTTCCACACGTTCGGGCTCAAGGCGGGCATCCTCGCCTGCCTCGTGAAGGGGGCGACGATCGTGCCCCACCCCACGTTCGACGTGCCCACGGTGATGCGCCGGGTCGACGAGGAGCGGATCACGATGCTGCCGGGCGCGCCTGCCATCTACCAGACGATCCTCGACCACCCGGACCTCGACCGGTTCGACCTGTCGTCGCTGCGCCTGGCGGTGACCGGGGCGGCCGCGGTGCCGGTCGAGATGATCCGGCGCATGGCCTCGGAGCTGACGTTCACCAGGATCGTCACCGGCTATGGGCTCACCGAGTCCACCGGCGTCGTGACCATGTGCCGGCACACCGACGACCCGGAGACGATCGCCAACACCGCCGGCCGGCCCATACCCGACGTCGAGGTCCGGACCGTGGACGAGGCCGGCCAGGCCGTCCCGCCGGGCCAGCCCGGCGAGGTCGTCGTGCGCGGCTACAACGTGATGGCGGGGTACATCGGCGATCCCGAGGCCACCGCAGCGGCCATCGACTCCGACGGCTGGCTGCACACGGGCGACATCGGCGTCTTCGACGGGAACGGGAACCTCAAGATCACCGACCGGTTGAAGGACATGTTCATCGTCGGCGGCTTCAACGCCTACCCGGCGGAGATCGAGAACATGCTCGTGGAGCATCCCGCCGTCGGCCAGGCAGCGGTGGTCGGCGTACCCAACCGGCGGATGGGCGAGGTGGCTGCGGCGTTCGTGGTGCCCCGCGCAGGTGCCACGATCGACGACGCGGCCCTGATCGCCTGGTGCCGCGTGCGGATGGCGAACTACAAGGTGCCGCGCTCGGTCCGGGTGGTCGACGCCCTGCCGCTGAACGCAAGCGGCAAGGTCCTCAAGTACGTCCTGCGCGAGCAGGCGGGTACTTCACCGCCAACCGGCGGACCGTGTTGAGGTTGCGGACCGTGGCCGGCATCGAGCCCAGCGCCTTCTCGAAGACCGGGGCACCGAGGGTCGAGTCCGCCAGGCGGCCGCGGATGTGCCAGTAGAGCTCGCGGTCGTGCACGGCGACGCGATCGGTCTCGTTGGACATCGCCACCACCTTCTTCGCCGCCGCCGCGCTCGGGCGCTCGTAGAGGAAGGCGACGTACGACGAGTCGCCGGCGGCGGCCTCGAGATCGGTGAAAGGATCGTGGCCGGCGATCCGCGCCAGCTCGGCATCGGTGCGGAGGAACGTCGGCACCTCGTAGCCGAGGCTGTCGCGAAGCTGTCGCTCGATGCCGGACGTCAGGACGGCGGGCTTGGCCTTCCCGGCCTCGAAGATGACGTTGCCGCTGGCGATGAAGGTTGCGACGTTGTCGAAGTCGAGCTTCTCGAACGACTTCCGCAGGTCGTCCATCTTGACCTGGTGACCGCCGACGTTGATTCCCCGCAGGAATGCGATGTAGCGAGCCATCGGCGGCCACCCTAGGCGCCGATCTCCGTGGCGGCGCGGGGGGCGTGCGGTCCCAACGTTCCGGCGCCTGTTCATGGCGCTCCTCGACGACGCCGGACTGCCCGAGCCGGCTGCAGAGCACTGGGTGCGCGGCGCTGGCTGGCGATATCGGCTCGACCTGGCGTTCCCGCCGCGGCTGGTCGGCATCGAGCTGGACGGCAAGGATGACCACCTCAACGAGGTCGCCTTCGAGGTGGACCCGGTTCGGGACAACCGGCTCCTGCTGGCCGGGTGGACGGTGCTCCACTAGCGTGGCGTCGCTTCGTCGAGGACCCGTCCGACGTGATCGACGAGGTCCGCACGGCACTGGCTGCGGACACTTCCTGACCCCACCCGCACCAACTTCCGGCGCCGCCTTTTCGCGAGGACCGCAAGAGATCAGCGCCGGAACGTTGGGTTGGGTGGGGCGCCGGAACGGAACCTCGCCCCCTACCCACTACCGGCCGTGGGTGTCGTCACACGACCTCGTCGACGAGCCCCCACGCCAGGGCGGTGGCGGCGTCGATGGTGCGGCCGCTGAGCGCCAGCCAGGCCGTCCGGTGGCGGCCGATGCGGCGGGGCAGGCTCACCGTGCCGCCGGCACCGGGGATGAGCCCCAACGACACCTCGGGAAGCCCGATCACGGTGTCCGGCCGGGCCACGACCTTCGCCGCGAACGCCGGCAGCTC
The DNA here is from genome assembly GCA_050744525.1 of Acidimicrobiales bacterium. Lineage (GTDB taxonomy): Bacteria > Actinomycetota > Acidimicrobiia > Acidimicrobiales > VFJN01 > DASQUK01. The sequence goes on along the minus strand of JBOGHG010000177.1, from coordinate 4,462 downwards.
GATGCCCGAACCGAAGCAAGCCCCGTGCAGGAACGCGACCACCCGGTCGGCCACGCCCGCCATGGCCCGTGCCGGGCTCCGGGCCAGGCGCACCACATGCGCCGTGGCGACGTCGGGGCGGGACCCGAACTCGTCGAGGTCTCCGCCGGCGCAGAACGCCGGCCCTGCGCCCTGGAGCCGCACCTCGGCCACGGTGGGATCCCCGGCGGCGATCGCGAGCCCGGCCACCAGCTCGTCGCGCATGCGCGCATCGAGCGCGTTGCGGACCGATGGGCGATCGAGCACCAGCTCGAGGCGGTCGCCGTCCCGATGCACGGCCACAGCCGGGCCGACCTCGGGCCGCGGCGGGCGCACCGGGTGCGTGGCCCGCCATGCGGCGAACTCCGGTCCCGCCTGCAGGGTGCCGTAGACGGCGGACTCCAGCTGGAGGCCCTCGGCGACCGAGCGCGCCTCGCTGCCCCGCAGCACGAGCACCAGAGCCACGGCCGCCAGCGGGTTGGTGGCGACGGCGTCGATCGTCGCCTCGAGCTCGTCGTCGTCCGGTGGCACGACGACGTCGACGAGGTCGGCTCCGGCGGGGACGGCTGACGCCGACGCTCCGACGACCACCGTCGGCAGTGTCGCGAGGACAGGCGGCGGCACGGTGACGTCCGGCGACGACGGGTCGTCGAGCGCAACCACCACCACCGATCCCTTGGGGTCGCTCAGCGCGTCCGCCGGCTCGGGGCCGGCCAATGCGGTGGCGAACTCGGTCGCGGTGAATCGGTGGATGCGCATCGGAGGGGCCATCATGCTCGCGCATGACCTCACCGACACGTCGGCGCGCGGCGACGGATGACGACCGCCGGGCGGTGGCGGAATGGGCCGCCAGCGGGGCCATGGCGATCAGCGGGCGATCCGACGGCCTCCCGCTGGGGCCGCCCGACCGGCTGGTGGCGGGGCTGCAGCATCTCGCGTCCGTCGTCGCCAATCGATCGGCGGCGCTCGGCCACGAGGTGCGGCTCGACCCCGTGGCGATCCTGGGAGAGCGTGCCGCCATCGGAGGTCTCGGGCGACAGGGTACGACGAGCTGTGGCGGCACCACCCGGCTGGTCCGCGCGGTCGACGGCTGGCTCGCCGTGGCGCTACCCCGCCCCGAGGATCGGGACCTGCTCCCGGCCTGGTTGGGCATCGACGTGAGCGACGACCCGTGGGCGACCGTTGTCGCCGAGATCGGTCGGCGGCCGGCCCACGAGGGTGCCGAACGAGCCTGGGTGTTGGGCCTGCCGGTGTCAGAGCTGGAGTACCAGCCCGTAGGCCCGTCCCCGGCGCCACCGCGACTGGCGGCACTGCCGGTTCGGACAACCCGCATCCACGGCCCGGTCCCTGATCCGCGGCCGTTGACAGACCTGACGGTGATCGACCTGACATCGCTCTGGGCCGGTCCACTCTGCGGCCATCTCCTGACCCTGGCGGGCGCGCGGGTGGTGAAGGTGGAGTCGACGGGACGCCCGGACGGCAGCCGGCGCGGCCCGGCCGGCTTCTTCGACCTGCTGAACGGCGGCAAGAGGGCGGCTGCCCTGGACCTCGCCGACGCGTGCGGGTGGGACGTGCTGCGTCGTCTCCTCAACGTCGCCGACGTGGTCATCGAGGGGTCGCGGCCCCGGGTGCTCGAGCAGCACGGGATCGTGGCCGCCGATCTCGTCGCCGACGGACCCCGCGTCTGGGTGTCGATCACCGGCTATGGACGGACCGGGCCCGCGCGCGACCGGGTGGCGTTCGGCGACGACGCCGCCGTGGCCGGCGGGCTGGTGGTCGCCGACGAGGCGGGGCCCTGCTTCTGCGCGGACGCCGTCGCCGATCCGGCCGCGGGACTGGCGGCCACGGCCGCCTGCCTGGACGCGTTGGCGGTCCCTGGCCGGTGGCTGGTCGACGTGAGCCTGGCCGGCGTGGCCGCGTCGCTGGCCGGGCCGACCCTCGTAGGCGAGGTCGGCGCCCCGAACGGCCCTCTCGACGTCGCGCCACCCCGGGCGCGCCCGGTCACTTCCCCGGGCCCGGCGCTCGGCGAGCACACCGCCGCGGTGCTGAACCGCCTCGGCGTCGCGACGTGAGGCACCATAGGCTTCCCCACCCATGACCGAGCTGCTGTTGCGCGAGGTCATCGTCGAAGGACGCCTGGTCGACGTGCGAGCCGGTGACGGGACCGTCATCGCCGTCGGTCCGCGCCTCGAGCCGCGCCCGCGCGAGACGATCGTCGACGGGCGCCGCGGTGCACTGGTCCCCGGGCTGCACGACCACCACATCCACCTGCTGGCGCTCGCCGCCGCCGAACGATCCGTCCGTGTGGGCCCGGCGGCCACGCCCGATGCCGCCGCCTTCGCCGGCTCCTTGGCAGCCGCCGACCGGTCGCTGGCCCCGGGAGTGTGGCTGCGGGCCGTCGGCTACCACGAGTCGATCGCCGGGCCGCTCGACCGCCGGCGGCTCGACGACATCGTCCGGGACCGGCCCGTGCGCGTCCAGCACCGCACGGGCATCGAATGGGTCCTCAACTCCCGAGGGGTGGAGCTGACGGGGCTCGACGTGGAGGTTCCCGGGCCGAGCGGCGCCGCCGACTGGACCGGCGACATCCCGGCGGTCACCGATCCCGTCGTGGGTGTCGAGCGTGACGGCGCGGGGCGGCCGACGGGGCGGCTGCGCGGCCTAGATCGCTGGTTGCGGGACCGGCTGCCCCGCGAGCGGCCGCCCGACCTGGCCGCCGTGGGCGAGCGACTGTCGCGCCTCGGGGTCACTGGCGTGACCGACGCGACGCCGGTCGATCGGCTCGAGGACATGGCGCCGTTGGCCGAAGCGGCGGCGGCGGGCCTCCTGCCGCAGCGGACGGTCGTGACGGGTGGGCCGAGCCTGGCCGCCGCCGAGATGCCGTCGCCGCTGGCGCGGGGCCCGGTGAAGCTGGTGATCGCCGACTATGCCCTGCCGAGCCTCGAGGACCTGGTGGGCTGGGTGCGGACCGCCCACGAGCAGGACCGACCGGTGGCGGTGCACTGCGTGACCCGCGCGGCGCTGGCGCTGACGCTCGCCGCCCTCGACGCCGCCGGCGCGTTCATCGGTGACCGGATCGAGCACGGCTCCGTGGTGCCGCCCGCGTTGCGCAGGCTGGTGGCGTCGCTCGGGCTGGTGGTGGTGACGCAGCCGAACTTCGTGGCCGAGCGGGGCGATCGCTACCTCGCCGAGGTCGACGCCGACGACCAACCGCACCTCTATCCGTGCCGCAGCCTGCTCGACGCCGGGATCGGGGTGGGCGGGGGGACCGATGCCCCCTTCGGCGATCCCGACCCGTGGCTTGCCGTCCGCGCGGCCGTCGAGCGCCGGACCGCCGGGGGCGCCCCCCTGGGGCTGCGCGAGGCCGTATCGCCGGAACGGGCGCTGGCGCTGTTCCTCACGCCACCCGACGATCCCGGCGGCGAGGTGAGGCGCGTGCGCCCCGGCGCTCCGGCCGACCTGTGCCTGCTCGACGCCTCGCTGTCGCAGGTCCTCGAGGAACCGTCGTCCGACCGCGTCGTTCTCACGGTCCACGCCGGCGTGCCCTACGCGCGGCGCTAGTTCACCATCCGGTCGGCGTCCTGCCAGTACTGCGAGCGGAGGGCCTTCTTGTCGGCCTTGCCGAGAGGGCTGAGGGGGATCGACTCGGCCACGTCCACCGACTTGGGGGCGTGCACCGGGCCCTTGGCCTGCTTCACCAGCTCGATCAGGTCGTCGGCCACGATCTCGGCCCCCGGTCGGGGCACGACCACCGCCTTGACGGCCTCGCCCCAGCGTTCGTCCGGCACGCCGATGACCGCCACCGCCGCCACCGACGGGTGCGACGAGATCACGTCCTCGACCTCGCGTGGGAACACGTTGAAGCCGCCGCTGACGATCATGTCCTTCTTGCGGTCGACGATCGTGTAATAGCCCTCTTCGTCCTCCCGGGCGATGTCACCGGTGTGGAGCCAGCCGCCGGCCAGCGCCTCCGCAGTCTGCTCGGGCTTGTTCCAGTAGCCCTGCATCACCAGCGGGCCCCGCACGCAGATCTCGCCCGCCTCGCCCCGCGGCACCTCGTTGCCCGAGTCGTCCAGCAGCGCCACGTGGACCCAGGGCACGGGGCGCCCGCACGTGGCCAGCCGCTCGGGCCGGGCCACGTCGTGCTCCTCCTTGCGCAGCACGCAGACGGTCATCGGCGCCTCGGCCTGGCCGTAGTACTGGAAGAAGATCGGTCCCAGCTTGTCGATGGCCTCGGCCAGCCGCGTCGGCGACATGGCGGCGGCGCCGTAGTAGACCGTCTCGAGGCTCGACAGGTCCCGGGTGGCGAAGTCGGGGTGGTCCATGAGCATGTAGAGCATCGTGGGCACGAGCATGGTGGCCGTGATGCGCTCGCGCTCGATGGTCTCCAGCACCAGCCCGGGCTCGAAGTACGGCACCACCACGAGCGACCCGCCCAGCAGCA
>JBOGHG010000176.1:0-8329 GCA_050744525.1 Acidimicrobiales bacterium | reverse complement strand
GGAGGCGACCGCGGTCGTGAGGCTCACACGCGTGGAGGGCGGCCTCACAACCGTCTCCGATGAGGCCGTTGGTCAGTTGCGGTCGCGACTTCGGGGGCGGTTGTGGACCGCGAACGAGCCGGGCGCGGACCCGCTCCGGCCGGTCTTCAACGCCATGCACGACGCAGAGCCCGGCTTGACCGTCAGCTGCGTCGGGACCGCCGATGTCGTGCAGGCGGTGAACTTCGCCCGGGAGAATGGGCTCCTTGTCGCCGTGCGCGGGGGTGGGCACTCGATCGCGGGCCTGTCGAACACCGACGGAGGGATGCTCCTGGATCTCTCGCCAATGCGAGGTGTTCTCGTGCATCCCGAGCGGAACACCGCCGAGGTGCAGGGGGGTGCCCTTTGGGGGGATGTCGACCATGAGACTCAGCTGTTTGGCCTCGCCACTCCCGGCGGGATCGTTTCGGACACGGGTGTCGCCGGCCTCACCCTCGGTGGGGGATACGGCTGGATTCGCAGGAAGTACGGGCTCTCGTGCGACAACCTCGTAGAGGCGCAGGTGGTGTGCGCCGACGGCTCGGTCCGCCGGGCATCCTCCGAGTCGCACCCCGACCTCTACTGGGCGCTGCGTGGCGGAGGTGGCAACTTCGGGATCGTCACCACGTTCACGTTCCGCCTCCACCCGGTGGGCCCCGTCGTCGCCTTCGCGGGGACAATCTACGAGATCGATGACATCGGCAAGGTGCTCCGCGGCTGGGGCGAGTACACACGCGAGGCGCCTGACGAGGTCACATCCTCCATGGCCGCCATCACATTCCCGGCCCTCCCCGAGGTGCCCGATGCCGTCCACCACCGGGCCTGCGCGGTCGTGGCCGCGGTGTACGCGGGCGACGTCGACGAGGGGATGAAGGTGCTCGAGCCGCTGCGTCGGCTCGCCTCGCCAATCGTGGACCTATCGGGACCGTGGCCCTACAGCGTCGTGCAGTCCGCCTTCGACGTGATCCTCCCTCGTCATGAAGTCCAGTCCTACTGGAGCTCCCAGTACGTCGACGACCTCAGTGACGAGGTGGTCGAGGTTCTCTCGGCCATCACGCTCGACCGACCCGCCCCGCTCGTCGAGGTGGGTGTCTGGCACCTCGAAGGCGCGATCAGCCGTGTCGACCCCGAGGAGACCGCCTTCGCGCAGCGGTCGGCGCCCTTCCTGGTTTCGATCGAGGGGAACTGGCACGACTCGTCGTTCAACCACCGGGGCATCGCATGGGTGCGGGCGGCCCACAACCGGGTACACGCGGTCGGCACCGGGGCCGGCTACCTCAACTTCACCGGGCTCGACGGCGGTGACGTGCGCTCAGGGGTCGATGCGGCCCTCGGCAGAAACCTCGACCGATTGGCGGCCGTCAAGGCGATCTATGACGCCCAGAACTTCTTCCGCCTGAACAACAACATCGCTCCCGCCCCCTCCTGACGCCGCCCGCCGTGTGAGGGACGCGAGGCTTCGAAGCAGCAAGTACCGTGGCCCCCGGTGACGGCTTTGCCGACCGGAAGGGTCACCTACCTGTTCACCGACGTCGTCGGGTCGACGTCGCTCTGGGAGGAGTCGACGGACGCCATGGCGCTGGCCATGGCGCGCCACGACGCTCTGGTCGAAGCGGCGGTGACGGCATGCGGGGGACACCTGGTCCGGCCCCGGGGAGAGGGTGACAGCCGCTTCGCCGTCTTTCCGGCCGCCGTACACGCCTTGGTTGCCGCGGCCCGCGTCGTAGCCGACCTCTGCGCCGAAGCGTGGCCGACGCCCCGCCCGATCGCGGTGAGAGTGGCAGTGCACACCGGCGAGGCAGAGGTGCGGGCGGGGGACTACTACGGACCGGCCGTCAACCGCACGGCGCGCCTGCGCGCCATCGGCCACCCCAACCAGGTGCTGGTCTCGGCAGCGACGGTGAGCGCCGCCGGCGACCAGCTCGGCGCCGGGCTTGCCCTCCGCGATCTGGGGACCTACCGGCTCAGGGATCTCACCGAGCCCGAGCACGTGTACCAGCTCCTGGCGCCCGGAGCGCCCGAAGTCTTCCCTCCACTCGCGCCCCTCGAACGCCCGGGCACGCTCAGCGAGCTTCGTCCGGCGGGTCCGGCGCTCGCCGGCCGGGCGGCCGAGCTCAAGGCACTCAAGCAGGCCGTCGCGGAGGTCGTCGCCGGGAGCGGCCAGCTGGTGCTCATCACCGGAGAACCGGGCATCGGAAAGACGCGCATGGCCGAGGAGGTGGAGGCCATGGCGGTGGCGAAACACGCGGCCGTCGTCTGGGCCCGGTGTCAGGCGGACAGCGCCCAACCCGCATTCTGGCCGTGGATCCAGTCCATCCGGGGCCTCCTTGCCATTGCCGAGGGAGAGGTCGTCGCCGCCACGGTGCGCTCGACGTCCCGGGAGCTGGCGAACCTCGTGCCCGAGCTGGCCGACTTCGGTCCCGCCCTCGACGCCCCGCCCACCGACTCGGACGGCGCCCGCTTCCGACTCTACGACTCGGTCACGCGCCTCCTGGCCCACCTGGCCGCGCACCGGCCCCTGGTCCTGATCATCGACGACCTGCACTGGGCCGACCTGCCGTCGCTCCGGCTCATGGCCTTCGTGGCCGGTCAGCTCCGCACCACGCCGGTGTTGCTCGTCGGAACCTTCCGGAACGACGAGGTCCCCCCGGGAAGCCCGCACGAGGAACTACTGGCGGAGCTCAGCAGACTCGGACGGACGCTGCGCCTGCGCCCCCTCTCGGCGGTCGACGTCGCCGCACTAGTGGCGGCTTCGGGCGCGCGGCCCGACCCCGCCTTGGCCCTCTCCGTTCACGGTCGGAGTGGGGGAAATCCGCTCTTCGTGCTTGAGCTGTGCCGAGCCCTCTCTGACGAGGAGGGCGCTGGACGGAACATCGCCGCCCTGTCCCTACTGGGAGGCGCGCTCGCCGTTCTGGACCGCAGGTTCGCGCGCCTGGCCCCGCCAGTGCTCGATCTCCTTCTCGTGGCTTCGGCCGCCGGCGACGAATTCTCGGCGGAGCTACTCGCCGAGGTAATGGAGACGGAGGTCGACACCGTCGTCGAGCTTCTCGACGAAGCGATCGCGGCAAAGGTGATCGTGGTTCGGGACGAACTTCTGGGCACCTATGCCTTGGCTCATCCCCTGATGCGCCAGGCGCTCTACGAACGCCTCTCGCGCGCACGCCGCAAGGCGGTCCACCGGCGATTCGGCGAGGTGCTCGAGCGAGCGGACCCAGACAGGCAGATCCCCCAGCTGGCGTACCACTTCCTTCGCGCTGGCGGCATCGCGGCGGGCAAGGGGGTCGACTACAGCGAGCGAGCGGGCCGGGAGGCCTTGGACTTGCTGGCCTTCGAGGAGGCCGCCGCCCACTTCCGGAGGGTCCTGGCCGTCCTGACCGACACGGGCAAAGACGCGGAACGGCGAGCGGAGATCCTGCTCGCGCTCGCCGATTCCGAGCGCCGGGCGGGCAACGTGGGCCCAGCCAAGGACGCGTTCGAGCAGGTGGCGGAGTGGGCACGACGGCACAGAAGGCCCGAGTACCTGGCCAGGGCCGCGCTCGGCTACGCCGCAGATCTCGGCGGGTTCGAAGTGACGCTGTTCGACCAGCGTCAACTCGACCTCCTCGAGGAGGCCCTGCACGCGCTCGGCGCCGAGGATTCCGCCGTGCGCGCCCTTATCCTCGGTCGGCTATCCGTCGCACTGTCGCTGGTCGACTCACCCGAGCGGCGCCGGGCGCTTACCAAGGAGGCGGTCGAGGTCTCCAGACGCATCGGCGACCATGCGGCCCTGGCATATGCCCTCGCCACGCACTGCGACGTGATCGCGGGACCTGCCGAAACCCGCCAACGTCTCGGTGAGGCAACTGAGGTGGTCCGCCTTGCCACTCGCGTCAGCGATCGCAGCCTCGAGCTCCTCGGTCGGCGGCTGCGTCTCGTGGCCCTCCTTGAGCTCGGCGACTTCTCGTCTGCCGATGTGGAGATCGAAGCGTTCGGCCGGGTGGCGGCGGCCTTGCGTGATCCGCTCTACTCGTGGTACCTGCCGATGTGGCGGGGGATGCGAGTCCACATGGACGGGCGGTTCGCAGAACACGAGTCCCTCATCGAAGAGGCCGAGGCGCTGGGCCGACGGGCGGGCAGTGAGAACGCGACGATGCTGCTGCATACCGTCCGGATCGTGCGTGCCCTCGACGCTGGTGACGCGAAGGAGGCCGAGGCCTGCGTCGCCGATTTCACAGGCGAGGTCGCCTACCTTCCAGTGAGCAACCAGATCGCCTTGGCGACGATCTGGTCAGGCACCGATCGGACTGCGCGTTCACACGCGGTACTTGACCGCTTGGCCGCCACCGGCCTCGACGGCATCCCGAGGGACTCCGAGTGGCTCCCTTCAATCTGCCAGCTCGCTGAGACGTGCAACGCTCTCTTGCGCCCGGATGTGGCGGAGATGGCGCACGCCGAGCTGGAGCCGTTCGGCGACCTCTTTGCCATCGAAGGCATCGGTGCTGCAACGCGCGGTTCCGCGTCCCGACATCTGGGCCTGTTGTGCGATGTGCTCGGCCGGACCGAGGAAGCGACACAGAGGTTCGAGGACGCCTTGGCGGCGAACCGACGAGCCGGGTCGCCGCTCTTCGTCGCCCACACGCTGCGTGATTACGGGGCGTGCCTTCAGCGAGCTCCTGGCGGTTCTCGCGAGAGGGGTCACGAGTTGCTGCGGGACGCGGCGCTCATCTACGGGGAGCTCGGGTTGCCCCGACAAGTGGAGGGTGTTCGTCGTCGCGACGCTCAGGTGCTCAGGTCGGGGTCCGGCACTCCTCGCCGGTGACCGGTCGGCTGCTCCACTGTTCGCGGTCTCGGTTCCGGCGCCCTTCGACACTGCTGGGGTTGCCAACGTCAGCCTGGGGTTCCCGTCGCTCCGATCCCAGCTTGACCACCATCACCTATGACATGGGAACTGCGTGGCGGTGTTGCGGGTGGGCGGCCAGCCAACCGGGCGACGCGCCACGAGCGATCCGGACGGCTCCGAACCGACGGGCAACATGGCCGAGACAGAGGCCAACGCCACGCAGGGGGATGTCGAGCCGGACTCGCGCGGGATCGAGCGAGCCCCTCGGCGTGCAGCCATCACTCGAACGCGGTCGACGACACGGCGCACAAGCTCACGGCGCTGGCAGAGGTCTGCTTCGGCCCAGAGGCGCTCGCCTCGGGATGCCACACGATCCGTCTCGGGACAGGTAGCCCTCTATGTGCCAACTCTCGGCTCATCGGCGTCGCTGACAACTCCTGTTGCCGTTTCTCGTACTCCGTGGTTGGCTCGCTGGGTGGGTGGCTCCCCTGCGGTCAGCAAATGCGCTCGCCGAGGTCGGTCCGCGTCTGAACCGGGCCCCGACGGGGCGGGACGTCACGCTGACGGAGCTGGCGGCGTCTCGAGTCGGGGCAGCCCCATGCGAGCCTTGAACTCGTCCTGCCCATTGCGCGGGCACACACGATCGCGCTCGACGAGCCGGTTGCGGCGCCGGACACCGGCGACCAACGGACGTACGTTCGTGCCCCGAGACGCAAATCCGCAGACGGGTAGGTGACCGGTCGGTGGGCGTGGCAGGCATACCCGTGCTCGAGAGCAAGCTGCATGTCCCTCGGCGGCGCCGGGGTGTGGTGCCGCGTGCCCGGCTGGACCGGCGCCTCGACCCTGAAGGCCTTCCTGCCCTCGTGCTCGTGTCGGCCCCGGCCGGCTTTGGCAAGACGACGCTGCTCACGGAGTGGCTGGCCGCCAACACCGTCGCGACGAAATCGACGGCGTGGTTGTCGCTCGACCGCCGTGACAGCGACCCGGCGGTGTTCTGGTCCTATGTCGTCGCCGCCCTACGCAAGGTCGCACCCGATGTCGGAACCGACGCACTGAGCACACTGCAGTCCGCCCCGACGGCGTTGGAAGCGGTCGTCACGAGCCTGCTCAACGACCTCGAGGCGCTCGACAACGATGTCGTCCTGGTGCTGGACGACTACCACCTCGTCGAGTCCCTCGCCGTGCAGGAGTCGATGCTCTTCCTGGTCGAGCACCTCCCGCAACAGCTGCACCTCGTCGTCGCCAGCCGGGCGGACCCACCGTGGCCGCTCGCCGGCCTGCGGGCGCGAGGCGAGCTCCTGGAGGTCCGCGCTTCCGATCTCCGCTTCACCTCGCAGGAGGCGGCGGCCTACCTGAACGACGCGATGGGGCTCGAGCTCACCACCGCGGACGTCGACGCCCTCGAAGCCCGGACCGAAGGGTGGATCGCGGCCCTGCAGCTTGCCGCCCTGTCCCTCCGCGGCCGGGACGACCGGGCGGCGTTCGTCGCCGACTTCGCCGGGGCCGACCGCTTCGTCGTCGACTACCTCGTCGACGAGGTCCTGGACCGCCAGACCGATGACGTCCGGACCTTCCTCCTCGAGACCTCGATACTGAACCGCCTGACCGCGCCGCTGTGCGCCGCCGTGACGGGCCGCAGCGACGCCAGGACGACCCTCGCGGCCCTCGAACGGTCGAACCTCTTTCTCATCGCCCTCGACGATCGCCGACAGTGGTACCGGTACCACCACCTCTTCGGCGATGTGCTCCGCGCCCGCCTCGCCGACGAGGCACCCGAGCGGATCCCCACGCTGCACCGCCGAGCCGGCGACTGGTTCGAAGCCGACGGCGATCGCGCTGAGGCGATCCGGCATGCCATGGCCGCCAAGGACTTCACGAAGGCGGCCGAGCTCGTCGAGCTCGCCATTCCCGACCTGGGACAGGCCCGCCAGGACGCCACTCTGCGGGCGTTGCTCGACGCCCTCCCCCGCGACGTGTTCACGAACCGCCCCGTGCTCAGCCTCGGGCTGGTCGGCGCCCGCATGGTCACCGGCGAAACTGCCGGCGTCGAGGAACTGCTCGACGACATCGAACGCTGGATCGAGCCGGATCGGCCGACCACGGCGTTCGGGCCACGCCGGCCGGCCGACGACATGGTCGTGCACGACCACGCCACGTTCCGCCGCCTCCCCGCTCAGGCCGCGATGTACCGCGCCGCCCTTACGCTGCTCCGCGGTGACCTCGCCGGCACGGTCGCCCACGGTCAGCGCGCCGCCCGGCTCAGCGACGCCGAGGACCACTTCGGCCAAGGGGCGGCGGCCGCCCTGATCGGGCTCGCCCACTGGGCCGACGGTGACCTCGAGGCCGCCGCGCGTCAGTACGCCGCCGCGATCGCCTCGTTCGAGCGGGCCGCGTACCTCCCCGACATCCTCGGATGCTCCCTCGGGCTCGCCGACATCCAGGTCGCCCAAGGCCGCCTTGGCGCCGCCACGCGCACCCTCACCGCGGGACTCGAACTCGGCACCGCCAACGGGCCGCTGCGCGGCACCGCTGACATGCACCTCGCGCTGGGCGAACTGCACTTCGAACGCAACGAGCTCGAGGCGGCCGCCGGGCAGCTCCATGCCAGCCTCGAGCTCGGCGACAGCCTGGCACTCCCCCAGCACGCGTACCGCTGGCGCGTCCTCGACGCCCGCCTCCTTGCCGCCCGCGGTGATCACGCCGGCGCGCTCGCCCTGCTCGGCGAGGCGGAGCGGCTCTACAACACCGACTACTCGCCCAAAGCGCGCCCCGTCACCGCCACCACCGCGCGGATACGTCTCGGCGCCGGCGACCTCGCCGGTGCCGAGCAGTGGGCCGGCGACTCCGGGCTTACCGTCGACGACGAACCGGCATACCTTCGCGACTACGAGCAGCTCACCTTCGCTCGTCTCCTCCTCGCCACCGGGTGCCCCACCGACGTCATCGGACTGCTCCAGCGCATCCTCGCCGCAGCCGAGGCCGGCCACCGCGACGGCAACGCCATCGAAGCGCTGGCGCTGCTGGCCCTCGCCCACCACGCCATGGGGGACACGCCGCAAGCGCTCGCCGACCTGGGGGAGGCGTTGACCCGAGCGGAGGTCGAGGGCTTCGCCCGGATCTTCCTGGATGCCGGCCCGCCGATGAACGCCCTGCTGAAGGCCGCCGTCAGCCACGGCAGCACCGCCGACGAGGCCTCTGCGCTCCTCGCCGCCGACGGTCCCCCACCCGGCCCGGCGCAGCAGGGCCTCGTCGACGAGCTCAGCAGCAGAGAGCTCGATGTCCTCCGGCTGCTCCGCAGCGACCTGAGCGGACCCGAGATCGCCGCAGAGCTGGTCGTTTCGCTCAACACCGTCCGCACCCACACCAAGAACATCTTCATGAAGCTCGGCGTGAACAGCCGTCGGGCGGCCGTCCGCCGGGCCGACGAGCTCGGCCTGTAGCCCGCCGGCCTGCGTGGCCCGAACGCCGTGGCCGCCAAAATCACCACACGCG
>JBOGHG010000175.1:0-8387 GCA_050744525.1 Acidimicrobiales bacterium | reverse complement strand
CATCACGTTCGCTGCCGGTGTGGATCGGCTGGCTGGCGCTGTTGCTCGGCATCCTTGCCGTGGCCGGGCCGCTCGGGTTCGTCGCCTTCTTGGCGTTCCCGATCTGGGTGCTGATCGCGTCGATCGCTCTCTTCCGCCGCGCAACACCACCCGCGATGGGGTAACCGCTCGCACCCTCCGTACACAGCGAGGGCGGCAGCGACCGCGACGGAATCGGCGTTCTGGGCGGGCGAGGAGCCGGCGGACAAATGTCGTTGGCGAAGGTACGACGTCGTGGTCCTTCGGGCGGCGTTGTCTCGCGCGTTGCCGAGCGCCGCAGTGGTGCCGAAGTCGGGCGCCCGCTTGGGCCGGAGCTTCCAGCTATAGGCTCACCCGCCACTGGCTTACACGCGTCAAGAGTTCCGCGCGGACGACCACGTAGCCCCAGGACCTGCTCATCCGGGCCCGGGTTCAACAATCGCGTGCAAGGCGTCAGGACCCGCTGGCAGTAGTTCAGCCCCGCGTGGCACATGTCCTCGTAGATCTTCAGCGAACGCTCGCGGCGGGTGCGCGCTCCCTGGGTGCGCTGCAACGCGGTGGGTGTCATGTCCATCTCGTGCGCGATCTCGTTGCGCGCCTTGAACAGTGGGTCGAGGGTCACGGCGTCCGTGTACAGGCCCTTGTCGGTCAGGCCCAACGCCGTCAGCGAGTTCTTGACCTGCTCCCGCGACTGGAGGCTCGATCCCGTCAACGACAGGATGTAGGCGTCCAGCAGGACGGCCTCGGGGCGGCCGGCGGTGAGCAGCTCGGCGAGCCTCCTCGCGCTCACCCCAGCGCCGTCCTGGATGTTGCGCGTCACGAACTCGATGTACTTGCCCCGCGCAGTGTCGGACTGCCCGATGCGGACTGGGACACACGACCGAAGGGCCTCCTTGAGGGCCGTGTCCACTCCGGCCCCGGCGAACACCACAGCGGCCCGGAAAAGGTCCTGCTCGGCGTGGGTCAACCGGCCTCGACTTGCCGATCGCTGCGCCCGAAGCGCCGGGTAAGCGGTATCGACCACGCTGGCGACGGAATCGTAAGAGCTGGCGAGGAACCGCTGTGCTGCGTGCACCGGCGAGTCCTGGCCAAACTGAACAGGATCAAGTCCTGGGAACATCAGATGGTCTCGACTTCGGCCTGCTCGACCCACCTTGCGAGGATGCTGAACGCGGCCAGCTGCTCCAGCGCGAGCTGCTCCTCGCCGCCGTTGGCAGGCGGCGGAGTGTGCATGCCTGGGTTTCGGATCGCTCGGTACAGACCCTCGGCGAACGCCCGGGCGCCCTCGTGGAGGCTCTTGTAGGTGTCGCTGCCGTCGTCCTTCATCATCCTGAGGCGGTTGGCTCCGGCCGCCGCAGGCTTCAGCGTGAAGGCCTCGTTGAACAGCTTGTATTCGGACACGTCGACCCGGCTGAGCTTGGCCTGCGTCTCCGAGTTGATCCTGATCGCGGCCTGCATCACCGCCTGGTGGAAGTGGCCGCTGTTCCAGAAGGACTTGCCGTTCTCCCACGCCCACGGGTGGAGGTTGCTGGCATCCATTTCCGGGGCGTTGTCACCCAGCTTCTCCGCCAGCTCGGCAGCCCGCTCCATCGCGGCCTTGCCACGGGACGCCTGGTCGCGGAGCCAGTCGTAGTCGTCGTCCTTCTTGGGCCGGTCCCGACCACGCCAGCCGTTCATGGCGGGGACCCGGTCGAGGATCTGCTCCACGACATGCGCCCGTGCCGCCGCGTCCGTCTCCGGGCCGCGCATCCAGGCTCCGAAAACGCCGGGCGCGTCGGAAACCACCTGCTCCGTCACGTGGAGGAACGCGTCAAGCTCCGAGACCGCCCACTCGACGTCTAGCTTCGCCATGCATCCCCATGCTCGCGCGGTCCAGACTGGCAGGAGGCGTATCACCTGCCGCAGACAATGTCTGCCATTTTGGATCGCCCTCCGAGCGAACAACGTGTTTCCATGCCCGGACATCCCTGCACCAGGCAGCTCCACTGCCCCTGCCGCTCCCTGGCCGACCCCCTAAGGGGCGTGGTGCGATGTGGACTGCGTGCTCGACGTCGAGCGTCTCTTGGGGGAGCCCGGCTACCTGATAGCGGGCCCCGGCCGAGGTGGCCGGCCGGGGCCTGGCCGCCGAGGAGACGGGACGGGCCGGTTGTCGCGCCGAGCGGCGCGACGTCTGAGCTCTGGCGTCTCTGTCGCCGCTCCGATACGGGTTGATCGGACGACCGGCCGAGTACCGGCGGTCGCCAGTTGAGCGCATCGCCCGGTAGCGCTCCGCCCGGGCGAACCCCGCCCAGCCCGGGCGGTAGCGCAGAACGCCCCGTACCGGAGGCGGGACGGCCTAGCCCAGGCGCTCGTTCGGCCGCACGTAACCGGCGAAGTCGGGTGTCTGACCACCCCATAACGCCTCGGGACCGTTGCAGGCCTTGGAGAAGCGGGTGACAGTGGGCCGGGAGCAGAGCAGGTTCACATACCTGCCAAGGTCGAGACCGACAGGCCGGTCTTGTCCGCGCGTGAGATGAGCCCACCGGTCGGGATGAAGACTTGGCGGCAGGTCCCGACCGGGCGGCTTCCTATCCAAGCTGTCGTCGATGGAGGTGACCTCCGCGGCCAGCTGATCGAGGCGGCCCTCCGCCTCGGGGTAGCGGGAGGCCCACGACTGGTAGGACTCGCGCTGGCGCCACAGGCTGTCGAGGCGCTTTCGGAGGCGCTGCTCATCCGTGTCGAGGCGGGCGACTTCAGGAGCGGTGAGGTTGGCGACGTCTCGTGCGGCAGCGGCGAGCTGTGGGCGCCACTCTTGCAGCTCGGCACGCCAGACACGCTTGTCCTTCCGGGAACGCCCCGATCCGCGCAGGTTGCGCTCCAGCCGGGCGACGTTGTTCTCGGCGGCACTCAGCTCTCGAAGGGCCTGGGCGACGGGGTGGTCGCGGTAGCGGCCGGTGCCCTTCGCCAGATCCTCCCGCTGCGCTTCCAGGCGGCTGCGGTGCAGCTCGGCGGCGCGGATCTCAGCGGAGGATCGTGGCGGATGACGGTGAGGATCGCGTCGCGCTCGGCGACGGAGGCGGCCACGACGTAGCGCGTCACGCATCGGCCGGTTGACGACCCGGCTCGCCTCGATCTCCCCGGGCTCCGTCATCGGCGTGCCGGTGTCGATGACCCAGCCGAGGCGGCGGTCGGTTCCCCACTCCCGACGAAAGGTCCTCGGTGGCCTGCTCCAGGGAGTCGGCCACCACGTAGACGGTCGTGTGCTCTTTGGCCCGGCTCATCTTCACGTAGGCCAGCCCCCGTCCTCCGCCGTCCTCCAGGGCATGGGCCCGGTCCACCGTCGCGCCCTGGCTTCGATGGACGGTCACGGCATACGCGTGGGCTAGGCGCTCCGCGGCGATCTCTGAGCCCTCCAGCCTGACGATCTCGTTGTCGTCGTCCATGCGGAGGAGCAGGGAGTTCGTATCGACCTTCACCCCCACCACCGTCCCAGTCTGAGAGGTGACGACTTGGCCGCCGGCGCCCGGCGCCAGGGTCACCCGATCACCCTCGGCGTAACGGGCGCCGCCGGGTGCGACCAGCTCGGCCTGGCCGAGGCGGCCGAGCGAGCGCCACACCTCGCGGCCCCTCCGGTTGAGCTCGGCGACGTTGGCTCGCCGGTAGGCGTACATGGCCACCGAGCTGTCGGTGGTCACATCGCCGGCCCAGCCCTCGACCAGCTTGTCGATCGCTAATGCACGATCGCGCGCCACGACGATACGGCTGTGACGCGCGTACCAGGCAACAGCTTTGGCAACGTCGCCGTCACGCAGCTGCGCCAGTGCCGCACGTTCGCCGACGTCGCGCTGGCGCACGTTCTCGGCCAGGATGTGCACCGCGCCGCCGAAGCGGGCGACGAGGGCTTCGAAGCCGCCGCCGGGACCGACGGCGCCCAGCTGGCGGTGATCACCGACATGACGACCTTGGCATGCGCGCGTGCAGCATGGTGGAGCAGCTGCAGCATGCTCCTGTCGTGCGGCATCGCCGCCTCGTCCAAGACGACCACCGTGCGGTTATCGAGCGACACCTGCCCGTGCTCCAGGCGCCAGGTGAGGGAGGCCAGCGTCCGGCTTGGTTCGATGCCGGCGGCCCGCCCCAGCGTGCGGGCCGCTTGGCCGGAGGTCGAGGTGCCGATCACCCGGTAGCCCTCGGTCTCGAAGGTCTCGCGCACCGCGGCAAGGGCCGTGGTCTTGCCCGAGCCGGCCAGGCCGACGATCAGCTCGCCGCCGCGGCCCGACGTCGCCGTGGCCAGGACGGCCTGGCGCTGGCCGGCGGTGACGGGCTTGCCGAGCTCGTGCTCCCGGGCGACCAGCGCCATGCTGGCCACGGCGGCGGGGACCGCCGGGGCGTCGCGGCGGGCCACCTCGATGACGACGGCGGCGGCGATGGCCTGTTCCCGGGCGATGGTGGTGGCGTAGGGGCGTTCGGAGGCAGCCGGGACGGCCACCAGAGGCACGGACTCCGGGTTGGCAAGCACCCGGTCCGCTACTTCCTCCAGGGCGGCCGGGTGCAGGCCGTACAGGCGGGGAGCGAGAGCCACGATGGCGTCGCGACGGGCGAAGACCTTGCGCTCGGCCAGCGGGCCGTCGGGAGCGAGCACGTCCGCGATGAGCTTGCGCTCCTCATGGCGGTCCAAGCGTTGGCGCAGTGACCACCGCCGGCGCTGGTCCTCCACCGCCCGGGCCAGCTCGGTCACCGGCCAGCCCACCGACTCCAGCTCGGCCTGCCAGCGGGGCATGAGCTTGCCCACCGGCTGGTGGCGCTTCTGGGCCCGGGTGTCGCGGGCGACGATGCCCTTGGCCACATAGGAGTGGTAGCCGAGGCGGTCCATCTCGGCGGTGATCTCTGCGGCGCGCTTGGAGTGGACGGCGATCACTTCATCTGGCACGCCGGCGATGGCCCAGTGGCGGAGCTTTCCCGTCGGGCCGTCGTCGTCGGCGACAATGCCGTAGCCCAGGCGCTGGGCCTCATAGGCGCCGGCCATGCGCCCGACCATGGTGGCGGCCTGGAGGTGCTCCCGCCAAAGGGCGGTCGTCGCCGCCTTCCAGCCGCCGCGCTCGTCGCGCATCTGCAGCACGTTGGCGATGAGCACGTGGTCATGGGGGTTGGGGTCGCCGGCCCGGGAGGTGGCGTGGCGGGTCACCCCGTAGACCAAACCGCTCGTCGGCGTGGGCGTCCCCGCCCGGCCTCGCCGGCCGCCCACGTCGCAGGTGAGCCGGTCGAGGTAGGCCAGGGTGGCGTCGCGCTCGGCGTCCATGATGCGGTGCATGTCCTCGGCCCGGCCGATCACGCCGAGCTCGGCCACGGACTTGTGGGCGGCGATGACCAGCTCCATCCCCGGGCGCTTGGTCGACACCAGGCGCTCGCGGGTGGTGGGGTCCTTGGCGCCGCCGGGGCCGTAGAGGGCGTCGAACCGATCCCGGGTCACCGGGCCGGCGAGGCCAAGGGCGGCGACGCCCTTCCGCCCCACTGCAGGGGCGTCTCACCCCTGGAGGCGTAGTCCTCCAGGGCCTGGCCGGCGTGGTCGTCGGCCCGCTCGGCGGCGTTGGCGTAGTGGTAGGCCACCGAGTCGGCTCCCATCATCGACATCCACGCCATCGCGCACCCCAACTGGAAGGTTGAAACCGTCTCCAAAGCCCTCTGCCTCTACTACGGGTGCGATTTGCAGCAGAACGCGACGGATGCCGCGCAACGAGGACCTACAAGGCCCAGGAAGCGGGCCGTCACAGCGACCAGGACGGCCGTCATGCCAAGGCATCCGAGGAGCCAGCCCGTGGCGAGCCATCGGAGCGGTCTGCGACCGTAGAGCCATACGCCGAGTGCAATCGCTGCGGGCAACACGATTGCGTAGGTCCAGTCGCCGTGTCTCCTTGTCAGCGGATTTGCAATGGCGTAGGCCGCCAGGAGGACACCGGCGGGCACATGAAGTGTGATCCGAAGCAACACTTCCGTGAGGGTGGGCTGCGGAGGGCCGGAATCCGTTGCCTCTTTTCGATCGCGCCGGTCCGCGTGCTTCGAGAGCTCAGCCCACACGCGCTCGACTCCCTGCGGATCGAGAACCTCTGCCCCCTCAAGAGTCGCGAGCCACTCCCGTAGGTAGCGGTCCGGTACGACAGTCACACCCTCATCGTTGAGCCAGCGTGGAACGTCACCGGCGGGAGCGGCAGAATGGACGACGAGGACAGGCACGACCGGCGCGCCCGCAATCGCTCGGCGGAACTCCTCGTGGCGAGCAACATCCCGAGCGCTACGACGAACCTGGTCCTTGGCGTCGCGAAGGCGGCCGATCATGACCGAGTCGCCGGTACCGCCGAGGGGCCACGCATCGTCGGAGTACTTGGTCTCGACGACCAGCACCCCGCCCGGGCCGACCACGATGTGATCGATGTCGGCTCGTCCCCGAAGCTTGAGGCCATTGACCAGTCGCCAGCCACGCCGGCCGAAACGCCTGAGTTCCTCGGCGGTCGCCGTCTCAGCGATGAGGCCGCTGTAGGCGCCGATGGTGCCACTGAAGATGAGCACGGAGACCACGACCAGCCAGAATGCCGAGGCGATCGCCACGCCCATGATGAACCAGGCGGGCCGACCGGGATACTGCCAAGCGAAGGGCGCGAACCCGGCGATGACGATGAGCGCAGGGAACAACAGGTATGGCCACGCGCGCTTGACGAAGCGGATGTTGCGGTCCCACATCTTTCGCCGGGCGTACCGGCCGGACCGGCGGGCCCCGGCCAGCTCCCGGCGCCGCAGCGCCTCCAGCGCCTTCTTCCGGACCGCCATGGTCGCAGGATGCCATCTCCGATCTCTGCGCGTGCCGCGGATCTGGCAACAGCTGTGGCAACCGCTTGGGCGCATCCTCCGGCCATGAGCGACCCGCAGCAGACATCAATCGGTCAGCCCGTGCTTCTCGACGTCGCCGGCGCGGCGCGCCACCTTGGGATCACTGAAGTGTTCATGCGCCGGCTCGTCCACGAGCGGCGGCTCGGTACTACAAGCTCGGCAGGTTCGTGCGGTTCCGGATCGACGACCAGGACGCGTGGGTCGAACGCGGCAGGGTGGAGCCGACGGTTAGGAGGCCTCGCTGACCGGTCCGACCGACCGGACGATCGCCTCGCTCAACGCAGCAGCGATGGCGGCGTCGCGCTCCCGGCTGGCGTGCTGATAGATGAGCGCCGCTCGGGGCAAGCTGTGGCCGAGCCGGACCATGAGCTCCTTGGTACTGGCACCAGTCGCGGCGGCGAGCGTATTGCCGGTGTGGCGAAGATCGTGAAAACGAAAGCCGGGCGGCAGCCCGACCTTCTCGACCGCCGCGTGCCACGCCGTATAGAAGGTCGCCCGCCGAAGCGGTTTCCCTTGGGCCCCACCGAAGAGGAACGCTTCGGGGCCTTCGGCGGCCACGACCTCGATCTGGTGAGCCAGCCGCGGCAGCACCGCCGGCGGGATGGCCACCGTTCGGTAGCCGGCCTCGCTCTTGGGAGGGCCGTCGTAGTGCCCGCCGCGGCCCAGCTCGTGGAGCTGGCGGGTGACCGTCACCGTCCCGGCGGCGAGGTCGACGCTCCGGGGCGTCAGCGCCTGCAGCTCGCCGAGCCGTAGACCAGTGAAGCTGGCGAGCAGGACCATCATGCGAAACCGGGGGTCGATGACCTCGGCCAGCTGGAAGACCTGCTCGATCGTCGCCACCGACCGTTCCGGGTGTCGCTCGACGCCGGCCCCCTTGATGGTGCACGGGTTCTTGGCCAGCAGCCCGTCCTCGACCGCGGTGCCCAGGATCGCCCGCAGCAGCCGGTAGCACTTCGCCACCGTCGGCGCGCCGGGGCGGCCGGCGTTGAGCATCGCCGCATGCCAGGTGCGGACCCGGCTGGTCGTGAGGCTGCCGACCTCGATGGCGCCGAGGGCCGGGAGGATGTGTCGCTTCAGCTCGCTGACGTACAGCTCCCGCGTCCGTGGGCGCAGGTTCGGCCGCTCCTCCAACCACCGCCAGGCGAAGTCCGCCAGCGGCACCTGACCGGCGAGCGGGTCGATCCAGGCTCCTCGGCCGAGGTCGGTGCGCACCTGGGCGAGGTAGTCGGCCGCCGCGCTCCGCGTCTGGAAGGTGCCGGGGGCGTTCTGCTCGATGCCGTCCACCCGGTACCGGGCCTGGTAGCGGCCCGGCGGCAGCTTCCGGATGCTGCCCCAGTCGATTCGTCGCCGTGCCATGGACCGCGGGGTAGCTCGTGCCACTCGCTATGGCACGGTATGGCACGCCGGCAACCACAGGGAGGCCGCCGAACCGTCCCAGGGAGGCCAAAAGGGCCTCTGACCTGGGGTTTGTCTGGAGCGGGCGACGGGAATCGAACCCGCGTTCTCAGCTT
>JBOGHG010000174.1:0-8420 GCA_050744525.1 Acidimicrobiales bacterium | reverse complement strand
CGGTCGGCGCTCGGAGCACCCGCGTCCTCCCGGGCGGTCACGTGCAGCCGGGCCACGCCGGCCTCGGCCGCACTCGCCAGGTCGTCCGCGTCGTCACCGCCGCCGCATGCCAGTCCGAGCGGGCCGAGGGCGACCGCCGCTGCGACGCAGGAAGCGAGGCGGGGGAACCGGCGACGGCGCCACCGGTCCGCACTGGTCAGGTGGTTGTGCATGGCGCTCACCATCGCGACGACGCCGGACCAGTCCCATCCCCCGATCGCGGGTTCTCGGCGGTGAGCCGACCCGCGGACCCCCGATCGGGGGGTTGTGATGCGGCGCCCGGCCTCCGAGACTGGTTCCTCATGACTGCGGTGACGCCCCGCGAGAGCCGGCGACGTCGCGACGACCTCGTGCGGCGCCTGGCGCGTGCCGACGGCACCGTCGGGGTCTTCGACGAGGTCTCAGCAGGGCTGCGGCGGCTCGTCCCCTTCGACTCCGCGGCCTGGATGACCGTCGATCCCGGCACCGGGATGCCCACCGGGCCGACCCTGGTCGAGGACCTCCCGCCCGTGACGTCGGAGCAGTGCTCCGAGCACTGGCGACGGGAGTTCATCGATGCGGACGTCAATCGCTTCGACGCTCTCGTAGGGGCCACTCGCCCTGCGGCTGGGCTGCGGGCCGTCGCCGGGGACCCGTACCGGAGCCCGCGCTACCGCAGGTTCGTGCAACCCCTGGGCTTCCACGACGAGCTCCGGGCGGTGCTGCGCGTGGGTGAGACGCCGTGGGGCGCGCTCACGCTGTGGCGTCGCGCCGGCCGCCCCGCGTTCACGGCGCGCGAGACGGATCTGATCGCCGGGCTGTCGGACCCCATCGGCGAGGCGCTGCGGGTGCGGACGCGCCCGACCGAGGCGCTCGGCGGTCTCGTCCGACACGACCGCCCCGGGATGATGCTCTTCGACGGCGCTGGCGATCTCGTGTCGTTGAACCGGCAGGCCCGGGCGTGGCTGGCCGAGCTGCCCCCTGACGAGAGCCTGGACACCGACCTCGGGGTCCCGGTGCCGCTCTGGCTCGTCATCACGGTGTTCCGGGCCGGCACCGTGGTCCACGGCAGCGGTGACGGCACCGCACGGGCGCGGGTTCAATCCCGGCGCGGGCCCTGGCTCGTGTGCCACGCGTCCTGCCTCGACGCCGAGGCCGGCGCGTCCGCGACCGTCGCCGTCGTCATCGAGCCTGCGAAACCCGCCGAGATCGCTCCGATCATCATCGACGCCTACGACCTCTCCCATCGGGAGCAGCAGATCACGCGTTCGATCGCCCGAGGCGCCGGGACCACCGAGATCGCCCGCGAGATCCACCTCTCACCCCACACGGTGCGCGACCACATCAAGACGATCTTTGCCAAGGCCGAGGTGTCCAGCCGCGGCGAGCTCGTGGCCAAGCTGTTCGCGGAGTACTACGAACCGGCCTACGCCGATCACGTCGTCCGTGTCCTCGGCGCCGATCGGAGCTAGCTGAGAGCTAGCCGTCCGTCAGTGCGCGGCGGATTCCAGCTCCTGGAACAGGGTGATGTGCAGCCCGGCGGGTCCGTCGAGGCGGGAGTTGAGCGAGCGCCACGGCGTCTCCACCGGAGGCGCTACCAGGGTTGCCCCGGCGGCGACCAGCTCGGCCGTCGCGCGGCGGGAATCGGTGACCTCGAACGCCACACGAAGCCTCGGTGCGACGTGGCGGCCGACTTCGACCTCGTCGATCATGCGATGCTGGGCCGGGTTCGCGAGCTCCAGCGTGGCCCGCCCGACTTGCAGGATGACGACCCGTGCGCTCCCGCTGCCCTCGAACGCGGCCTCCTCGGGTAGGCCGAGCACGTCGCGATAGAAGGACAGGGCCTCGTCGAAATCGTCGGCCTCGACGACGAGCCTCAGCTGCAGGACCGGGTTCGAAGGACGGGACTGCGCCACGCCGGTTTTGACGATGCCGGCACCGAGAACTCATCGCCGGCGGTCCGTGTGGGCACGGTGCGCCGAAGCCTGAGTCGATGCGGCACCGACATCCGTAGACTGTCCTGACTGACCTGCAGCGTCGGGGAGGGCCGACCCATGGGTCGGGACATCGAGACGACCGAGTTCAGCCGCGACGACCGGCTCCGGTTCCGCGACAAGGTGAAGGCGAACCTCGCGGCGCTCCGCACGCTCGTCGACGACGGCAGCTTCGAGACCGGCCGGCGGACCTGCGGTGTCGAGATGGAGGTCTACATCACCAACCCCGAGGGGTCGCCGGTGCCCATGAACGCCCAGCTGCTCGAGCGCATGGCGTCGGCCGACTTCCAGACCGAGCTTGCGCAGTTCACGATCGAGTTCGACGTGAAGCCGCGACTGCTGACGGGCCACGTGTTCGACACCATCGACACCGAGCTGCGCCGCTCGCTCAACCACGCACACGACGTCGCCGAGGACCTCGGCGCCCGGGTGATGATCATCGGGATCCTGCCGACACTCAGGGACCTCGACGCCACCGAGGAGCTCATGTCTGCCAACGAGCGCTACCGGGCGCTCAACGACATGATCCTCAACGCTCGGGGCGAGGACATCCTGATCAAGATCGAGGGCACCGAGGTGGTCGAGGCGACGTCCCGGTCGATCCTGTTCGAGGCCGCCTGCACCTCGATGCAGCTGCACCTGCAGGTCGACCCCCACGACTTCGGCCTGTACTGGAACGCCGCCCAGGTGCTGTCCGCCCCCCTCGTGGCGGTGGGGGCGAACTCCCCGTTCTTCCTCGGCAAGCAGCTTCATCACGAGACCCGCATCGCGCTGTTCGAGCAGGCCATCGACACGCGCACCGAGGAGCTCGTGCAGCAGGGTGTGCGACCGCGGGTGTGGTTCGGGGAGAAGTGGCTCGACGAGGGCGAGGGCCTCTGGGACCTGTTCGACGAGAACGTCCGCTACTTCCCGGCCCTGCTGCCCATCTGCGACGACGAGGACCCGGGAGCCATGATCGAGGCGGGTCAGGTGCCGGGGCTGCCCGAGCTGACGTTGCACAACGGAACGATCTACCGGTGGAACCGCCCGGTGTACGAGGTCGTGCGGGGCCGCCCGCACATGAGGATCGAGAACCGCGTCCTGCCGGCAGGACCGTCGGTCCCGGACTCCGTCGCCAACGCCGCCTTCGGCTACGGGCTGCTCCACGGGCTCGCGTCACGGCCGCGGCCACACATCTGGGAGCAGATGAGCTTCGCGGCGGCCGCCGACAACTTCTACACCGCGGCGCGCGATGGGCTGGGCGCCCGAATCTACTGGCCGCGCATCGGGGCGCAGGTCCCCGTGTCCGAGCTGATCCTGCGGCATCTGCTGCCGCTCGCCCGGGACGGGCTGGCCGACTGGGGTGTCGACGTGGGCGACGTCGACTACTACCTGGGCATCATCGCGGAGCGCGCCCTGACCGGCCTGGGTGGCGCCGCCTGGCAGATCGCCACCTGGCACAAGCTGGTCCACGACGACAAGCTCAGCCGCGACGATGCCGCCCGGGAGCTGGTCCGGATCTACGAGCAACGCTCGTACGCCAGCACGCCCGTGCACACCTGGCCCGTCGGAGGCTGAAACCCTGGCCTGTGGGGTCGCCGGCAGCCGATAGCTTGTCGAGCCATGGCTGGGCTGTACCACCGCTTCGACGGCTACGAGGACCTCAAGGCGCTCTTGGAGGGATCGGACGAGGACGTCCTCGTCGCGTTGGCGAACAAGCCGGCGCTCATCCGGATCCCGGCCGCCAGCACCGCCGCTGCGCCCAGGGGACGGCTGATCGCATGCCTCATGCACGGCAACGAGCCGTCGGGGTTCCGGGCAGTGGTGGACCTGCTGCGACGGGGCGACCGGTTCCCGTTCGACCTGTGGGTGCTGATCGGCAACGTCCGCGCCGCCATCCAGGACGGCCTGTTCGCCCACCGTCACCTCGACGATCAGGAGGACTTCAACCGGGTCTGGGACGTGGGCCCCGCGACCACCCGCATGCGCCGGGGCGCCGCCGCGATCCTCGAGGAACTGCGGTCGGCGGACCTGGAGGCCGCCATCGACCTGCACAACAACAGCGGCCGGAACCCGTGCTACGCGATCCTGACGCAGCTGAGCCCGGAGGGACTGCTGCTCGCGTCCCTGTGCGCCGACACCATGTTGCACTGGAAGCTGCGCGCCCACACGCTCATGGAGGCGCTGGCGACCGCTTGTCCGACCGTGTCGGTCGAATGCGGGCTGCCGCACCTGCCGGAGGGGACCGCGTTCGCGTCCGGGGTCGTCCACCGCTTCATCGCCGCGGAGGCGTTCGCCGCGCCCGCCGCCGACGAGCCCGCGATGCCCCCGCGCATGGTCGAGACCCTCCATCGTGTGAGCGTGCGTCCCGAGGTCGCGTTCTCGTTCGGAGCGGCCGTCGACGGCGGGACCGAATTCGTCATCGTGCCGGGGCTGGACGCTTACAACTTCGGGATGCTGCCCACGAAACACACGATCGGCCACATCGACCCGGGGGCGGCGATGCCGCTGTTCGCCAGCGACATGGCCGGAAGGGACGTCACCGACCAGGTGTTCCGCACCACGCCCGACGGACGCGTGATCGTCGTCGCCGACATCATGCCGGTCATGATGACCACGACGGTCCAACAGGCCCGCCGTGACTGCCTGTTCTACACCTCGCTTCTCCTCGACTAGCAGGTACGGCTACCGGCCCTGGTAGGCGACGGGGTCGGGGAGCGGTTCTCCCTTGTTCTCCGGCTTCCGTTGCCGGACGACCTTCACCCCCTTCTCGATGACCCAGTAGATCCAGTAGCCCACGAGGGAGACGAGCGCCGGCACGGCGATGACCGGCAGCGCATAGCCGGCGATGAGCCCTGCCGAGCGCTGACCACCCCATAGGAGGGCAGCGACGGCCGGGGCGGCGAGCGCGGCGACGATCATCCAGAGGGTGAGCGTCACCAGCCCCCACACCAGGAGTCCGATGCCCGCGGCCGCGAGCGCGGCCCAGAGGACCACCCCCGCCTTGGCGGCCCACGGCCCGTGAAAGCGGGTCGCGAGGGTGACGGCGGTCCACATGACTCGGCTCTGCACGGGTGGCACGGCGAGGTCGTCCAGCATCTCGAGGAACACGCGGTCGGCACGTTTCCGCGCTTCGAACCCCATGGCGTCGGAGACCAGCTGGTCGTGCACGAGGGCCGCCGGGGTGTGGCGTCCATAGCGGCTCACCAACCACGACATGTAGCGGGGGATCGAGGCGAAGTCGGTGGACGACAGGGTGTCACGGGTGACCGTGATCGCGTCATCGCCCGCGGGGTTGTACTGGAAGCCCAAGCCCTCGGGGATGCGGAAGTTGTTGTCGCTGATCTGCTCGAAGACGAAGCGTGCCGGCTTGCCCGGCGCGTCCAATGCCGAGAACGGGCCAGTTGCGGTGCGCCACGCCCAGGGCCTGGCCCCGTCTACCTCCAGGCGTCCCGTGGCTCGCACCGTTCGCGTGGTGGGCATGTCCATGTCCGCCTCCTCGAGGCCGCCGAGCGCAGGCCGGGGGCCTCCGCCGCACCGAACGCTTCTCCGCCCTCGCGCCCTCGAGGCCCGATGATACCCCCGGCCACCGGTTCGGCGAGGCGGTCACAGTCGGCACTGGTGGCCGCGAGCCCGGCCGTTGCAACATGGCGGGCGATGATTCCGGCGGCCGACGTGCCCTACTCGAGGGGAGCCCACCAGATCGCGAACGGTGTCTGGGCCTACCTCCAACCCGACGGCGGCTGGGGACGGTCCAACGCCGGGCTGGTCGCCAGCGACGACGGTGCCAGTTCGCTGCTGGTGGACACGCTGTTCGATCTGGACCTGACCGCCGAGATGCTCGTTGCCCTGCGCGAGGCGACGCCTGCCGCCGAGCGGATCGCCACCGTGGTCAACACGCATGCCAACGGCGACCACTGCTATGGCAACGCTCTGGTCGCCGGAGCGGACATCATCGCCTCGCAGGCGTGTGCGGCGGAGATGGCCGGGCTGCCGCCCGCGGCGCTCGCCGATCTCATGCGGGCTGCGCCCGACATGGGTGAAGCCGGGGCCTTCCTGATCGACATCTTCGGCGCCTTCCACTTCGACGGGATCGAACTCGTCGCGCCCGATCGAACCTTCACCGGTGACCTCGAGCTGGCGATCGGCGACCGGCCCGTGCACCTCATCGAGGTCGGCCCTGCACACACGGACGGCGACGTGATCGTCCACGTACCCGACGCCGGCGTGGTGTTCGCGGGCGACATCGTCTTCCACGGCGGCCACCCCATCGTGTGGGCCGGACCGGTCGCCAATTGGATCGCCGCCTGTGAAAGGCTCCTCGGCCTCGAGGGCGTGACGACCGTCGTGCCCGGCCACGGTCCCGTGACCACCCTCGAAGCGGTCGCCCACCTCAAGGGCTACTTCGAGCATCTCACGGCGGAAGCACGCTCCCGCCACGACGCCGGGATGAGCCCGCTCGCGGCGGCGCAGGACATCGACCTCGGCGCGTACCGGGACCTGCGGGAACCTGAGCGGCTCGTCGCCAACATCGCCGCCCTCTACCACGAGATGGGTGCCGACGTCGCCACCGACCCGGCCACCATCGTCGGCCTGATGGCCGCCGCCCGCGGCCAGAGCTAGTGGCAAGACCGTTCAGTTAAGACTACAGGCGTGTAACTTGGTGGGGTGCCTCGTGCTGGATGGGTGAAGCCTGAGTCGGACCGCCGGCTGTCGGATCTGGTGTCCGTGGGGGTGCTGACCCGGGTGTTCCCGCCTGGGCTGGTGGATGAGGTGATCGTGGAGGTGGGCCGAACCGAGCAGCGTCATCGGTTGTTGCCGGCCCGGGTGATGGCGTACTTCGCGATCGGGATGGGCCTGTACTCGGAGGGCTCGTAGGAGGACGTGCTGGGCCTGTTGGCCTGATCGCGCCCGGATTCGGGCGCCGCCTGGTCCCGATCCCGACCCGGCCCCCGCTGACGCGGCCGCCGGCGTGCGATGGCAAGGTACCCGGGCCAGGCCGGCGCCCGGGCGGTGTGGTGCAGACGACGCGGCGCGGCTGAGCGGCCTCGTCCACCCGCCGGGGCGCCTTCCCGGCTGATCGACGTCTCGATTTCGGCCAGCCAGTTCACCACGAACACGGGAAGGACCCCTCATGCCATGGCAAACGTCTGCCGGCATCGCTGCCGGCCGTCTCAGCAGGAGGACGCGGCGGTGACGGCGACCAAGGCGTCGCTGCGCACCGTCCTGTCGTCGACGCCACCGCTTCCGGTGCGACGGAGCACGGACGGTACGAGCCGTCGGTCGACGGGCGCGGCATCGTCATCGCGTCCCGCCAGACGCCGCTCGCCGCGGTGATCGCCTGACTTCAGGCCGGCCGGGCCGACTCGGCGACTTACCGGTCTGGTACGTCGACGGATCGCCGACGGGCCGGCTGCTCTCGGTCCGGGAACGCCAGGTGTTAGGGCTGTTGGCGTGGGGACTGAGCCGGCCCAGGCGGGCACGGGCGCTCGACCACGACATACACGGTGCGCGACCACATCAAGTCGATCCGGCGGCTTGCATACGTACAAGCGTTCGTGTACCCTAGTTACATGTCGCTGGCCGATACCACAGAGAAGGCAACGGATGACACCCGATCCATCGACGATCGCGTTGCTGGTGCCGTCGGCCTACTGAACGTCGTTGCCGCCGAGCTGGTGGGTCTGATCGGCGAGGCGTTGCGCACCGGGGGCTGGGAGGGGTTCGGTATCCGTTCGCCCGAGCATTGGGTGGTGTGGCGCTGTGGGGTGTCGCCGGGCCGGGCGCGGCGGCTGGTGGGGCTGGCCCGGGGCCTGGAGGCCCTGCCGGTGACCAGGGCGTCGTTCGAGTCCGGTTCGTTGAGCGAGGATCAGGCGGCGGTGATCGTGCGGCACACCGACGCCGACCACGACGGCGAGGTGGCGGAGCTGGCGCCGTCGTTGACCGTGCCCCAGCTGCAGCGGGTGCTGCCCAGCCTGCCCCGTCCCGAACCCGAATGCCCGCCCGACGACTCGCCTGGGGACGACGACAACGGCGAGCCCGCAGGCCGGCGCCGGCGCTCGGTGCGGTTCGGCTTTGGCGACGACGGCATGTGGTGGTGTTCGATCCGTCTGCCGGGCGATGAGGGGGCGCTGGTGCAGAAGGCCTTGGAGGTGGGCCGCGACCGGGAGTTCCGGTTGCGGCACCCCCACGCCGGTGACGACGATCCCCACGACCCCGGCGACGTGTCCTGGGCGGACGGGCTGCTGCGGCTGGCCCAGGCGGGGCTCGACGGGCTCGACCCGGCCACCGGGGCGGGTCGGCCGGCGGGGGAACGCACGCAGGTGATCGTGCACCTCGACGCCGAGGGGCAGGCCCCACCGCGGCTGCACCTGGGCCCGGTACTGCCCCCGGAGGTCGCCGACTACCTGTCGTGTGACAGCACGGTGC
>JBOGHG010000173.1:0-8428 GCA_050744525.1 Acidimicrobiales bacterium | reverse complement strand
CCGCCTACGACGACTGCCCGGGAAGGCCGGGCCTCGTCGAGCAGCCTGCGGAGGGCGAGGCCATCGTCGAGCACCTGAACTCCGTGGATTCCATCGGCTTCGGCCCCGGGGAGCTTCGGCCGGAGGGGTACGGCCCCTGTCGCCACCACGAGCTGGTCGAAGCCCTCCTGCCGTTCTTCTCCTTCCTCCTCGAGATCACGGACCCGAACGACTTGCCGGTCGAGGTCGATCTCGGTGACCTCGTGGCGGACGTGGGCTTCGATGGCGAACGTGGAGCGGAACGTCTCGGGGCTGCGGGCGATGAGCTCCTCGGGGTCGTGCACCACACCGCCGACGAGGTAGGGGATACCGCACGCCGAGTACGAGGTGTGGCGGCCCCGCTCGAAGGCCACGATCGCCAGATCGTCCGAGCTCCGACGCCGCCGGGCTTGCGAGGCCGCACTCATCCCGGCGGCATCCCCGCCGATCACTACCAGGCGCTCGTTCACCGGTGAACCCGGACCTCCTCCGCGGAAGAGGCGCTCAACGTACCGCGATCCTCCCGCCTCGCTTCGAGGATCTCGTCGCCCGCCGGCACTGGGTGCGATGCGATGGTTGATCCGTGGTGTGCTGCTCAGCCTCGCGCCGAGGCGCCGGCCTCTGTTCGAGCCAGTCCCAGGCGGCGCGGGTGAAGGTGCGGACGGTTTCCTTGGCGTCGGCGTCCGGCTCGACGGGTACCGTCACGTGATCCATGACCGTGGTGACCGGCGCGTCCGCGCTGCTCGCGGCGGACCGCGTTGTCAGCGCCGCCGCGGTCACGACGCCGACGGGCCTGTCGGATCGGAACACGACTGCCGCCGGTTCACCGGTGGTGCGCAGGTGTGCACGTGCCACGTGGATGGGGGTCGCGGGCGTCAGCCGGGAAGGGCTCGTCACCCGATCGAGTGCTGTGGCGCCGTCGTCGATGTCGGACGGGGCCATTGTGTACCTCCTTGTTGCGGGGACAGGTGCCGCTGCGCCGGTCATAGAGCTCGAAGAGGTGGACGTCACGGCTGCAACGGCGGCAGCGGGCTCCGATCGGTGTCACGGCCACGGTGTTCCTCCTGTCGTTGGTGGACGCGTTCAGTGGGGGAGCCCCACCGGGTCATGCGGTCTGCGCGTGCAGCATCCAGCGGTGTTTCTCGAGGCCCTCGAGCACGGAGACGACGATCTCGTGGCCGACGGCGTCGGCGTGGGCCAGCACGTCGAGCGCAGCGCGTGCCGCGGCGGCGACATCGCCGAGCAACGCGCCGAGCTCGTCGGTCGCCTCGCGGTCCCCCAAGCGACCGGCCAGGAACGGGCTGGCGCTCGCGGCGACGGTGGCCGGTCGGCCGTCGACGGCGAAGCCGAGGGCCAGGGCCCGTTCCGCGACCCGGTCGGCCCAGCCGATGGCGTCGGCTGCGATCTGGTCTGTGAGGGCGTGCAGGGTGAGGAACGCCGGCCCGGTGACGTTCCAGTGGGCCTGCTTGGCGTCGAGCGACAGCGCCAGGAGGTCGGGGAGGAGCTTCTGCAGCGCGGAGGCTGCGAGCGGCGCCATGCCTGCGGCGGCCACGGGTGGGTTCTGGAGTGCGGTCGAAGTCATCGAGGCTCCTGAGGGAGTGGATTCGTCACGGTCAGTGTCTCCACCAACCGGGAGCCAGCCACTGGCGAGAGTGGACCCGTTTCGCGCTGGCAGGTGTCCGCTTCCCACATCGTCCAGGCGGTGAGCGCGAGCGCATCCGGCGCCCCGCGTGGGGTCGACCGCAGGCTCGGTCACATGGTCTGCGCGCGGAGCATCCAGCGGTACTTGTCGAGCCCCTCGAGGATCTCGAGGGTGAGGTTGTGGGCGACGGGGTCCGTCTGGTCGAGGTCCCCGAGCGTGTCCCGGGCGGTGGCGGCCACGCGCTCGACGAGTGCGATCAGCTCGGTGATGGCCTCCTGGTCGGTGAGCCGTCCGGTGGGGAACAGGCTGGCCGTGGCTGCGACCGCTCCGGGGCGGGCATCGACTGCGAAGCCCTGGTCGACGCCGGCAGCGACGGCTCGTTCGGCGACCCGGTCTGCCCAGGCCCGGGCGTCGGCGGCGATCTCGTCGGTGAGGGCGTGGAGGGGCAGGAAGGCGGGTCCAGTCACGTTCCAGTGAGCCTGCTTGGCGTCGAGCGACAGCGCCACGAGCTCGGGGAGCAGCTTCTGTAGCGTCGAGGTGGCGGTCAGCCGGGCCCTGTCCGAGTGTTGGGTCTGGAGGGCGACGGTCATCGAGGTTCCCTTCGGTGATGGTTGCTTCGATGGCCAGTGTCATCGCCGGCCCGGCTCGGGCCATTGGTGACAACCGCCGTGCGTTGCCGGTCAGCGGTGTGAGGTTGTCACAAGGGTCAGGGGCGGTCGCCCCAGGGGACGTCGTAGTGGCGTTCGACGTGGATGGCGACTTCGCACTCGAGCGAGCGGGTGGCGTCGGTGACCACGGGCCCGATGGTCGCCTCGATGCGCTCGAGCCGGTTCTTGAGCGTGTTGTAGTGGACGTGCATCCGCCGGGCCGCCTCGGCCATGTTGCGGGTCTCGAGCCAGACGGCGAGCGTGTCGACGAGGTCGGTGTGGTTGGCGCGGTCGTGTTCGACGAGCGGTCCGATCGTGCGTTGCACGAACTCGGCGAGATCGTCGGTGGGGGTGGCGGCCAGGAGGCGTTCGAGCCCCAGCTCGTCGAACAGCTCGGTGACGTGCCGGCCCTTGGCCCAGCGGCCGACGTCCACCGCGCGGCTCGCCTCGACGAAGCTGCGGGGCAGCTCGGCGGGCGTGTCGACGCGGCGTCCCACGCCGATGCTCACGGTCGCGGAACGCAGCCGCTGGTCGAGCTCGGTACGGAGGCCCTCGGCCAGGCGGCGCCGTTCGGCGGGGTGTTCGGTGTCGGGGGCGAGCAGCGCGGCGATGGTGGCGCTGCGGGTCCAGACGATGGCGTCGCGACCGAGCGTGGCTCGAGCTGCGGCGGCGATGGTGTTGAGCGCCGCTGGTGGGATGGTTCCCTCTTCGGGCGGGTCGATCGAGGCCAGCAGCACCGCGCGGGGCCGTCCGAGATCCCAGCCGAAGCTGATCGCCCGCTCGGTGACTTCGGCGGGGTCGCCGGCGTGGCCGGCGACGAGCTCCTCGAGCGAGATGGCGGCGAACCGCTCCTGGGCTTCGGCGACGGCCCTGGCTTGGGCCAAACGGACGGCGACGCTGTCGGCAGCTCGCTCGAGTGCGACCTGGCCGTCCTGGTCGAGGGCCCCACCGGTGAGGGCGACGACCGCGCCGTAGTCGTGGCCGCCGGCGCGGATGGGCCTGCGAACGCCCGCCGTGGTGGCGAGGTCGAGGTCTCCGGCCGCGTCGGCGGGGACCGCGACGGTGGGTCGGCCGTCGGTGTCGAGCACCGCGACGGGGCAGCCCAACAGGTCGTTGAGCGTGGCGGCGATCTCGGCGGCGCCGCCACCCGCCAGCACGATGCGGGTGAAGCGTTGGTGGATGTCGAGCACGCGTTCGAGGCGCTGGCGCTGCGCATCGAGCAGCGCGTCGAGGACGGCAGCGGTGACGTCGGCGAGCGCCGAGTCCTCGGGAAAAGTGATCAGCGGCAGCGACAGCCGCTCGGCTGCCACCAGGACCTCCGGCGGGAGCCGGTCAGGACCGTCGAGACGGACCGCCACGCCGGCGACCTGGGCGGCGTCGAGGCGGGCGACTAGGCGCTCGCCGCCCTCTCCCGTGCCCAACAGGGTCGTGGCCGTGGTCAGGACCAGCTCGTTGGCTCCGACGCGACGCAAGTGCTCGGGGGTGGCGGCGAGGCTGGCCCGGCTCACCCGTCTCGCCACCCCGTCGGCGCCCGCCGCCACGGAGGCGTTGCGGAACGGCAGCGACTCGACCACGGCACCGACGTCGAACGTGCGCCACATGCCACCACTGTTGTCCGAACCGGCACTGCCGCGCCTGCCGGCACGTCCCGCTCGACGAGCGTGGCCTCCTCGAACACATCGACGTCGATCCTGCCGGGTCTTGCCGGAGCGGTGCTTGCCGCCGGACTCGATGCGGTCATCGAGACGGGCGATCGCCTCGGTCAGGTCGTCGATGTGGTCGAGGTGCAGTCGCAGCATCTCGAGGTGATGCGCGCCAACCTCGCCGCGCAGCGCCCGCACCAGATCGTCGATCTTGTTTCGGCGCCGGCCCTTGGCCACGTCGGCCAGCACCTCGGGGTCGCGTTCGCCGGCGATCAGCGCGTCGAGCATGGCCGGGCCCGATACACCGAGGGTCTTGGACGCCACGGCTTGCATCTTGATGCCGGTGTCCTCGAGCACCTTCTCCACCCGTTGGCCCTCCCGGGTCCGGTCCTCGATGAGCCGCTTCTCGTAGCGGGTGAGGTCCCGCAGCTCGCGGATCTCGCGAGGAGGCGCGAAGCTGCCTCGCAGTAGCCCCAGCTCGGCGAGACGAGCCAGCCACGCGGCGTCGCCGACGTCGGTCTTACGGCCGGGGACCTGGTTGACATGACGGGCGTTCACCAGCTCCAGCTCGAAGGCGGCGGCGTCTTCTTGTGCACATCAAGCCCGGCGACCCGATCCACCGCACGTCCAACTCGACCACCCCCGGCGAGTACGCCACCAAGTTTCATCCACCAGGGCGACCCCCGGCCATGAAGTGCTCAAAGCGTGCCCCGGCGCCGCCACCATCGCCGACGCGATCGCTCGGCCCGGAGCGGCTCTGCCGCGAGCTCCTCGGGGTAGGGGATCAGCGCCAGAGCCGCCTCCACCACCCGCAGCCCTTCCGTAGCGCCGAAATCGTCGCTCGCCCGGTGCAGCCGGCGCAGGAAGCGGAGCCGCAACTCCTCCACCGGCTCCCGGCGGCCCCCAGCGAACGCAACGAGCACCTCGGCGCGACGGCGTCGAGCCACGGCCGGATCGCCGCCTTGCGGCGACACCTCGATCGACGACAAGAAGTCGTCGTCGAGACCCCCTGCGAACCCGACCGGCGGCACCTGGACCCGGGATGGGCGATCCTTCAACGTCGCAACCACGGCAACCTCCTCGGCGCATCGAACCGCATCAAGCGTGCCCACGGGGACCCTCCGATGCGCATGTCAGCACTCGACACCGGCACACCAGAAACCTGTCGGGTTCCCCCAGGGCCAGGCCGGCCAGACCGCGCCCATGCTGGAGCGCATGACCCGAGACCAGAGGAGGAGCGACGTGGCCATGATGAGCAACGATCAGGTCAGCCGTGCAATCGACGAGATCGAGCAAGCACTTCGGTCCGACGGGCCGTCGTTCGTGCGGCGGGTTCAGGCCCTGCGTCGGGCAGAGAAGGCGACGGCCATCACCGTGGTCACGCTTCTTGCCGGCGCCGCCGCGCTCCTGACCGTCGGGCTGGCGACCCTCTCATGGTTCGCGTGGTGTGCCGGGGTGATCGCACTTCTCGCTGCCGTTGCGGTCGACGAACGCCACAAGCGAGTGGCACGGAGCGGGCCTTGACCGCTCGCGCCATCTGTCAGGAGTCGACAATCACACAGCAGAGGCGATGTCGAGTTCCGCCAGTGTCTCGCGGCTAGGCCGGGCCCACGCTGGAGCACGTCCCACAGGTACGAAGGAGGGTCCGACGAGCCTGACCGCGATGGCGCTCGTCGTCCGGCAGCTACACCCCGGACGCGGCGGACCGCATGCGTTCCGCGGTTCCGGCCCCGTCGGCCCACCCCTCACTCCCAGGAGGATCCGATGACCGCCACGTTCCAGGGCGGCTCCCGTTCCCAGGCCGCGCATCTCGACCCCGAGGCGATCGCGCGACTTCGAGCCGTGATGGTCGCCGTCCGGGCCGAACGGGCGGCGCTCGTGGCCGCGCACGCAGCGACCGTCGCCGAGCTCACCGGGCACGGCGACGTCGACAGCATCCTCGAACGGGAGCTCGCCGGTTCCTCCGCGGCCGGCGCCCGTGAGGCGATCGACGACATCGACGCCGCCCTCGCTCGCATGGACGCCGGCGCCTACGGATTGTGCGAATCGTGCGGCGTGCCGGGTCCCTCATGAGCGGCTCGAAGCCATCCCGCACACCCGTCTGTGCGTGGCCTGCTCGGCACGGCGCCGAGACGCCCTGGGCTGAGCCTCGAGCCCGCTGATCCGTCGTCGCTTCGGCGCAGCGAGTACGCGCGAGGATGGCTCTCTGCGCAGCACGGGCGCGAGGAGGGAGCTGATCTCGTGTTCATCAAGGACAGCTTCGGTGCAAGGTCGACCCTGGGCGTCGGTGACCGCACGTACGAGATCGCCCGGCTCGACTGCCTGGAGGGCGACTTCGAGGTCTCGCGGCTGCCGTACGCGGTGAAGGTCCTGCTCGAGAACCTGCTCCGCCACGAGGGAACGCCTCTCGTCGGTGCGGACGATGTCGCAGCCCTGGCCAGCTGGCGGGGCGGAGCCGAACGAGAGGTTGCCTTCCGGCCGGCACGGGTGCTGATGCAGGACTTCACCGGGGTGCCCGCGATCGTCGACCTGGCGGCGATGCGCGACGCGACGGCGGCACTCGGCGGGGGCCGGCTCGACCCGGTGCTGCCCGTCGACCTCGTGATCGACCACTCCGTCACCGTGGACGCCTTCGGGACCCCGACGGCATTCGCCCACAACGTCGAGATGGAGTACGCCCGCAACGAGGAGCGTTACCGCCTGCTGCGTTGGGCACAACAGGCGTTCGCCAACATCCGCGTGGTCCCCCCGGGCACCGGCATCTGCCACCAGGTGAACCTCGAATACCTCGCGCAGGTCGTACGGGCCGACGGTGGCGGCCGCGCCTACCCGGACACGCTGGTGGGGACCGACTCGCACACCCCGATGGTCAATGGTCTCGGCGTCGTGGGCTGGGGCGTCGGCGGGATCGAGGCCGAGGCAGCCATACTCGGCCAGCCCGTCTCGCTGCTCACACCAAAGGTGATCGGGGTCCAGCTCAGCGGTGAGCTGCGGCCGGGTACGACGGCCACCGACCTAGTTCTCACGGTGACCGAGCTGCTTCGCGGGCGGGGCGTCGTCGGCAAGTTCGTCGAGTTCTTCGGCCCGGGCGTTGCCGAGGTCTCGCTCGAGAACCGGGCCACGCTCGGCAACATGTCGCCCGAGTACGGCTCGACCGTCACGATCTTCCCGGTCGACGAAGAGACACTGCGCTACCTGCGATTCACCGGACGGCCTGCGGAGCTCGTGAGCCTCGTCGAGGCCTACACCAAGGAGCAGGGCCTCTGGCACGAAGCGTCCTCGCCGCCGACATACACCGACATCGTGCAGCTCGACCTGTCCACGGTCGAGCCGTGCCTCGCCGGGCCGGCCCGCCCCCAGGACCGCGTGCCCCTCGGTGAGGCCAAGGTTGCCTTCCGCGCCGCCCTGCCGTCCTCCATCCCACCGGCCGAACGGGAAGCGGTGATCGATGGCCTGCCGCTGAAGGTTCGGCCCGCCAGCCCCGAGGCGGCGTCGGCGCAGTCGTTTCCGGCCAGCGACCCGCCATCCGCGGCCGCCGGGGCCAGTGGCATCGGTGCCCCCGACGTCCGGGAGGAATGGCGCGACGACGACAGATCGGCCGACCGGCCACGCGCCCCGGTCGCGATCGCACGTGACGGCGAGTCGTTCGTGGTCGACCACGGTCACGTCGTGATCGCGGCGATCACGAGCTGCACGAACACGTCCAACCCCACGGTCATGCTCGCCGCCGGTCTCCTGGCGCAGAAGGCGGTCCAGCTCGGCCTCTCCGTGCCGCCTTGGGTGAAGACATCGCTCGCCCCGGGGTCGCAGGTGGTGATGGATTACTACGCCGCCGCCGACCTCCTCGCGCCGCTGGATCAGCTCGGGTTCAACCTCGTCGGCTTCGGCTGCACGACCTGCATCGGCAACTCGGGTCCCTTGCCGCCGGACATTGCTCGTGCCGTTGCCGACGGCCGCCTTGCCGTCGCCTCCGTCCTCTCCGGCAATCGCAACTTCGAGGGCCGCATCAACCCCAACGTACGCATGAACTACCTGATGTCGCCGCCGCTGGTCGTCGCCTATGCGCTCGCGGGCAGCGTCGACATCGACCTGGCCAGCGAGCCGCTCGGCACCTCGACCGACGGGACCGACGTGTACCTGCGCGACCTCTGGCCGACGCGCGAGGAGGTGGAGGCGGTCCTTGCCAGCGCGGTTCGATCCGAGATGTTCACCGAGACCTACGCTTCGGTCTTCGACGGGGACGAACGATGGAAGCAGCTCGACACGCCGTCAGGCGAACGCTTCGAGTGGGTGCCGGCGTCGACCTACGTCCGTGAACCGCCCTTCCTGACCGGCATGACCGCCGACCCGCCGGTTCGCAGCGCGACCATCGTCGGCGCACGGGTGCTCGCTCACCTCGGCGACAGCGTGACCACCGACCACATCTCACCAGCCGGTGCGATCTCGCCCGCGAGCCCCGCGGGCCGGTGGCTGCTCGA
>JBOGHG010000172.1:0-8482 GCA_050744525.1 Acidimicrobiales bacterium | reverse complement strand
GGCCGCATCGACGCCGCGTTGGCGGCCGCGCGGCGGCTCGACTTCGGCGGCGTGATGATCAACGAGGTGCCGACGTGGCGGGCCGACCAGCAGCCCTACGGCGGTGTGCGCGACAGCGGCAACACCCGCGAGGGCCCCCGCTACGCGGTCCGCGAGATGACCGAGCAGCGCCTGGTCGTCATCCAGGCATGACCGACGCCAGGCGGGCCGGCAAAGTCAGATGATGCGGGTCTCGTGGCCCTTCCAGTACTCGTCCTTGAGCAGGCGCTTGTAGAGCTTGCCGGTGGGGTGGCGGGGCAGCTCGGAGCGGAAGTCCACGGTGCGGGGGCACTTCACGTCCGCCAGGTGCTCGCGGCAGTAGGCGACGAGCTCGCGCTCGAGCTCGGGCCCGGCGTCGCCCATCGACAGCGGCTCCACCACCGCCTTGACCTCCTCGCCGAACTCGTGGTGGGGGATCCCGAACACGGCCACGTCCGCCACCTTGGGATGCATGGCCAGGACGTTCTCGGCCTCCTGCGGGTACACGTTCACCCCGCCGGTGATGATCATGTAGGCCTTGCGATCGGTCAGGTACAGGAACCCGTCGTCGTCCAGGTAACCGAGGTCGCCCAGCGTGGTCCAGCCGCGGCCGCCCGGATCGTGGGCGGCCGCCGTCTTGTCGGGATCGTTGTGGTACGTGAACTCGGCGCCGCCGCCGAAGTAGATGGTGCCCGGCTCACCCGGGGGCGCCTCGTTGCCCGCCTCGTCGAGGATGTGGACCTCGCCCACGAGCGAACGGCCCACCGTGCCCGGATGGGTCAGCCACTCCTCGCTGTTGCAGCACACGAAGCCGTTGCCCTCGGTGCCGGCGTAGTACTCGTACAGGATCGGCCCCCACCACTCGATCATCTGCTCCTTGACGGCCACGGGGCAGGGGGCGGCGGCGTGCACGGCGACCTGCAGCGACGACAGGTCGTGGCGCTGGCGCGCCTCGGCCGGCAGCTTCAGCATGCGGATGAACATGGTCGGGACCCACTGGCTGTGCGTCACCCGGTGCCGCTCGATCAGCGCCAGTGCCTCGGCCGGGTCGAAGTGCTCCATGACCACGGCGGTGCCGCCCAAGCGGTGGACCGCCATCGTGAAGCGCAGCGGCGCCGAGTGGTACAGCGGGGCGGGCGAGAGGTACACGGTGTCGGCGGTGCCGCCGTAGAGCCCCGCCAGCAGCAGGTGTACGGCGTCGGGGCTGCCGACCGGGGCGCCCGACAGCGGTGCCTCGATCCCCTTGGGAAGCCCGGTCGTGCCCGAGGAGTAGAGCATGTCCCGCCCCTCGGTCCGCTCCTCGGGCAGCGGCGTCGCCGGTTGTGCGGCGATGGCTTCCTCGTAGGGCTCGTAGCCGTGAACAACACCGTCCATGATGAACGGCTTGGCTCCTTCCGGCAGCAGGCCCACCAGCTCGGCGGCCTGGTCCGCCTTGTAGGCGGAGGTCACGAAGGCCTGCGCGCCGCAGTCGCCGATGATGTAGGCCATCTCGTCGGTGGTCAGCCGCGAGCTCATCGCCGTGTAGTAGAGGCCCGCGTAGTGCGCACCCCAGGCCAACGCGTGGAACCTCGGATGGTTCTCGAGGCAGAACGCCACGTGGTCGCCGGGCCCGAGGCCCAGGGAGCGGAACAGGTGCGACACCCGGTTGGCCTCGGCGTCGAGCTCGCGATAGGTGATCACGCGACCCGTGCCGGCCATGACGACGGCGGGCTTGTCGGGGGTCGCGTCTGCAAAGGCGCCGGGAAACATGGCCCGGCACGGTAGCTGCCTCGTGACCCCGGACACAGCTCGGGGCGGGACTCGGCACAGGCGCCGGTAGCCTGATTCGAAGTGGACATCACCGACCGGTTCGCCGAGCTGGTGCGCGGCCCGGAGGAGCGATGCCAGCTCGACCTGGGGGCCCTGTTGATCGCCGCCCATGCCCGGCGCGACCTCGACGTCGATGCCCAGCTCCAGCGACTCGACGAGCTGGCCGCCACCTGTCCGGGCCCCGACGTCGACGCCCTCACGGCGCACCTGTGCGGGACCCTGGGCTTCCGGGGTGACACCGACGACTACAGCAATCCGCGCAACTCGCTGCTGGACGTGGTGCTCGAGCGGCGCCTCGGGATCCCCATCTCGTTGTCCATCGTGGTGCTGGAGGTCGGCCGGCGCCTCGACATCCCTCTCCAGGGCGTCGGCATGCCGGGCCACTTCCTCGTCCGAGACGCCAAGGACGACGACGTGTTCGTGGACCCGTTCCACCGGGTACAGCTGGACCGGGCCGGGTGCGAGACGCTGTTCGCCAAGCTCCACGGCAGCAAGGCCCGGTTCGAGCCCCGATTCCTCGAACCCGTCGGGCCCCGGGCGGTCATGGCCCGCATGCTCACCAACCTGCAGCGGTCGTTCGTCGGCCGCGGCGATCGATCCGGGGCGCTCTGGTCGCAGTGCCTGCGGGTGCTGGTGCCCGGGACCACGGTGACCGACCGGCGCCAACTGGCGGCCATGCTCGCGGCCAACGGCCGGTTCGACTCCGCTGCACAGGAGCTCGAGGCCATCGCCGAGGAGGGCCTGGGCGGCGTCCGCGACCGCATCGCCGCCACCGCCATGCGCGCCAAGCTGAACTGACGGCGTCTGGATCAGCGGGTCGGGGTGACGGCCGCGTCCACGCGGTCTCCGTGGCCCAGCTCGCGCAGGGCGTCCCGCAGGCGCTCGGCGGCGTCGTCCAGCGCGGTGGGATCGGGAGCGTGGTCGGCACGGCTGAACGACAGCTCGGCCTCGACGTTGATCGGCACCAGGTGCAGGTGGCAGTGCGGCACCTCGAGCCCGGCGATGATCACGCCGATCCGCCGGGGTTCGAACACCTGCACCTGCGCCCGGCCGACCTCCCTGGCTACCCGCATCAGGTGCGCCGCCAGGTCGGGGTCGAGGTCGATCCAGTGATCGACCTCCTCGATCGGCACGACCAGCAGGTGCCCAGGCGTGATGGGGGCGATGGTGAGGAACACGACCGCCCGGTCGTCGCGCCACACGAACCGACCCGGGATCTCCCCCTCGATGATCTTGCTGAACACGGTCGCCACTCGAAGAGAGTACGGGTCGGTCGGAGACCGACGCCATCAGGGGTGGCGGTCGGGGTCGGGCCGGACAGTAGGGCGCGGCGGGCGCTTCTAGGCTTCCGGCCGAATGGAGGGCACGACCGACGATGCGACGAAGCGCGGCCTTGCCCGCGGCGTGCTCACCCTGCCCAACCTGATCACGCTCGCCCGGCTGGCGTGCCTCCCGGTGTTCCTGTGGCTCCTGTTCGGTAGGGAGGACCGCGTCGCCGCCGCCGCGCTCCTCGCCGTGCTGGGGATCACTGACTGGATGGACGGATACCTGGCACGGCACCTGGGCCAGGTGTCCGAGCTCGGCAAGATCCTCGATCCCGTAGCCGATCGCCTGCTCTTCTTCGTCGGCGCCGGCGGGATCCTGATCGACGGCTCGGTGCCCACCTGGTTCGCCGTGATCGTGCTCGTGCGGGAGACGCTGGTGGGCGGGGCCACGATCATCCTTGCGGCGCTCGGGGCCCGGCGCATCGACGTGACCTGGTTCGGCAAGGCGGGAACGTTCGGGCTGATGATCGCCTTCCCCTTGTTCCTCGCCAGCCAGTCGGACCTGTCGTGGGCGGACGCCGCGGGCGTGCTGGCCTGGGTGGCCGGGATCCCCGGCCTCGCGCTCAGCCTCTACGCGGCCGCGCTGTACGTGCCGATCGCCCGGCGCGCGCTCAGTGAGGGTCGGGCGGTACCGTCAAGTACATGAAGGCCGTGATCATGGCCGGCGGCGAGGGGACGCGCTTGCGCCCGCTCACGTCCAACGCGCCCAAGCCGATGATGCCCATCGCCAACGCCCCGATGATGGAGCACATCGTGCGGCTGCTGCACCGGCACGGCTTCGAGGAGATCGTCGTGACCGTCGCGTTCATGGGCAACCACATACGCAACTACTTCGGCGACGGCTCCGAGCTCGGCGTGCGCATGGTCTACGCCACCGAGGAGACGCCCCTCGGCACCGCCGGATCGGTTCGCAACGCACGCGACGAGCTCGACGACCGCTTCCTCGTCATCTCCGGCGACGTGCTCACCGACATCGATCTCGGGGCCATCGTGCGCTTCCACGAGGAGCGGGAGGCCTTGGTCACGATCGGCCTGAGCCCCGTCGACGACCCCCTCGAGTTCGGGATCGTCATCACCCGCGACGACGGATCCATCGAGCGCTTCCTCGAGAAGCCCACCTGGGGCCAGGTGTTCAGCGACACCATCAACACCGGCATCTTCGTGTTGGAGCCCGAGGTCTTCGACTGGATCCCCGATGGCCGGCAGGTGGACTTCTCCTCCGAGGTGTTCCCCGCTCTTCTCGAGGCCGAAAAGCCGCTGTACGGCGCGGTCCTCGAGGGCTACTGGGAGGACGTGGGCACGCCCGAGGCCTACGTCCGCGCCCACAAGGACGTGCTCGACGGCAAGGTCGACCTCGAGATCCCGGGGTTCGAGATCTCCGACGGGGTGTACGTGGGGGAGGGGGCCGACATCCACCCCGACGCCAGCATCCTGGGCCCGGCCATTATCGGGGACTACTGCCGGCTCGAGGGCAACGCCCGCGTGGGTGAGTACACCGTGCTCGGCACCAACGTGCGGGTGCGGGCCGGAGCCGATCTCCAGCGGGCCGTGATCCACGACAACACCTACATCGGTGAGGGGGTCCGACTGCGGGGCACGACCGTGGGCCGGGCCTGCGACCTGCGCAACGGCGTGCGGGGCGAGGAAGGCGTGGTGCTGGGTGACGAGTGCTTCATCGGCGAGCAGGCGGTCCTGGGCTCCGGCGTCAAGGTCTACCCGTTCAAGACAGTCGAGGGCGGTGCCGTCATCAACTCCTCGATCGTGTGGGAGTCGCGAGGCTCCCGCAGCCTGTTCGGGAGCCTCGGCGTCGCCGGGCTGGCCAACGTCGACATCACCCCCGAGCTCGCCACCCGGGTGGCCATGGCGTTCGCCACCACGCTCAAGAAGGACGCCACCGTCGTCACGTCCCGCGACTCCAGCCGCTCGGCCCGCATGCTCAAGCGCGCCATGATGGCCGGCGTCAACGCCGCCGGCGGCAACGTCCGGGACCTCGAGGTGGCGTCGGTGCCGGTGACGCGGTTCGCGGTGTCCCGCCCCGAGTCCGACGCCGGCCTCACGATCCGCCTGGTGGAGGACGATCCCCAGTCGGTGGTGATCCGCTTCTTCGACACCAAGGGCGCAGACATCGTCGAGACGGCGCAGCGGCGGATCGAGCGCCTGTTCCTGCGCGAGGACTTTCGCCGCGTGTTCCCGGGCGAGATCGGCGACATCGAGTTCCCGCCCCGCCACCTCGAGCAGTACAGCACGGCGCTCGAGGCCGAGGTCGACATCGAGCGCATCGCCGGGTCCGGGTTCAAGGTCGTGGTCGACTACTCGTACGGCTCGACGTCGTTCGTGATGCCCAACATCCTGTCCAAGCTCGAGGCCGACGTGCTGGCGGTCAACCCGTTCGCCTCCACCCGGGGGATCATCGGCTGGGACCGCCACGAGCACGCCGCCTCCGTGGCTCGGCTCGTGCGTGCCTCGGGCGCGGCGCTGGGGGCCGTGCTCGACCCGGACGGCGAGCACCTCTCCCTGGTCGACGACACGGGTCACGTGCTGTCCGACGACGAGGCACTCCTGGCCTACGTGACCCTGGTGGCGGGCCACCTGGGCGAGCGGCGCATCGCGCTGCCGCTCTCGGCCACCAGCCACGCCGACCGCCTGGCCGCCGACCGGAGGATCCAGGTGCAGCGGACCAAGCTGTCCAACGCTGCCCTCATGGAGGTGGCGTCGCGGCCGGGTGTGGGCTTCGCCGCCAGCACCGACGGCGGCTTCATCCTGCCCGACTTCCTGCCGGCCTTCGACGGTGCCGCGGCCATGGTGAAGATGCTGGAGCTGTTGGCGCTCGACGACGTTCCGCTGTCGAAGGTGGTGAGCGGCCTGCCGGCGGTGCACATCGTGCACGAGACGGTGGTGACGCCCTGGGAGCAGAAGGGGACCGTCATGCGCTCGCTGGTGGAGCTGTCGAAGGACCGCGAGGTCGACCTGGTCGACGGCGTCAAGGTCCACCACGAGGGGGGATGGGCGCTGGCGCTGCCCGACCCCGAGGAACCGGTCACACACGTCTGGGCCGAGGGGGAGACGGACGCCGCGGCCCGCCGCCTGGCCCAGGAGTACGCGCGCCGGATCCGCCAGCTACTGCGCTGACCAGGGCGGTAACGGGCAACTCTCAACCCTCCGTCGAGGGTTGACGAGGTTGGCTAGCGTGGGCGCCCATGGACATCCCTTCCGGCCTCCGCTACTCGACCGACCACGAGTGGGCCCGTGTCGAGGAGGGGCGGGTGCGCGTCGGCATCACCGACTACGCCCAGGATGCGCTCGGCGATGTCGTGTTCGTGGAGGTGCCCGAGGTGGGTGCCAAGGTCGAGCGCGGCGCCAGCTTCAGCGAGGTCGAGTCGACCAAGTCCGTGTCCGAGATCTACGCCCCCGTCTCCGGCAGGATCGCCGAGGTCAACGCCGAGCTGGCCGACAGCCCCGAGAGGCTCAACGACGATCCCTACGGCGAGGGATGGATCTGCATCATCGAGCCCAC
The DNA here is from genome assembly GCA_050744525.1 of Acidimicrobiales bacterium. GTDB lineage: Bacteria > Actinomycetota > Acidimicrobiia > Acidimicrobiales > VFJN01 > DASQUK01. The sequence goes on along the minus strand of JBOGHG010000172.1, from coordinate 1,816 downwards.
CGATCCCACGCAGCTCGACGAGCTGCTCGACGCCGAGGGTTATCGCGCGTTGATCGAGGGGTGAGGTCGTGGCCGACGACGTCTTCTGCAACCAATGCGGCCACCGCAACCCGGTGGGATCCAACTTCTGCTCCTCGTGCGGTGCGCCCCTGGCAACACTCCGCGAGGACCCGACGACGGTGACCTTCGTGCCCGAGGCCGCCGAGGGCTACGACGACATGGCGGTCGAGTTCGGCGAGTTGCCGGCCGGTGTCGGTCTCCTGGTGGTCAAGCGGGGCCCCAACGTCGGCTCACGCTTCGCACTCGATTCCGATCTCGTGCGGGCGGGGCGCCACCCCGAGAGCGACATCTTCCTCGACGACATCACGGTGTCGCGACGCCACGCCGAGATCGTGCGAGAAGGCGGACGTTACGTCGTGCGTGACGTCGGATCGCTCAACGGGACCTACCTGAACCGCGAGCGCGTCGAGTCTGCGCCGCTGGCCGACGGCGACGAGCTGCAGATCGGGACGTTCAAACTCGTGTTCCTCACCGGTAGGGGAGATGCACCGTGACTCGTGCTCCGTCCGACCGCTCCCACCTGTCCATCGGCGAGGTCCTCTCGCTGCTGCAGGGGGAGTTCCCCGACGTCACCATCTCGAAGATCCGATTCCTGGAGAGCCAGGGGTTGCTCGACCCGGAGCGCACCCCTTCGGGCTACCGCAAGTTCTACGAGGCCGACATCGACCGGTTGCGCTGGATCCTGCGCCAGCAGAAGGACCACTACCTACCCCTCAAGGTGATCAAGGACCGGCTCGACGACGCCGTGCCCCCGAGGGACGCTGCGGCGGCGTCGAGGTCGGCGAACAACGGTATGACGGTCGCTGCGGCGCACGGCGCGAACGAATCGCGTCCGGACCGGTCGGTGGCCACCGTCGTGGCGCTGGACGAACGCCCCGACGTCGCCGGACCCGCCGACGATTCCGTCCCGCTCGCGGCGCCCGCGGCGGCGCCGATCGCCCCCGCAGACCCTGCCCCCGACTCACCGCTCCTGGCCCGGGCCCAACGACCGGTCGCAACCCCGGCGGACAACAAGCCCACGCCCGCCACCGCGGCCGAGCCGGCGGCAGCGGCCCACCGCGGCTCCCGGACGGGCGCCCCGGCATCGGCCGCGGCCGGCTCGGTGAGCCTGACCGCCGAGGAGTTGGCGCAGCACAGCGGGTTGGCCATGCGAGACCTCCGTGACCTGGAGCGCTACGGGCTGATCGAGAGCTTCGCCGTGGGGGACTCGGCGTACTACGACGCGGATGCTCTGGTCATCGCGCAGACGGCGGCGGGGTTCCTCCAGCACGGCATCGAGGCGCGCCACATGCGCAGCTACAAGGTGGCGGTGGACCGGGAGGCGGGGCTGTTCGAGCAGATCGTCCTGCCGCTGCTCAAGCAGCGGAATCCGGAGGCCCGCCAGCGCGCCCGGGAGACGATCGCGGAGCTGATGCGGCTCGGTCAGCAGATGCGGGGAGTGCTGTTGTCGCGCGAGCTGCGGGGCGTGGCGGGACCCGCCTGAGCGATCCCGAGGGACGCCGAATTCCGCCGGCCGAGGAGTAGGGTGGCGGTCGATGACCGTCGAGATGGAACTCGTGAGCGTCGAGGCGCCAGAGCGTCCAACCCGTACGCCGGTGGTCATCCTGCGCGAGGTGGCGGGGCAGCGTCGAGTCCTGCCGATCTTCATCGGCGTGCCCGAGGCGCAGGCGATCGCCCTCACCATGCAGAACATCGAAACGCCCCGCCCGATGACGCACGACCTCATGAAGAACCTGCTCGACGAGGTCGGCGCCCA
>JBOGHG010000171.1:0-8563 GCA_050744525.1 Acidimicrobiales bacterium | reverse complement strand
CTAGCGCACCCGTCTCCAGGTCGCCGTGTTCGGGGGCAGGTCCCCGCGCGCTCGAGCTCACTGCGAGACGCGCGAGCATGTGGAGTCGGGCGGAACAAGCGAACCGAGGAGCCGGCAGCGAGAGGGGGCTCCGGAAGACGATGGAGCGAGTGACCGGAATCGGCGGCATATTCTTCCGTGCCAAGGACCCGGTGTCGCTGGCTCACTGGTATCGGGACCACCTTGGCATCGACTCGGCGGACGGTCCCACGGTGTGGCACCAGCAGGATGGCCCCACAATCTTCTCGCCGGTCGATGGCGATGCGACGTACTACTTCTCGGGACCCGAGCAGGCGGTCATGGTGAACTTCAGGGTCAGCAACCTTGACGCAATGGTCGCTCAACTCGAGGCTGCAGGAGCTGTGGTAGACGGCGACATCGAGATCGAACGAGGGGCTGGCCGCTTCGCCTGGCTGATCGACCCCGAAGGCAACAGGGTGCAACTCTGGGAGCCGGAGGCTTCGACCTGAGCGCACGCGCAGGCGCTCGACCGCCGTCATTCCCACCCCGACAACCAACCAACCGGCGGGCCGCCCACGACTTGCCACCGGCGCCACGGTCACACAACGGGCCCGGCCGGTTCGACGACGCGGCCTGATCGCTGACCGACCCGCCCGCCGGTGACGCCGCGGACCTGGGTCTCGCCGTGCCGTGCAGCGCGTTGCACACGCCCGGCGCCGGGCGAACCAAACGCGCCTCTCGTTCGTCTGATCCGGTGGCGACGAGGAGGCTGGCCATGGCGCACGTGGGGGAGAGATGGGTTCGAGCCGGGATCGGCGCCTCGGTGGCCGCGGCGGCGCTGTCGGCACTGACGTTGGTGGCCGCCGCGCCGGCGGGCGCCGGCGGTGGCGACTGGCTGTACCCCGACCGGGACCGCTACGAACCCGGCCAGCAGGTCACGCTGGTGGGGCACGTTGCCGGATACGCGTACTGCCCCGGTGAGCTCGACCCCGAATGGCGTGGCCGGGGGCCGTTCTACGCCTATCTGCGGGTTGACCCCGTCCTGGCCGAGCAACCTCCGGCCGGCTGCCCCGACGTCCACGGGACCGATGTCCGGGTCGGGGAGCTGCTGATCGAAGAGCGGCCCGGCCACCCGGTCGAAGCCCTGCGTGCGGGCGTGACCTTCACCCTGCCGGGAGACCTCGCGGCCGGTCCCTACGAGGTCGTGGTCTGCAACCACCCCTGCACCATCGGGCTCGGCGAGCTCCTGGAGTCGACGGTGTACGTGGGGATCGACCCGCCCGAGCCGCTCGTGCGGGACTGGCCGCTGGACGAGCCACTGGTCCGGTATCTCGACGACAGCGCCCTGCTGGCCGATCCGGTGTGCCGGGGAGGCTGCGACGATCTCGACGACTGGAGCGTCACCGCCGCCGAGGTCCGCGCCGGCTACCGGCCGGCGCCCACGACGGTCCCGCCGCCTCCGCCGGAGCCCGAACCGGCGGTGGCCACCACTTCCCGACCGCCGGTGCGCGAGCCGGTCGGCGACACGGGCACATCGCCGGCAGGGAGGGCCGGTGCCGATCCCGCCGGCGGCGTATCGAGCGAGGTCGTCGCCTGGATCATGGGATTCGGGGCTGTCCTGATCGTGTGGTGCCTGGCCTGGCGTTGGCGCCCCCGCGAGCCCCGCAAGGTCGTGCGTCAGGTCAACGGCCAGCACGGCCCCCCGGCGTCCGACGACGACCCCCGGCCGGTGCACGTCAAGCTGTGAGCGGCGGCGGGTCCCCGCGATGGACAGGCAGCCGGCCGCCCATCAGCATGGGCACGCCCGGTGACAGGGGGGCAGCGCGTGGAGGAACCGGAGCCGGCGCTCATCCGAGCCGCGGCAGCAGGCGACATGGCGGCGTTCGAACAGCTCGTGCGCGCCTACCAGCAGCATGTGTGGCGGTTCCTGCGCCGGCTCCTGGGGGACGCGACCGTGGCCGAGGACGTGGCCCAGGAGACGTTCCTCCGGGTGTTCCGCCGCCTGCCGACGTTCACGTTCGAGGCCAAGTTCTCGACCTGGGTGTTCCAGGTGGCGCGCAACGCCGGCATCGACGAGCTGCGGTCACGCGGGCGGCGCAAGCGGCTGGCGTCCGTGCTGCCGCCGCCGGGGCCGTCGACCGCCCCACCGGAGGCCCGAGCCGAGATCGAGGCGGCCCTGGCCAGCCTGCCGGTCGACCTGCGGGAGGCAGTGGTGCTGGTCGAGGTGTTGGGCCTCCGCTATCACGAGGTGGCCCGGGTGCTCGGCGTTCCCGAGGGCACCGTCAAGAGCCGGATGTTCAGCGCCCGGTCGCGCCTGCACCGCTGGTCGACGGCCGACGAGGAGAGGGCGTCCGGTGAGGTGTGACGACGCCCAGGCGGCGATATCGGTCCGCCTCGACGGCGAGCTGCCCGGCGGCGCCGTCGACGTGCGCGAGGTGGATGAGCACGTCGGCAGCTGCCCCGCCTGCTCCGGGTTCGAGCGCCACGCCGAGCGGCTCCGGGCCGAGCTCCGGTTCGAGGCCGTCGATGCCGTTCCCGACGTGGCACCCGCGGTCCTGGCCCACGTGGGAACCTCGAAGCCGTCGGGACGCCATGCGACCGGCGGTCGTCGAGGCGGCCGGGTGTCCCCGCCCCGGCCCCGGCGGCCCCTGCTGCTGGCGGCCGCGCTGGCGGCCATCGCCGGCATGGCCGCAGGGGCGGCGTTCGTGGGCCTGGGGTCGGAACCCCGGTCACCGGCGGCCGCCGACCTGCCGGACCGGGTCCTGGCGGCGCAGACCGGCATCGACTCCCTCGACGCCAGCTTCCGGCTCGTCGCGGGGGGCCTCCCCGGGGAGGGTGGCGAGCGCCGGCTCCAAGGGCGGCTGGTCTACGGGGCGCCGGAGTCTCTCGCCCTCACCCTGCGGGAGCCGGGATCGCCCGACGCCGACGCCCAGCTCGTGGTGGACGGGCAACGGTGGTGGCAGTCGACGGTGCGGGCGTGCTCCCCCGCCCCCGACCAGGCGACTTGCCCCGACGGGGCCCGGCGCTGGGTCCGCTCGGTCACGGGCCGCGAGCCCTTCTCGGAGAGCTCGCCCGTTCCACTCGAACTGATCAATCCGGTCGACAGCTTCAGCCCGGCCGCGTCGACGCCCACTGCGCTCGGCACCAGGACGATCGCGGGTCGGCGTGCGGTTGGCGTCGCCGTGACGGCGGCGCAGATCGCCTCGTTCCTCGACGGCCTGTCCGTGGCCGGCCTGCGGGCGGTGCACCCCACCGATCCGGTGGAGCTCTGGCTCGACGACGACCACCTCGTGCCGCTGGCGGTGACGGTGCGGGCCGGTGAGGACGGCGATCGGGCGCGGTGGGCGAGTGGCCAGGGAACGAGCGAGCGGCCCGGCGATGTCGTCCTGGACTTCGCGGTCACGTCGGTGGCGATCAACGAGCCGGTGGCCGACGACGCGTTCGCCACCCCGGAGCGGCCGGCCCCGGACGAGACCGTCGACGCAGGATTCCGACCGGTGGAGGCCGCGGGCGGCCCCGCACCCGAGCGGCTGCCGGACGGCTTCCGGTCCCATCGATCGGGCACGATCACCGCGACCGGCGGCCCCACGATCGCCGTCGACTCGTGGACCGACGGCCGCGCCTGGCTGACCGTGCGATCGACGCGGAACTGGTCGGGCGACCGGTTGTTCGGCGGGCTGGGGGCCAGCGTGCGGACGATCGACCTGGGCGACGGGGGCGTCGCCTACGCCAGCGACGACGGCCGGAAGATCGCGCTCCACACCGACGGCCTCGATGTCGTCGTCAGCGGCAGCGTGGCGGGCGGCGAGCTGCGCACCGCCGCCGCTGGCCTGGGCGTCCTGGGGCTGCCGGTACCGCGGTCGTGGGACGAGTCCGCCACCGCGACGCTGGCCGATGCGGCCGGCGTCCTCCCCGGTCTGCTGGTGGCGCAGGAGCTCGACGGCTTCGGCCGACCGGCGGTGCGGATCGCCGAGGGCACCGTCACCCAGGTGTACCCCGGCGCCGGCGACCTCGGCTTCGCCCTCGTCCAGAGCGACGCCGACCAGCTCACGCCGCCGGCCGACGGCGACGCCGTGGGGGTCGAGGTGCGGGGTGCCGCGGGTCGCTACAGCCCCGAGCGCGGCCAGCTCGAGTGGGTGGAGGGCGGGACGACCCACGGCCTGTCCAGCCCCACCTTGACCCTCGGGGAGCTGCTCGCCATCGCCGCTGCGCTGGAGCCGGCATCCACGTGAAGCGCCTGGCGGTGATCTTCGGGGCGGCGTTGGCCGGCGGCCTGTTGGGCGGCGGTGCGCTGCTGGCGATCCAGGATGCCGATCCCCCGCCCGACGACCCCGCCTCGCCCCGCCGAGCCTCTGCGGAACGGGACGCGACAGCCGCGACGACGCCCTCGACCCGGCCACCGCCGTCGCCGGCCACGACCGACGCTCCGCGCGTGTCGGTCCCGTCGGTGCTGTTGGCATGGAGCCGCGGCGGCGCCGGCCGCGGGCTCGATCCCGGCCTCGAGCCCGGGGCGGCCGCCCTTCCCAACGTCAGCGCCACCTCGCTCGTCCGGGCCGGCCGCCTCGACCTCGTGGGCTCCCGTGACATGGAGGGGACCCCGGTCGACGCCCTCTCCCCCGGTTGGGCGATCCCCCTCGACGCCGCTGCGGTCGATCCGGCACGCCACGCCGACTTCGTTCCGATCGCCGACCGGGCCGCGATCGCCGGCCTGCGCCCGGGCGAAGCCGTGCTCGGCCGCACGTCGGCAGAGCTCCGCCGCCTCGCCATTGGTGGTGTCATCGAGCTGGCCGGCAACCAGTCCGTGGTGGTCTCGGCGATCGTCGAGGACGCCAGCATCGGCGGGGCCGAGCTGGCCGTCGACATCCCCACGGGCGAGCGGCTCGGCCTCACCACGCCCCGCTACCTGCTGATGGCCTACCGCGGCGACCGCCCGGCCCTCGAGGATCACCTGCGGGCGGCGCTCGCCCCCGGCACCGTCGTGCGTTTCCGGGGACCCGGCGAGACCCCCTACCTGCGCCACGCCGACGCCGTGCTGCCGCAGGCGCGGATCAAGGCCCGCTTCGGCGAGTTCAGCTACCGGGCCGGTGCCGGGGGCGGGTTCGAGCAGGATCCCGGATGGCAGGCGGAGAACATCGTCACCCGGCAGGTACCGATCCTCGGCACCGTGCGCTGTCACGGGGGGATCGTCGATGCGCTGGCGGGTGCGCTGACGGAGATCGAGAACGTGGGGTTGGCGGGGCTCGTCGAACAGGCGGGGTACGACGGGTGCTTCAATCCCCGCTTCGTCGCCGGCAGCGACAGCGTGTCGCGCCACGCCTGGGGCGTCGCCTTCGACATGGGGTTCGACAGCAACCGGACCGGGCTGGAGTCGGTGCAGGACCCCCGCCTGGTCGACATCTTCCGCCGCTGGGGCTTCGTGTCGGGCGACAGCTGGCTGGTCCCCGACGCCGGCCACTTCGAGTTCGTGTCGCCTCCCGCCGGTTGACGCCGCGACCGGCGGGTCGTCTGAGCCCCCCGCCGACGGTCAGGCGTCGGTGGCCGCGGGGGCGGGCGACCGCAGGAGGGCGTCGACGAGGGCGGCCACCGCTTCCATCGTGGGGAACAGCGTGCCGTCCCGGCCGTCGGGGTCGAGGCCGGTGAGCAGCTCGATGCCGAGGAACAGGGCGGTCACGGCTGCGGTCAGATCGTCCGCTGGCAGCACCTCGCCGTAGGGCGTGTCGGCGAGCAGGCGGCCGATCGTCTCCCGGACCAGGGTCGTCCACGGCTCCAGGGCGTCCCAGATGCCATGGGCCAGCTCCTCCGACCCGACCGCGCCCGCCAGCATCTGCGTCAGCGCCGCCACGGAGCCGGCGGCGAACTCCTCGTCGTGGAGGCGGCGGGCCACGGCCACCAGCTCGGGGAGGGAGGCCACGTCGCGGAGCGCCGGGGCGTACAACGCCGAACGGCGCTCGCTCTCGCGGCGGGCCACGGCCACGAGCAGTCCCTCCACCGAACCGAAGTGGTAGAAGATCAGCGCCTGGTTGAACCCACCGTGGCGAGCGATGGCGCGGGCGCTCACTCCGGCGATGCCGTCGGAGCGCAACGCCTGCAACGCGGCGTCGACGATGCGGGAGCGGGTCTCGTCGGCCTGGGGCCTCGGCGCCGTTCGTCGTGACACCAGCGGGATCCTGTCAGGCCCGGGCATCCGCGGTGAGCGGTACCTCGAGGTAGCGCCGGTCCATGAGCGTCTCCAGCGCCCAGGTGCTGTAGGTGCGCGGGAAGGCCCACAGGCCCTCGCCCACGGTCGCCTGGTTGAGGTGCGCCACGGCCCTGCGCGCCTCGTCGGCGTAGCGGTCCATCGTGGCCAGCGCCGCCGCGATGCTGCCCGACCCGCGCACGACCTCCAGCGCCGCGGCGACGTCGGCGGTGGCGTCGGCCCCGGCATGGTCACCCGGCGGGGCGGGGAGCAGGCCGCGGAGCTCGGCGCCCCGCGGGCCCCGCAGCGCCGTGATGACCGGCAGCGTGTACACGCCGGCGGCGATGTCGGTTCCCGTCGGCTTGCCGAGCCGCTCGGCGTCGCCGATCAGGTCGAGGACGTCGTCGAGCACCTGGAAGCTCATCCCGAAGGCGGACCCGAACCGGGCGACGGCGGTCGTGTGGTGGGCCGGCAGTCCGGCGGTGTGGGCACCGAGCCGGCACGCGCATGCGAACAGCGCCGCCGTCTTGCCGCGGATCGAGACCAGGTGGGCGTCGAGGGTGCGATCGGCGTCGAAGGCGTCGCGCAGCTCGAGGACCTGCCCCTCGCACAGCTCGGTCAGGGCCGCCGCCACCAGCGCCGCCGCCTCCTGGCTCACCGAGGCCGCCTGCTGCGCCGCCCGGGCGAGGATGTAGTCGCCGGCCAGCAGGGCGTGGTCGGGGCCCTCGCGGGCGTTGATGGTGGGACGGCCCCGGCGGGTGGCGGCGACGTCCAGGATGTCGTCGTGGACCAGCGAGCCGATCTGCACCAGCTCGGCGGCGGCCGCCGCCGCCACGACCCGTTCGTCGAAGACCTTGCCGAGCGCGGCGCAGGCGATGGTGAACAGCGGGCGGAGCCGCTTGCCGCCGGCTTCTGCGACGCGGACGCTCGCCGGCCCCAGCAGGGCGCCCTGCTCGCCGAGCGTCGAGGTGATCCTCTCGTCGACGGCCGCCAGCCGGTCGGCCAGGTCGGCGATGCCGAAGGTGCGGGCGAGCTGGTCGACGTCGAGCCGGCGTTCGAGCACCGACACCGTGGCGGACGGGGCACGGTCCATCGACCTCTCCCTGGTCCCGGTTGCGCCCGATCTGAGCGAACGCTTTGAGCGTATGCTCAATACAAGGACGCGATCAACGCCCCCGACCGTGGCGTTGGTCACGGCCGCGCTCGGGGCTGGTCAGTACACGGTGACCGGCGTGCCGATGGCGGCGACGCCGCTGGACCACAGCATGTCCATGGCGGAGCTCGTGAGCCGCGCGCAACCGTGCGACGCCGGGCGGGCCGGGATGCTGCCCGACCCGTGGATGGCGATGCCGCCGTTGAAGTACTTCGGCCGGTAGAGCGTGCCGAGGGGGGCCTCGCGCACGCCGTCGATCTCGCGCCTGATCTCGAAGCTGCCGGGCGGCGTGGCGGCGACGGCGGACCCGCCCGTGGAGCTGGTGTAGGTTTCGTTGTTTCCGGTCGACGTGTTGAGCACCCATTGGACCTGGCCGCCCCGCACGATCATGAGGATCTGACGCTCGAGGTCGATCTCCAGCCCGGTGCCGCCGGCTCGGGACGCCTGGCGCCGGGCACCGGGCAGGCGTTCTTGCGTGATGGGGCCGGCGACGCCGTCGCGGCCGAGCCCCTCGGCCTTCTGGAACGCCATGACCGCCTGGCGGGTGAGCTGCCCGTAGTTGTCGTCGGCCGACCCGAGCCAGTAGCCGAGGTCGACGAGGCGCTGCTGCAGGGCCAGCACCGCCGGCCCACCCTCGCCGAGCTCGAGGGTGCCGTCGGCGGCGGGATCGGGCGGGGCCGTCGTCGTGGTGGTGGGGGGCACCGTGATGGTCGTCGGCGGCGCGGTCGTGGTCGTGGGCGGTGCCGTCGTGGTGGGGGCGTCGGTCGTGGCCGGCGTCGGTGGTTCCGTCGTCGTCGGCCGCCGGTCGCTCGTCTCGGTGTCGCCGCCCGAGCCCGACAGCGCCCCGCCGACGCCCAGCCCCGCGGCCGCGACCAGGACGACCGCGCCCGCGCCGATGGCGACGTAACGGCGGCGCTTGCCGGATGGCGGGCGGGGGGACGGGGACACGGGTGCTCCTGAGCGGGGCTGACGGCTGGCGGTGGCTGCCCTTCCAGGGGCGCTCCCCCAGCGAAGCGTTAACGAGAGGTCGTTGTGTTTACCTGACGTTCTGGCGGGGTGCGAGGTTCCCCGTGCCGCGATCGCGTTACAGCTTCTCCAGCGGGGCCCACGACAGGAGCAGGGTCTTCTCACCCACGTCACGGAACCTCACCCGGGCTTCGGTCTTGTCGGCGCTGCCGCGCATGTCGATGATCACGCCCTCGCCGAAGGTCTTGTGGCGCACGTCGTCGCCGATC
>JBOGHG010000170.1:0-8599 GCA_050744525.1 Acidimicrobiales bacterium | reverse complement strand
ACGGCAGGTAGCGGTTGTCGATCACGTCCACGAAGTTGTCCGGGTCGATCTCCGGCCGGTAGTCGCCACCGTCGCCGGGATCGATCACAGGAGCTTGCGTCGTCGTGCTCGACTCGCTTCCGCCGGCCGTGCCCGTGGAGCCGTCGTCGCCGCCACAGGCCGGGAGGACAACCAGCGAGAAGGCGGCGGCCGCAGCCGCCAGCCGAATGGGAAGGGTCGCTCGCTTGCGAACGGACATGGTCGCCGCCTTTCGGTACCAGCGAAGCCGAGTGCCACCGTGCCGACGGTCCCCGACGGCGTGATCGTGGCACGCCCCACCTGAACGCCCGCTGAGTGGCGCGACTGGATAGAAAGGGCCGGTGGGCGGCCTTCCCGTGATCGATGTCTCGGGCGTGCGCAACGGTGGCGCGGCACGCGACGAGGTGTCTCACAGGGTCGATGCCGCCTGTCGGGACGTGGGCTTCTTCTACGTCGTCGGCCACGGCGTGGACGAGGGCGTGCAGGTCCGGCTCGAGGCGCTGTCCCGCGAGTTCTTCGGCCTTCCGGACGACGAGAAGGCCCGGATCGGCATGGCCGCAGGCGGGTGGGCCTGGCGCGGCTGGTTCCCCGTCGGGGGCGAGCTGACGTCGGGGCGACCCGACCGCAAGGAGGGCATCTACTTCGGCGCCGAGTTGGGGCCCGGTCACCCGCGGGTCGCGGCCGGCGTTCCACTACACGGGCCCAACCTCTTCCCGGCGCGCCCGGCGGGCCTCGGTCAGGCGGTCCTCGCATACATGGCGGCGATGACGGACCTGGGTCACCTCTTGTCCGCAGCCGTCGCCCGGGCGCTGGGGCTCGCCGACGATTGGTTCGCCACCCATCTGACCGCCGATCCCACCGTGCTGTTCCGCATCTTCCACTATCCGCCGGCGACGGCGGCCGGCGGCGGGGACCGGCCGGCGGCCGAGCGGGGGTGGGGTGTGGCCGAGCACACCGACTACGGGCTGCTGACGATCCTTCGTCAGGACGAGACGGGCGGGTTGGAGGTGCGGGCACCCACGGGCTGGACCATCGCACCGCCGGTCCCCGGGTCGTTCGTCTGCAACCTCGGCGACATGCTCGAACGCATGACCGGCGGGGTCTACCGATCGACCCCGCACCGGGTGCGCAACACGGGGCGGGTCGGGCGGGTTTCGTTCGCCTTCTTCTTCGATCCGTCGTGGGACGCCGAGGTCAGCCCCCTGCCGCTCGACCGACCGCCGCCGCCGATGGCGTCGGCGCCCCGTTGGGACGGCGCCGACGTCCACGAGCTCGGCGGCACCTACGGCGCCTACCTCCTGGCCAAGGTGGCGAAGGTCTTCCCCGAGCTGGGCGCCCGGGTGCTGGACCCGTGACGGGACGACCTGAACCGCCGCCCCGGTCAGCCAGGTGTGATCCTGGCTGCGGTTCCGTGCACGAACAGGCCTTCCGACTCGCGCACCGACGCGTGCCAGCCCAAGGCCGCGAGCTCGGCCTCCAGTCGTTCCGGGCTCCAGCCGCGCTTGACGATGTGGTACCTGCGGCCGTCGGAGAGCTCTCGCACACTGACCCCTCGGTCGATCCAGGTCTGGCTCCACGGAGGAGCCCGGCCGTCGATGGTGGGCGCATGACCGGATGCCGCCGCGGCCTGCTCGACCGGGACGGCGTTGTCGGTGAAGAACACCCGGCCTCCACGACGGAGCGCCGCGTCCACGAGCTGCCAGAAATCGCCAACACGTCCGGGCGGAACATGGGAGAGCCAGAATCCGAACGCGACCACATCGAAACGGCGTGGCGGGCGCCAGGAGAAGAGATCGGCATGGACGAAGGTGACCCGGGCTGGATCGGGGACCTTGCGGCGGGCGATGGCCAACGCCTCCGCAGAAGCGTCCAGGGCGGTGACATGCGCGGCGATCGCGGCCAGCTCACAGGTCAGGTTGCCGGTCCCCGCAGCCAGCTCCAGGACGTCGCCGCTGGGCTGGAACCGCACCAGGGCTTCCCGGAGCGACTGCTTGCCGGCCTCCCAGCGGCGCACGAACTCGGCGCCGCCGCTCCATCGGCCAGTGCGCAACCACCAGTCGTCATACTCGGGCGCTCGAGCGCGGTAGTACTCGATCTGTTCGTCGATCAACGAGTCGGGATCGGGTAGCTCCACGTCCGGAACACTCGCCGCCAGACGACCAATCGACAAGTCGAAACCGTGGCCGCCGCGCACCATCGATGGCGGCATGACCGTCGTTCCCCCCACCGACTCGGACATCGTCAACGGTGTGCTTGACTGGCGCCGATGACTGCCGCGAACGACCCGAGCGTTCAGGAGTACGAGCGGCGAGCCGAGGAGTACGAGCATTCGCCGTTGCTGGTGCTGCTCAGGGTCGCGCGCGTCGTGGTGTGGGTGATCTACGCCTTCGCGCTCGTCACGGGGGTCTTGCTGACGACCGCCTTCTTCCTCCATCTCGCCGGCGCCAACCCCCAGGCATCGTTCGTCGAGTGGGTGTACCGCAGCACCGAACACGCCATGCGCCCGTTCCGCGGCATCTTCCCGACGCGTGACGTTGGTGGCTCATCGGTACTCGACCTGTCCTATCTGGTCGCGGCGATCGTCTACTTCGTGATCGCCCTGCTCGTCGACGGCCTGCACCGATGGCTGACGGGGCGGCTGCGTCGCCAGCAGTTGGAAGCCGGCCGCGCCAGGGCGCAGGCCGACTTCGCCGCCGAGCGCTCGGTCGCGCAGCAGCACGCCGACCAGCAATCCGCCCAACAGGCGGCGGCCCGCGAATACGCCGCCCAGCAGGCCGCAGCGCAGCAGTACGCCATCGCTCGCGCCGCCGCGCAAGAGGCCCTCGCCCGACAGAGACCAGCCGTGGGCGCGGAGGGAGTCGAACCCCCGACATCTGCGTTGTAAGAACGCCGCGAACCCGCCCACCTGGTGATTTGCATCGTGCTCGGCGCCACCTGGCACTCAGCAAGCTGCTTGCGGGTTACGCGCGCGCCACCAACGGTCTGCTTGACGGTTATGTGGGACGGATCGAGATCGTGCGGCCCGACGAAGGCCACGTGGCCTACGCCATGACCACCGAGGCCAGCCGGGGCAGGGTAAGCGACAGCCTCCGGCAGCACCCGAGCAGCGACCGCGCGATCGGGACCGCGCCGGCTGCCGGCTACTGCGCGTCGTCGTCGCCGGTCAGCTTGTCGAGCCCTTGCCTCGCAGCGTCCTGGCCCTTGTCGACCTCCTCGGCGGCCTTGCCGCCGGTCTTGTCGTCGATGACGTCGCCGGCCTTCTCGATGCCGGCGTCGACCTGTTCGCCGTGCTGGCTGAACAGGCCCTTGACCTTGTCCATGATTCCCATGGCTATGGCCTCCTGCCGGGCGCCGACCCGGCGGTGCTTTGCCCGTCGACCGACGTTCTACCGCATCGTGTGTCCCATGGCGACGGTCGCTCACGGTCGACGAAGCGGCGGTCGTGAGGATGGGAGCATGGCCAAAGGGCGTACTGGATCAACACCTTCCGGTCCGTGAGCGACCCCGACAGGCTCGCGGCCTATCGAGCTTGCCGGCCCGGCGACGCCGGCGGGACCGGGGCCGAGCCGGAGGCCGCTGCGGCCGGGACCTGTGCCGCCGCGACCAGATCGCCGTGTTGCCGGCCGGCGACGGGCGCCAGGCCTGGTGCTACCGCCTGCCCCCCACAGCCTCGAACTGCACAGCGACCGGACCTACGAGACCCCCGACGCCGCCGAGCGGGCCGCCCGCCAGGCATACCTGGGGACTGCCGTTGCCTCCGACCCGGCGGTCACGCCCCCACCGGGCCCGCCTCGGTGAACACCATCCGGAGGACGAACAGGTTGCGGGCCCCGTCCGGGTAACCCACCCGGCCGCCGACCCAGGCGTGCACCGCCATCCACAACCCCGCCGCGTCCCGGAACAGCTCCGGGCCACCGGGGCCCTGGGCGCCGTTCGACGACGCCAGCCACGGCCCGGCCGACGGCTTGTCGCACGGGCCCAGCGGGCCCTCGCAGACCGCGTAGCCCACCGCGTAGTCCGCCGTCCGCCAGTCGTTCGCCGAGTAGAACAGGTGGTACTGGCCCCGCTCGGCCACCATCGACGGGCCCTCCACCACGCCAGCCTCCCACGCCTGGTCGGCGCGCAGCAGCACCCGGGTATCGCCCACGAGGCCCCGCCCGTCGTCGGAGACGCGCGACGCCACGACGGCGTCCTCGGACTGGTCCTTCCACAGCAGGAACGCCTGCCCGTCGGCGGCGACGAATGGGCTCGGGTCGATGGCCCCGGCCTCGGGGCAGACGAACGGGCCCGTGGACCGATCGACGAAGGGACCGCCGGGGCCCTCGGCCGCGGCCAGGGAGATGCACTGGCGCCCGTCGCGGGCGCCGACCGTGTAGTAGAGGACGAACCCTTCGCCCCGGGCCAGCACGCCGGGTGCCCACACCCGGGTGGCGTTCTGTGCGGCCCAGCCCGGCAGCGCCGCCAGCGCGTCGTGCCGCCTCCCCTCCCGGAACAGGTTGCCCACCCTCAGCAGCGGCACCAGCAGGCCGTCGCTGTTGGTGGAGTACGCGAAGTGCTCCCCACCTGCGACCAGCACATAGGGGTCGGCGAAGTCGTCGCAGTAGGCCACCTGGTCGTCGCTGAAGGCGCGCCGCAGGTCCCCCAGGCCACCGCCGCCGATCGGCGGCCGCTGCCCGACCTCCACGTCGGCCGCGGCGCCACCGCGCAGCTCCACGCCCCGGCAACGCCTGTCGCCGCCGACGAACAGGGCCCCCGCGAGCGCCCCCAACACGGCGACGCCGGCCACGACCGCCCACACCGCGACCCGGCGCCTGCGCGCTCCCAGCACGGCAGGGGTCTACCCCGTTCGGCGGCCCGTCGCTACCTGACGGACCCGGCCAGCAGGCCCTGCACGAAGTAGCGAGGCGGCCCGGATGGTGCCCGCCACAAGGAGGACAACGACGATGTCACTGCCCACCACCTCCCTGGACCTGCCGGCAACCAGCCCCGACACGACCACCGCCCGGCGCCTTCGGAGCCTGCTGCCGACCGGGATGCTCGCCGGCGCGGCTGCAGCAGCCGCGACCGTCGTCGTCGCCGCATCGGCCCAAGCCGCCGATGTCAGCCTCGAGGTCGACGGCAAGGCCATCCCCCTCACGGCGTTCGCGTTCTGGACCATCGTGGCCACCTTCGCCGGTGTGGTCCTCGCCGCGGTCGTCCGCCACCGCCGGCGGTTCCTCGCCGCCACGCTCACCCTGACGGCCCTGTCAATCGTTCCGTCGATCGTCGCCCCCGACGACACCGCCACCACCATCGTGCTCGTCGGCACCCACCTCCTCGCCGCGGCGATCATCATCCTCGGGATCAGGAACCGCCTTCCCACCGAGAAGTGACCCGGCGAACACACCCACCGTGCGACAGAGAGGCACCCGGGCGAGGGACATCCATGGACGGACGCCACCCTCGCCCGGGTCCTCTCGCGCCACGAACCGCCCGTCCGTTGGCAGAACGTTGGCAAGCCGCTGCCGCCTGCGACGTGGCCTGACCGCCCTGTCGGTGGCCAGCGCGCTCTGCCCGCTGATGGCCAGCTGAGGCGCCCACTCGAGGCCAGATTGACGTGTGCCATGACGCTGCACCTGCCGCATCGTCGTAGCACGGCGTGCTACACTGGTGGTGTGAGCCGTGAGATCAGCCAGCGAGAGCTACGCAACCAGAGCGGAGCGATCATGCGCGAGCTCGACGAGGGGGAGAGCTTCGTAGTGACCCGCAACGGCGTGCCGGTTGGTGAGCTGACGCCGCTTCGTCGCCACCGCTTTGTCGCGGTCGAGACGGCTGTCGCGATCTTCAGGACCGCGCCCCTCGTCGACTACGGGCGCTTCCGAGCGGACCTGGATGCTGCTGCAGGCCAGGACGTGATGCCTCGTGCCTGAGGAGCCACGCCCGGAGCGTGGCCTGCTCGACACGTCGGTTCTCATCGACCTCGATCGGATTGATGCCGCCGAGCTTCCCATCACGGTTGCTGTCAGCGCGCTGAGCATGGCGGAGCTGGCGGCCGGACCCCATGCGACCCAGGATCCCGATGAGCGTGGTCGGCGACAGGACCGGCTTCAGCGTGCTGAGGCGGCGTTTGATCCTCTCCCCTTCGATGGGCACGCCGCACGCGCGTACGGCCGTGTCTTTGCGTCCGTGACGGCGGCCGGCCGCAAAGCACGCGGGCCGCGAGCCGTGGACCTCCTCATCGCCGCGACGGCGCTGGCGTCCGAGCTGCCGCTCTACACGCGGAACGGCGATGACTTCCTGGGCCTCGAACAGCTTGTTCAGGTCGTCGTCGTGTAGCTCGGTTGTCGTTCTCGACGGGTCTCGACCGTCGACAGCCAAGCGTGCGCGACCACAGGATTGGCACGGCTTCGACTCGTGGGTCGCTGCCGTGGAGCTCCCAGACGGCGGACACCTGGGTGATGCTGGGAACCTCCAGAGCTTCTCCAACGGCCAGGCGTGACGGTCAGTGCGCGTGACCCGCACGGCCGGGACCGCGGTGGCGGCGCGGCCCGGAGCCGTCAGTCCCAGCCCAGCTCGTCGATCCCGCGGTGGTCGAACCGGTCGGGCATCCCCATCCCCACCGCGGCGAGATGGGGCCGCATCCGATGGTTGAACGCCATATGGGCCGCCTGGCTCTCCCACACGGTGACGACCACGAGCCCGGTCTCGGTCTGACGCGCCCTGGAACCTCCCCGGGGATGCTCGCGCTGCTTGCAGGCTGCGTAGAACAGCGGCCAGCTGTAGTCGGCATCCTGAGCGTCGATCCACATCTGCCGGGCCCGCTCGAAGCGGCCGGCGAGGTCGTCGGGGTCACCGCGGAAACGGACGATCACCGCGATCAGGTCCGACACGCGGTCCTCCTCGTTCAGACGGGTCTGTGACAGGTCAGCGGTCACCGGCCGCCCTCGTGCAGAGCGTTGAAGCACTTTTCGACCACCTGCTGGGGTGCCGCGTGAATCTCGTTGGGTGAGTCGATGTCGAAGCCCTCGCCGGCAAAGCACTCCAGGAGCTCTGGCGGCAGCGCACCGGCGTTGGGTGGTGTGGTGCCTCCGCTGGGGGCATCGTCGTTATCGCCGGCGCTACACGCCGCGATCGTCAGGAGCGCCGCCAGCATCGGCGGCGCGGCGCTCACCATCCGAGATCTCACTGTGCCGCCTCCTCGACTACTGCGTTCGCGGCGTCGTTGACGAGGCGTCCGTCGGCGAGGCGCAGCACCCGGTCGGCGCGGTCGGCGATCCACTCGTCGTGGGTCACGAGCACCAGCGTGATCTCGAGGTCCGTGTGCAACCGTGCGAGGAGCTCCATGACCATCTCGCCGTTGTCCGTGTCGAGGTTGCCGGTGGGTTCGTCGGCTAGGACAACCCGGGGGGAGCCCGCCAGGGCACGGGCGATGGCTACCCGCTGCTGCTCGCCGCCGGAGAGCTGGGTTGGCAGGTGGTGGGCGCGTGGCCCGAGTCCAACGGCCTTCAGGTGGGCCAGCGCGGACTCTGTCCGCTGGGTGCGCGACATGGCCAGTGGGGCGAGCGCGGCCTCGACGTTCTCGACTGCGCTCAGCGTCGGGATGAGGTTGAACTGCTGGAAGACGAAGCCCATGGCCCGCAGCCGCAGCTCCGCCAGGGCCGCGTCCCCGAGCCGCTCCAACGCGTGGCCCTCGAAGCGGATGGAACCTCCTGTCGGTCGGTCGAGGGCTCCCAGGAGCTGTAGGAGCGTCGTCTTGCCCGAACCCGAGGGCCCGAACACGGCGACGAACTCCCCGCGCTCGATCGAAAGGTCGAGAGCGTCCAGGGCCAGGACACCGGGAGCACCGTCCCCGTGGGACCGGGTCACATCGACGAGCTCGTAGGTCGGGTTCGCGTCGCGTGTCGTGCTCATCGTCAGTGTCTCCGTGCTCTCGACGTCATCGGTCACTCCGTGCTCCGCAGTGCCTCGGCGGGGCGAAGCCGGGCCGCCCGCAAGCCGCCGACAGCGCCGGCGAACAGGCCACCGACGAGCGCCAAGCCGATGGCGAGCAGGAGCAGCCCGGGGACTACCGGGGCGCCGAGAACGACATCGGTGCTGCCGGCAGCGATGCTCCCCTGGCCGAACGTCCCGAAGCCGCTGCTGGGTTGGGCCTCGACCGAGGCCTCCAGCGTGGGACCGATCGCGTCGATGATCGCGGCGCCGGCGGCGCCGAGCGCAGCCCCGAGGAGACCACCCAGCGCTCCCTGAACGAGGGCCTCACCCGTGACCTGGCGGACGACGAGGCGCTGTCGCCAGCCAAGCGCCTTCAAGGTGCCGAGCTCGCGGGTCCGCTTGTGGACGCTCGACAGGGTCAACAGGGCGGCGATCAGCACGGCCGCCGCGAGGGCGACGACCGCCAGAGCGGTGCCGAGCGTCGAGGACAGGTTCTCGGCGTCTTCGAGAGACCCGCCCACGCGATCGGCCAGATCTGCAGCGGTGACCACCTCCGCGCCCACCAGCTGCCTCTCGATCGCCTCGGCCAGCCCCGCTACCGCATCCGCGGAGTCGGCGCGAACCTGGATGCCGTTGACCCGACCTTGTCGGTCCGACAGCTCCTGCAGCC
>JBOGHG010000169.1:0-8647 GCA_050744525.1 Acidimicrobiales bacterium | reverse complement strand
CCCGCCACCGCGGCGGTGCCGTTGGCCACCAGTTCCTGGTCGTTGTCGATGGGAGGGTCCGTCGGACGCCGCACCGTCCGCGCCACCGACACCGTCTACATGTACGCCATGAGCGCGATGGCGATCGCGCCGGGGAGCAGGGCGTCGATGTGGTCGAAGGCGGGCAGCTCGGGGACCGGGAGGCCGGTCGGCACCTCGTCGATGAGAGCGACGCCGTGGTCGTCGAGCCCGAACACGGCGACCAGGACGATGCCGGCGGCGACCGCGACGAGCGGCCCAGGCACGCGTGGCGCCAGCCTTCCGAACCCGAGCAGCACCGCCACGGTGCCGATCGACAGCAGCACCGTCGCAGTGTCGGCGTCGCCCAGGTGACGCAGCGCCGCCGCCATCTCCTCGAAGAAGTTGTCGGCGTCGGGGTCGCCGGCGATCCCGAGGACCTTGGGGAGCTGGCCGGCCGCGACCGTGAGCCCGACACCGACCTTGATGCCGGTGATGATCGCCTCGGAGATGTTGTCGACGAGCGGGCCGAGGTGGAACGCGCGGGCGGCCAGAAGGGCCAGCCCGACCAGCAGCACCAGCGTCGCTAGGTCGGTGAGGGCGGCGTCCGTGCTGCTCGCCTCGGCCGCGACCCCGGCGGCGATGAGCGTCGACGCGGTGAGCGTGGCGATCGTCGATGTCGTGCTGACGCTCAGGGTCCGTGACCCGCCCACCAGGGCGTACGCGGCCATGGGAACCATGCAGGTGTACAGGCCCACCTGCACCGGTAGGTCGGCGATGGTGGCGTAGGCCATGGCCTGCGGCACCACCACCAGCCCGGCGCTGATGCCGCCGACCACGTCGGCGCGCAGCCACTCGCGGCGGTAGCGCCGGAGCCAGCCGAGGGGAGGACGTCCTCGGCGGCCACCGGCGCTACGGACGGCTCATCAGGCACCTGGTCAGGTGGTGCCCCACTCCTCGGGGTTGGCGAGCAGGGCCCAGATCACCGCCACGTCGAGGGCGAGCACGACCAGCGCCCAGATGGGGGCGACGAAGATCATGAACACCGCCAGGGAAGCGCTGATCGCGGCGAAGAACACACCGAGGACCTGGCCGATCGGGTTGCGGCCGAAGATCAGGAACGAGGTGAGGAGCTGCAGCGCACCCACGATGATCCAGAACCATCCCCAGGCGGTGATGTCGACGCCGTAGAGCACCTCCTGTAGCGCCTCGGTCTGGTCGTCCTCGGCGATGGCGGCGATGCCGCTCAGGGTGTGCCAGACGCCGACGATGCCGAACATGACCGCCGCGAACGTGGCCCAGCCGCTCGGCAACCGCAATATTTCACGGGGAAGAGCGTCCCAGCAGGCAGAGGATGGCTGCAGATGGGTGTGATGGCCACTGTCGCGACACGTGAGAGGGCGGCGTTCCAGGGTGTCGCACGTGCGGAGCTGCCCGGGCTCTACGCGCTGGCCCGACGGCTCTGCCGCGACGACGCGGAGGACCTGGTCCAGGAATGCCTGCTGCGGGCCTACCGGTCCTTCTCCTCGCTGCGCGACCGCAACGCCGCCGGCGGGTGGTTGCGGGTCATCCTGGTCAACGTGTGGCGCGACCGGCTGCGCAAGCAGGCGCGGTCGCCTCGGGAGGTGCCGTTCGACGACATCGAGGACTTCTCGCTCTACCGCACCCTGGTCGTCGAGGACCCCTTTCCGTACTCGGACAGCCTGCATCTCGACTTCCTCGGTGCGTACAACGATGACGACGTGCACGCGGTCCTGGACCGACTGCCGCGGCTTTACCGGGTGCCGCTCGTGTTGCGCTACGTCGAGGGGCTACGGACGAAGCAGATCGCCCGCGCCCTGGAGCTGCCTCTCGGCACCGTGCTGTCGCAGCTGCATCGCGGGCGCAAGCTCTTCGAGCACGAGCTGTGGGCATACGCCCGTGACGCCGGCGTGCTCTCCGCATCGCGGAGCGACGAGGGAACGGAGCCGGCGTGACCCGCGTGATCAGCTGCAATGAGGCCGTCCGACGGCTGTGGCGGTTCCTGGATGGCGAGCTCGAGGCCGCTGAGGCGGGCAGCGTCGAGGATCACCTCGACCAGTGCGTCACCTGCTGTGGCGAGCTCGAGTTCGCGCGAGAGCTGCGCAAGCTGCTGGACGCCCAACGGGCTGCCGGACTACCGGCCGACGTGCGTGACCGGCTCGAACGATTCGTCGACCAGTTGGACGACGTGCCCGAGGCGGAGGCGAGCCAGTGAGCCGAGACCTGATGTTCCAGGGCGAGATCCTCGCGGCGGTGCGCCGGGCGTACAGCGCGATCCCGAAGGGGGCCGGGGCGGGCCATGGCCGAGCACTTCTACTCCGAGGACGAGCTTGCCTGGCTCCCGAGCGAAGCGGTCGAGTGGTCCCTCGGGGTGCACAACCCGGTGCGGCACGCGGCTTTGGCGCCCGGCGACGAGGTGCTCGACGTCGGCTGCGGCGGCGGGATCGACACCGTGCTCGCCGCCCGGGCCGTGGGCCTGAGCGGCCGCGTCGTCGGCCTGGACTTGTTGCCCGAGATGTGCGAGCGGGCCCGGGCTGCGGCCGACACGGCGGGGGTCGGTGCGTGGTGCGAGTTCAAGGCCGGCCAGATGGAGGCGATCCCGCTCGACGACGCGTCGATCGACGTCGTGATCTCGAACGGCGTCATCAACCTGTCGCCGCGCAAGAGCCGCGCCCTCGCCGAGATCGCCCGGGTGCTGCGCCCCGACGGCCGCCTGTGCGTCTCGGACCTGACGGTCGAGGACGACCTGCCGCCGGAGATCCTGACCAGCGAGAGCGCGTGGGCCGGGTGCATCTCCGGGGCGCTGTCCGAGGAGGTCTTCACCACCAAGCTGGCCAACGTCGGGCTGGTCGACATCGAGATGTCGGAGCGGGTGTCCTTCGGCATCGACGACGTCGCCCTCTACCCGCTGTTCACCGCCGACAGCCTGGAGCTGATGCGCGAGCTCCTCCCACCGGACCGGCATGACGATGTGTGCGTCGGTGTCATCGTCCGGGCGTGCAAGCCGGGCGCCTGACGGAGGCGACACCGTGACACCCGGCGTGTCGCCCTCCGATCTGCGCGACGCCGCCGCGGTCTGTCGCCGAGCGTTGGAGCCGCTCGTGGAACGGGACTGGTCCGTGGCTGCGGGTGATCTCGACTGGGATGTGCGCACGACCCTGACCCATGCCTGTGATGCCCTCGGGTGGTATGCGGCGCAGCTCGCGGTCCGTGGCCGGCAGCGTTTGCGTGTCGATTTCCGCGTCCACGACGATGCGACGGCCGTGCCGCCGGGTCTGGCCACGCGTGTCCTCGGGCGACTGTTCCCCTGGGCACCGACCGACGTTGCCCCCTGGCCTGCGCTGTTGTGGGCGAATGGACGCGTCGACCTTCCCGGCCGACGCCCACGGCTCGCGGCGGACTGGTGTGGCACTGCGCCCCTCTCGACGAGTGGGATGGCGCCATCCCGAGGTGGGATGGTTCCTCCCCCGGACGCTTCGAGTGGGATGTGACCGTAGGCCGCTGGCGGGCGGCGACGGCGCGCTGAGGGTTGCCGCCGTGTCCTCGCCACCCGCCGGTCCTCGACGCGCGGACGTGGCCGCGGCGTACGACCTGGGCGTCGACACCTACCTCTCGCTGTGGAGCCCGGTCATCCTCCCGCCCGCCCAGTCGGTCGTGGCGGCACTCGGGCTGCGGGGCTCGCCCCGGGTCCTCGACATTGGCGCCGGACCGGGTTCGCTCGTGTCGTCGGTCCTCGATGCCGCTCCCGCGGCACGCGTGGCGGCCCTGGACGCCTCGGTCGAGATGCTCCGCGCCGCCCGGCGGCGCACGGGCGCCTCGCCCGTCAACGGCGATGCCGTCGCCCTCCCGATCGGCGATTGGACCGTCGACGCGGTCCTGTGCGCGTTCGTACTGTTCCACCTGAGCGATCCGTCGGCGGCGGTTGCGGAGGTGGCGCGGGTGCTGCGGACCGGGGGGCGGGTCGGGACCGTGACCTGGGCCCGAGAGGGAGCGGCCAAGGCGTCTGCCGTGTGGGACGCGGCATTCGCGACCGCCGGGGTGGGCCCGCTGCCTCCCCGGCGCGTGGACACCGGCCTGGACAGCCCCGAGGCCGTCGGCGAACTGCTCACACGCGCGGGGCTGGAACCTCGGCGGGTCTGGCTCGAGAGGCTCACGCACCGCTGGGAGCCGTCCACGTTCTGGCGGCTGGCGACGGGCACCGGCGCGAACCGGGCCGGCTCGAGCTCGCCGACGAGGAGAGGCGGGCTGCGGTCCTGGCCACGGCGCGCAGCCGACTGGATGGCCTCGACCCGGAGGATTTCGCCTGGTGGGGCGAGGTCGTGTGCGCCGTCGCGACCAATCCCGGCTGACCTGGGGTCGCCGGCCGGGGGCCCGACGTTCCGGGCGGGTTGTCATTGCATCTCGCTGGAAGCGGCAATGGCTCGGGCGGCGGTGCGTCTCTGTCCTGTGGAGATGATCAGCGACCGCGACCCGATGAGGCCAGCGGCTCGTGCGCTGATGGACGACTGGCTGACCAGCAGGGAGGGAGACGACATGGCTCCGACCGATCGACTCACCGTCGACCCCGAGGCGCTGCGGGCGTCGGTGCGCGAGAAGTACCGGGCGGTCGCGGCCCAGCCGGCCGGCGAGTTCCACTTCCACACCGGTCGGCCGTTGGCGGCGCGGCTCGGCTACGACCGCGAGCTGGTCAACGGCCTGCCCGACCGGGCGGTCGAGTCGTTCGCCGGCGTCGCCGATCCCCTCGGCCTGCGACCGCCGAGGGCGGGCGAACGGGTGCTCGACCTCGGCTCCGGGGCCGGGTTCGACTGCTTCGTGGCCGCCAGGCTGGTCGGGCCGGGCGGCCGGGTCGTGGGCGTCGACATGACGCCGGAGATGCTCGACAAGTCACGCGAGTCCGCCCGCCAGCTGGGGCTCGAAAACGTGGAGTTCCGCGAGGGGATCATCGAGGCGCTGCCGGTCGACGACGGCTGGGCCGACGTCGTGATGTCCAACGGGGTGCTCAACCTCGTCGCCGACAAGCGAGCCGCCATGCGCGAGATCTTCCGCGTCCTTCGCGCCGGCGGCGCCCTCGCCTTCGCGGACATCGCCGTCGGCAGGGCGGTGCCGGAGGCGGCGGCGTGCAGTATCGACCTGTGGACCGACTGCATCGCGGGCGGGCAGTCGTTGGACGCGTGGCAGCGAGCCATGCGCGACGCGGGGTTCGTCGATCTGGCCGTCGGGCCCGCGGTGGACACGTTCGGCGGGGCGCGGGGCGAGAGGAACGCGCGGGCCTACGACGTCATGGCCCATGCGTTCCTCGGCCACAAGCCCGCGTGAGTCTCGGGGAAACAGGCAAAGGAGAGGGCCAATGGGTTACCGGCTGCAAGGCAAGATGCTGGAAGTGTGCACCTGCGAGGTGATCTGCCCCTGCTGGGTGGGACGCGACCCGGACGGCGGGAAATGTCAGGGCGTCATCGCCTACCAGATCACGTCGGGTGAAGTCGGCGGCGTCGACGTGTCGGGCCTCACGCTCGGCCTGGTCGCCCACATCCCCGGCAACGTCCTGCAGGGCAACTGGCGCGTGGTGGTGCTCCTCGACGAGAACGCCACGCCGGAGCAGGAAGCGGCCCTCGTCGAGGTCTTCACGGGAAAGGCCGGCGGCCCGGTCGCCGACCTCGCGGCGCTCGTCGGCGAGATCGTGGACCTGCAACGGGTGCCGATCACCTTCGACGTGACCGAGGGGACCGGGCGGTTCGACGCCGGCTCCGTCCGCGCCGAGATCGAGGCGCTCACGGGCGCCACCGGCCAGCGCACCGTGCTGTCCGATTCGGCGTTCTCGTCGATCCCCGGCTCGCCGGCCTACGTGGCACGGTCCACGTCCTACACCGCCGACGCGCCGGCGCTCGGCATCAGCCTCGACATCTCGGACCGCAACGCTGTCCAGGGCGACTTCCTGTTCGAGCACGCGGCCTGACGGCTCGATGTTCTGGACTCCGGCACGGGCCGACGGCCGCACCCTGGCCGTCGTCGTCTCCGGCCTCGTGGTGCTGGCGTGGCTGTCGGTCGTCGCATGGAGCTTCTCGCCGGTCGACCGCTACCTGGACCACAGCTCGCTCGAAGACCTGCCCGTCGGTGTGCCCGCGGCGGCAGCGATCTTCGTCGGCGGGTGGGCCCTGATGATCGTGGCGATGATGCTGCCCACGACGTATCCTGTCCTGGCCCTGTTCGGCGGCGTGGTCAAAGGCCGCGACGACCGTGGCCTGCTGCTGTCGCTCTGCCTGGCCGGTTACCTGGTCGTCTGGATCGCCTTCGGCGCCGCGGCCTACGTCGCCGACCTCGGCCTGCACGAGTCCCTGGAACGGGTCGCTTGGGTCGAGCAGCGTCCGTGGCTGGTCGGCACCGCCGTGCTCGGACTCGCCGGCGCGTACCAGTTCACACCGCTGAAGGACCGCTGCCTCGACCAGTGCCGTTCGCCCCGGATGTTCGTCCTCCGTCATTGGACCGGCCGGAGGGAGCGACTCAGCGCGTTGGCGTTGGGGCTCGACAGCGGCGCCTACTGTGTGGGTTGCTGCTGGAGCCTGATGCTGCTCATGTTCGCCGTCGGCGCCGGCAGCATCCCCTGGATGCTCACGTTGGCGATCGTCATGGTCATCGAGAAGAACGTGGCGTGGGGAGACCAGATCAGCAGACCGCTCGGTGCCTCATTGATCCTCGCAGGCGCTGTGGCTGCCCTGGAGGGCGGTTTCGGGCCGCCCTGACCGCGGCCCTGCTCACGGCCGGTCCTGGGTATCGTGGTGCGGAACCCGGCGTCCCCGGCGCATTCGCCGCTGGCGACGTGCGCTTCGACTCCACGATGGGGTGGCGTCCACCGGAGAGGGGCATGTCCGTGTATCTCGTCCACCGTTACCAGGCGGCGATCTGATGGCCATCGACGAGCTGCGGTCGCTGTTCCTGTTCGCCGGGTTCAGCGATGAGCAGTTGCGACAGTTGGACGACGCGAGCACGGTCGAGTCCTTCAGCGAGGGCGATGTGCTCTTCCAGGAGGGCGAGCTGTCCGAGTCCTGGTGGGTGTTGCTCGAGGGCCAGATCGAGCTCCTGCGCAGGTCGGGCCACGAGGTGGCCGTCATCGCCGTGATGGACCGACCGGGTCTGTGGGCCGGTGGATTCCAGGCATGGACCGATTCGGTCGGCTACCTCGCCACGGCCCACGCCTCGAGCCCCGGGCGCGTGCTACGCGTGCCGGCCCCGGCGCTGGGGGAGCTCGTCCGGACCTGGTTCCCCTTCAGCCTCCACCTGATCCAGGGCTTCTTCCAGACGGTTCGCATGGTCGACGCGCTGTCGCGTCAGCGTGACGCGCTCATCGCGCTCGGCACGCTCGCGGCGGGTCTCGCCCACGAGCTCAACAATCCGGCGTCGGCGGCGACACGCGCGGTCGACGAACTGCGGGCGACGTGCGACGCGCTGCTCGGCTCGCTCGTGCACCTCGCGGAGGGGTCGGTGTCGTCGGAACAGTTCGTGGCGCTCGATGAGCTGCGTCGTGAGATCGACTCGTCGTCGGCGGCTGTCGATCCGCTGACGGTCGCGGACCGCGAGGACGCGCTCATCGGCTGGCTCGAGGCCCACGACGTCCCCCGTTCGTGGGAGATCGGGCCAACCCTTGCGTCGGCCGGCGTCGATGTCGCGTGGTGCGAGCAGGTCGGCCAACTGCTCGATCCCGACTCGCTCGGGACCGGCCTGGAGTGGGCGGCGAGCGCGCTGTCGACGACGACGCTGCTGTCCGAGATCAAGGAGGCGACCGGGCGCGTGTCCAATCTCGTGACCACGGTGAAGTCGTACGCGCAGCTCGATCGGGCCTCGCTCCAAGACATCGATGTCAGCGAAGGGATCGACAGCACCCTTGTCGTCCTCGGCGAGAAGCTCCACGACGGCATCACGGTCGTCCGCGACTACGCCGACGACATGCCGCGGATCGAGGCGATTCCCGGCGAGCTCAACCAGGTCTGGACGAACCTCATCGACAACGCCGTCGACGCGATGGAGGACAAGGGCACGCTGCGGGTGTCGACGCGCCCCGACGGCGAGCACGTCATCGTCGAGGTCGCCGACACCGGATCCGGCATGCCGCCCGACGTCCAGGATCGGGCGTTCGAGCCGTTCTTCACGACGAAGGACGTGGGCAAGGGCACAGGCCTCGGGCTCGACATCTCACGCCGGATCATCGAGGACCGCCACCACGGCGAGATCCTGATCGCCTCGCAGCCGGGCCAAACGGTCCTGACCGTCAGGCTTCCGACGCGTCACACGTAGCGCGTGGCGCCCTCGGTCTGGGTCACGGCACTAGCCGCCGGCCGGTGCCTGGACGAGACCCGTGACGTTGCCGTCTGCGTCCTTGACCGTTGCGATCAGCGTTCCGCCACCGACGTCGTGGATCGGTTGGCCCGCCTCTGCGCCGGCGTCGAGGAGCGCCTCGAGGCCCTTGTTGATGTCGTCGACGTGCCAGTAGGCGATCGGGCCGGTCATGCCCTTGCCGTGGCCGTTGGGATCGAGCCCGACGTCCTGGCCGCCCACGTTGAAGGCGGCGTAGTACGCCTCGTCCATGTACGGCTCCACGCCGAAGAGCCCGCCGTAGAGCTGCTTGGCCGCAGCGAGG
>JBOGHG010000168.1:0-8676 GCA_050744525.1 Acidimicrobiales bacterium | reverse complement strand
GCGCCGTGGTCGTGCCCGGCAGCGGCCTCGCCATCGTGCTCGTGGCCGCCCGCGTCGCCGCCGTCAGCGTGGCCGCCGGCGTGGCTGTGGCTCCCGGCCGACACCATGCCCGGCACCGTGAGGGCCATCGCGGCCAGCGCCGCCACCCCCACCAGGGCGGGCCGCCGGCCACCCACGCGACCCACGCGCGCCGACAGCGCGGGGGTGAGGACCACGAGCGCACCGACCACGGCGACCAAGGCCAGCGCCGCCGCCAGCGTGTCGGCGAACCGGGGATCCTCCTGAACGTCCAGCCCGGTGACGAAGCCGATGCCGCTGGTCTTGGCAAGCACCCACCCGCCGACGGCGGCGGCGTTGCCGGCCACGCCGGCCAGGGCCACGGCACGCGAGGGCCGCACCAGGAGCAGCGCACCCCAGCCGATCTGGAACACGGCCGTCAGCGCGAACGCCACGACCGCGGCGCGGTGCTCGCTGTGGGCTCCGGCCGCGGTGGCGTGGATCGCCCCGGCTCCGATCGACGCCAGGGCGGCGACGGAGACCAGCGGGCCGGGACGTTCTGGAGGCGAGGCGGTGGCCACGGCGATCTTCCCCTCTCGGTGTCAGCCTGCCGAGGGAAGGCTAGGACAGCGCGGCGGCCAGTTGCACGCGGCGTGCAGGATTCAGTAAGCGGCCGCCGCGCGGTCCGCCGCCACGGCGTCGTAGCTCTCGTAGTCCGAGCCGGTGTCGTCGGCGAACTCGAACTCCAGCAGCCCGGCGTCGGCCCAGTGCCGCCGCAGGTAGCCGTCGTTGGCGTCGAGCAGCCCCAGCTTGCGGACGTTCGGCACCAGCTTCGCGAAGAACGCCCGCTGGAACCCGGCGTAGGGGTGCACCTTGACCTTCCCCGCGGCCTCGCGGATGGCCGGGTACACGGTCTCGGCCGACACCCCCATCCGTTCCCAGACCTCCGGCGTCGTCGAGCGGGCCCGGTTCCGCAGGGTGTTCTCGATCAGGAACTCCTGGCGCTCCTTCAGCTCGGCCTCCGACAGCCCGCGGTAGTACTCCGACAGGCTGAGCACCCCGAAGGCCACGTGCCGGGCTTCGTCGGACATGACGTAGCGCAACAGCTTCCGCAGCAGGGGCTCGTCGATCGTCCGCAGCATCGAACCGAAGGCGGCCAGCGCCAGGCTCTCGATCACGATCTGCATGCCGAGGTAGGCGATGTCCCAGCGGCCGTCCTCGAGCAGCGCCGTGATCTGCTCCTCGAGGAACGGGCTCATGGGGTAGGCCTCACCGAGCTTGGTGTGCAGGTACTTGGCGAACACCTCGGTGTGGCGGGCCTCGTCCATGGTCTGGGTGGCGGCGTAGTACTTGGCGTCGATCCAGGGCACGGTCTCGACGATCTTGGCGGCGGTCAGCATGGCGCCCTGCTCGCCGTGCATGAACTGGCTGAGCTGGGCCTTGAAGCTCTCCACGCCGAGCCGCCGCAGCTCGTTCTCGCCCCACGAGGCGATCGGCGACCCGTCGACCTCACGGGCGGCACGGGTGAGCTGCTGCAGCGGCGTGGTCGGGTCGACCAGCTCGAACGGGTCGACCTCGGTGGACCAGTCGAGCTCGGTGACGCTGTTCCACTGCGAGCCCATCGCCTTGTTGTAGAGGGTGACCAGCTGGTCGCGGCTGCGGTCGTAGTTCCACAGGAAGATGCGCTCGGCGTGGTCGTGGACGACCTTGATGGTCTCGTCGACCTCGCTGGTGCTGGGGAGATCGGGCATGTCCCCCATCATTCTCCCTGACCGGTGAAGCGCCCGCTGGCAAGGGCAGCCGGTCGCCGGTGCTCGGGGTCGCCGGTCCCCTGGCGGGTGGTGACGTCGCGCAGCCGGACCGGCTCGCCGCAGTGGGCGCACACCACCTCGGCCTCCAGATCGTGGCCGCACGGCCGGTGCTGCAGCACCACCGGCGGGCCCTCCTCGCCGGCCAGCCAGCGGTCTCCCCACCGCACCAGGGCGGCGATCACGGGGAAGAGGTCGCGACCCTTGCCGGTGAGGACGTACTCGTGGCGCACCGGCCGGTCGTGGTACTGCCGGCGCTCGAGCAACCCCTCGTCGACCAGGCGGGTGAGGCGCTGGGTGAGGATGTTGCGCCCGATGCCGAGGCTGCGCTGGAAGTCGTCGAACCGGCGCACGCCGTAGAAGCACTCGCGCAGCACCAGCGGTGTCCACCAGTCGCCCAGGAGGTCGACGGCGCGGGCGATCGAGCATGGCCAGTCGGCGAACGGCGTGCGCTTCACGATCGACCACTCTTGCCGCTCGGGGGCGGGGGCGCACCCCCGACCCGCAGGGCGGCGAGCTGCGTGGCCTGGGCCACGAGCCGACCCCGGCTGTCCCAGACGTGGCACAGCTCGTCGACGAGCTCGGCCTGCACCAGGCGCGCCCGCTGGCGGACCAGCAGCGGCCCCGGGGCGGGGACGCCGCGCACGTACACCGTGAGCTCGAGCGTCGGCACCCAGCCGAGCGTCGCCAGCTCGAGGCTGGCCGGTGGGAACGAGTCGGCCGCGTACAGCAACGCCAGCGGGTCGGGCTCCCGGCCGTCCGCGAACGCCAGCCAGCCCCGCACCTCGGCCGCCCCCGACGGCCGCCCCGCGGTGAAGCCGGCGGTCGCCGGGTCGAGGCGCACGTCCACGTGCTGCATGATCGCCAGCTCCACGCCGCCGGGGCCGACACCCCGGGCCCGCACGCACTCGTCCATCGGCGGCAGGGGCGGCGCCTCCAGGTCGGTCCACCAGGGCTCGGCGCCGGGATCATGCCGTCCCAGCGTGAGCACCGCCTCGACGGAGGGCGAGCCCCGTTGCTCCAACCGGGCACGCACCTGGCTCATCCGCCGCCCCCGGCGGAGCACCTCGGTGTGCACCCCGGCCGGGCCGGGGCCGGGCGGCGCCAGGTAGTGGGCCGTCGCCGTGACCGGGTGCGGATGATCGGGCCCCTCGGCGGACGCCAACGCCGAGCCCGCCGCCCGGGCCATGGTCGCCAGCAGGTAGCCCCCGTTGGGGCGGCCGTCGATGGTCCACTCGGGATCGACCACCATGTCGTACCGATCGGACGAATCGCGAGGGTGGTCGGGGGAAACGGCCGTGACCCTGTCGAAGGCCCTAGCTTCTGGCATCTCCGGCACCCTACCCGGTGTCCGTTGCACTAGTGAACTAACCGGCGAGGATGGGAACATGACCCTGCACCCTCGGGGGCTGCGCCCCCGAACCCCATCGTCCCCCGGCTCGCCGGCGCTCGCTCGGTCGGCCGGTCATGAGCTGCGCTCATGACCGCAGACGAGTGGATCACCGCCTTCGCCGACCGCCTCGGCGTCCCGCCGCCCGACGCCGCCACCCTGGACACCCTGCTGGCCCTCGCGGGCACCGCCGCCCACGCGTCGGAGCGCACGGCGGCGCCGATCGCGTGCTACCTGGTGGGCCGGGCCGGCGTCGAGCCCGACGAGGCCGGCCGGGTCGCGGAGGAAGTCGCCCCGGCCGGATGACCGCGGATGCCCGTCGTGCCGTTCCGGCCGCGATCTCTCGGCAGCACCGCAAGAAATTGAGGCCGGAACGCCTGGGGTGGTCGACCCCACCGAACAGCGCCCGGCGCTCGGCCACGGCCACGGCCGAGCGCAGGGCTGACTGGTGATAGCGCCGACCAGCGCCGCATGATGGCGGCGATGCCCGCGCTCCCCAACGGGTCCCAGACCGTCCCCGCCACCTTCCCGGCGGTCCAGGTCGACCGCCTCGTCAAGCGGTTCGGCGACTTCACCGCCGTTGACGACGTGTCGTTCACCGTGGCGCCGGGGGAGCTGTTCGGGTTCCTGGGCCCCAATGGGGCGGGCAAGACCACCACCATCTCGATCCTGTGCACGTTGCTGTCGGCCAGCGCCGGCCGGGCCAGCGTCACCGGCTACGACGTTGCCTCTCAGCGGGACGAGGTCCGGGCCAGCATCGGGCTCGTCTTCCAGGAGCTGACGCTCGACGACTACCTCACCGCCGAGGAGAACCTGCGGTTCCACGCCGTGATGTACGGCGTGCCCCGGAGCCAGGTGCCCGAGCGCCTGGCGCCGCTGCTCGACATGGTCGGGCTCAGCGAGCGCAGGGGGCAG
This sequence comes from Acidimicrobiales bacterium, assembly GCA_050744525.1. Lineage (GTDB taxonomy): Bacteria > Actinomycetota > Acidimicrobiia > Acidimicrobiales > VFJN01 > DASQUK01. The sequence continues at coordinate 4,566 of JBOGHG010000168.1, read as the reverse complement.
CAGGTGCGCTTCTTCTCGGGTGGCATGAAGCGGCGGCTCGAGATCGCCCGGGGACTGATCCACGCGCCACGGGTGCTGTTCCTCGACGAGCCCACGATCGGGCTCGATCCCCAGACCCGGGCCCACATCTGGGACTACGTCGACGAGTTGCGGCGCCGCGAGTCGACCACGATGTTCCTCACGACGCACTACATGGACGAGGCGGAGCGCTGTGACCGCATCGCCATCATCGACCAGGGCCGCATCGTGGCCATCGACACGCCGGACGCGCTCAAGGCGTCGGTGGGCGCCGACGCCGTCACGTTCGCGACCGCCGACGACGCCTTGGCCGCCCGGCAGCTGAACGAGGCCTTCGGCGTCGAGGTCGAGACCCAGAATGGCGGCCTGGTCGTGCGGGTGCCCGACGGCGAAGAGTTCGTGCCCGGCGCCTTCGGCGTCCTCACCGTCGGGGTGCGCAGCGTGAGCGTGCGCCGGCCCAGCCTCGACGATGTGTTCATCAAGTACACCGGCCGGGCGATCCGGGATGCCGAGGCGGGCGCCGGCGACCAGCTGAAGATGAACCCGGTGGTGCGCGGGTTCCGGAGGGGTTGAGCACCGTGCACACGCCCACGGAGGCGCTACCGACCCCCGCAGGCCCGGCCGACGCCACCGCCCATCGGCAGGCCACGCTCACCCGCAACGGCCGGACCATCGGCATGGTTTGGCAGCGTGAGCTGATCCGGCTGCGCCGCACACCCACCCGGATCATCACCGGCCTGGCCCAGCCCATCATCTTCCTCTTCATCATGGGATCGGGGCTGGGCCACCTCATCCAGCAGGGCGTTCCCGGCGGGTTCGACTACCAGCAGTTCCTGTTCCCCGGGATCCTCTCCATGTCCATCATCACGTCGGCGCTGTTCTCGGCCGTGTCGATCGTGTGGGACCGCGAGTTCGGCTTCATGCGCGAGATGCTGGTCGCCCCCGTGTCCCGCACGTCCATCGTGCTCGGCAAGTCGCTCGGCGGCGGCACGGTGGCGGTGGCCCAGGGACTGATCCTGATCGTCGCCGCCCCGATCGTCGGTGTCGACCTCACGCTGGGCCGGTTGCTCCTGCTGATCGTCGCGTTGCTCCTGCTCGCCTACGCCATGACCGCGTTCGGGATGGTGCTGGCCACGCGCATCGAGCGCATGGAGAGCTTCCAGATGGTCATGACGCTGGTCATGCAGCCCATGATCTTCCTGTCCGGCGCCGTGTTCCCGCTGCAGAACCTGCCCACGTGGCTCTCGGTGATCACCCACCTCAACCCGGCCACCTACGCCGTCGACCTGGTGCGCCGGTCGGTGCTCCCCGACGCCCCCGGGGTCGAGATCGCCGGCTGGCTGGTGCCGATGTGGGCGGAGGCGCTGCTGGTCCTCGGGATCGGCACGGCGCTGCTGGCCCTGGCCGTGCGCCTGTTCAGCAAGACCGACTGACCGGTCACGCCCTTACGTGGCTAGTGGGGTGGCTCGATCCGGCGCAGCAGCACCACCGAGCGCTCGGTGACCATCACCTCACCCTGCAGCTCGTCGCCCTCGCCGTTGCCGTTGCCATGCACCGGCGGCTCGCCCGACGCGGTGTCCAGCACCGGGCGCCAGGCCTCGCCCCAGGTGCCGCTGATGGTCCACTTGCGGGGTTCCGGCGAGGCGTTGAGCAGCAGCAGGAACGAGTCGTCCACCACCCGCTCGCCCCGCGGGCCCGGGCTGGTGATGCCCGCGCCGTTGAAGAACATCCCGACGCACGCCTCGTTGCCGGAGCGCCAGTCATCGTCGGTCATCTCGGTGCCATCGGGGCGCAACCACGCAATGTCGACGGTGCCCCGCAACGGCCGCCCCTGGAACCAGCGGCGGCGGCGGAACACCGGGTGTGCCCGGCGCAGCCCGATCAGTCCCATGGTGAAGGCGTGGAGCACGTCGTCGGTGTGGCGCCAGTCGAACCACGACGTCTCGTTGTCCTGGCAGTAGGCGTTGTTGTTGCCGCCCTGCGTGCGCCCGACCTCGTCGCCGTACAGCACCATCGGCACCCCCTGCGAGAGCAGCAGGGTGGTGAGCAGGTTGCGCTGCTGGCGGGCCCGCAGCGCCACCACGCCCCGATCGTCGGTCGGGCCCTCGACTCCGCAGTTCCAGGAGCGGTTGTAGTTCTCGCCGTCGTGGTTGTCCTCGAGGTTGGCCTCGTTGTGCTTCTCGTTGTACGAGACCAGGTCGCGCAGCGTGAAGCCGTCGTGGGCGGTCACGAAGTTGACGCTCGCGGAGGGCCGACGCGAGTCGCCCTGGTACAGGTCGGAGCTACCGGTGAGCCGCGACGCCAGCTCGCCGAGGACGGCGGGGGCGCCCCGCCACACGTCCCGAACCGTGTCTCGATAGCGGCCGTTCCACTCCGACCACTGGGGCGGGAAGTTGCCGACCTGGTAGCCGCCCTCGCCCAGGTCCCAGGGCTCGGCGATGAGCTTGACCTGGCTGACCACAGGATCCTGCTGCACCAGGTCGAAGAACGCCGACAGGCGCTCGACCTCGTGGAACTGGCGGGCCAGCGTCGCGGCCAGGTCGAAGCGGAAGCCGTCCACGTGCATCTCGATGACCCAGTAGCGCAGGCTGTCCATGATCAGCTGCAGCGTGTGCGGGTGGGCCATGTTGAGGCTGTTCCCGGTGCCGGTGGTGTCGTAGTAGTGGGCCCGGTCGTCGGGGACGAGCCGGTAGTAGGCGGCGTTGTCGATGCCCTTGAACGACAGGATCGGGCCGAGGTGGTTGCCCTCGGCCGTGTGGTTGTAGACGACGTCGAGGATCACCTCGATGCCGGCCTCGTGGAGGGAGCGGATCATCGCCTTGAACTCGGTGACCTGGACACCATCGCTGCCGGCGCTGGAGTACTCGTCGTGGGGTGCGAAGAACCCGATGGAGTTGTAGCCCCAGTAGTTGCGCAGGCCCCGCTCGACCAGCCGGGCGTCGTGCACGAACTGGTGGACCGGTTGCAGCTCGACCGCGGTGACGCCGAGGGACGTGAGGTAGTCGACGGCGACCGGGTGGGCGAGGCCGGCGTAGGTGCCCCGCAGCGCCTCGGGGATGTCCGGGTGGGTGACCGTCAACCCCTTGACGTGCAGCTCGTAGAGCACCGACTCGTGCAGCGGCGTGTCGGGCGGGCGGTCGGCGCCCCAGTCGAAGAACGGGTTGACGACCACCGCCTTGGGGACGTGGGGGGCGCTGTCCTGATCGTTGCGGCTGGCGGGGTCGCCGGACGCGACGTCGTACGGGAAGCAGGCGGGATCCCAGTCCACGCCGCCATCCACGGCCTTGGCGTAGGGGTCGAGCAGCAGCTTGTTGGGGTTGCAGCGCTGGCCGCGGCCGGGGTCCCAGGGCCCGTGCACCCGGAAGCCGTAGCGCTGGCCGGCGCCGACCCGGGGGAGGTAGGCGTGCCAGCAGAACCCGTCGACCTCGCCGAGGGCCACGCGCCGCTCGGCACCGTCGGCATCGAACAGGCACAGCTCGACGGCCTCGGCCGCCTCGGAGAACACCGAGAAGTTGGTACCTGTGCCGTCGTAGGTGGCTCCCAGCGGGTAGGGCCGGCCTGGCCAGGTCTCGATATCGGTCACCACGCGTGCTCCCTGGTCTGGGCCGGAGGAGGGGCGCCACACCCGAAGGGGAGAGGTTAGAGCGACGGCCGCGAGCCGCGTGCACTCGACCCTCATCCCGCCTCATCCCGAACTTGCGGCGGAAAGCGCCCCTATGGGGTCGCTAACCGCCGCAAGTTCGGGATGGTGGGGTCAGCGGCAGTTGGCGCAGGTGCCCACGAGGTCGAGGCGGTGGTGGTCGGCATCGAAGCCGTGCTGGGCGGCGACCCTGTGGAGCGCTCGATCGATGTCGCTCTCGATGCGCGCGGGCGCGGTGAAGTCCTGGACCTCGCCGCACCGGGAGCAGATGAGGTGATGATGGTGGTGCCGCGTGAGGTCTTCGGCCAGCTCGTAGCGCGAGAACTCGTCGCTGCCGACGATCCGGTGCACCACACCCGCCTCCTCGAGCACGGCCAGGTTCCGGTACGCCGACGACTGGGCCAGGGCCCGGTCCCGTGCCAGGAGTTGGGGGATCGACAGAGGCGCCTCGGCCGAGGCCAGGACCCCCACCAGCCTGCGGCGGCCCCGCGTGTATCGCTGGTCGAGCGGCCGCAAGCGGGACGCCGCCTCGTCGTTGAGGTCCGGCGCCGGCGTCATGGTCCGAGCCTAAACGCCGCCTCGACGTGGTCCTCGTGGTGCGGGTCGTCGATGATCACCGCACCCTCCGGCAGCATCAACAGGCGCCCGCCGTAGGCGGCGGCGAGGTTGTGGTCGGTCAGCACCGCGTCCGGTGAGCCGCATGCGATCAGCCGGTTGGCGAGGAGCAGCACCAGGTCGGCCTGGCGGGCGTCGCCGAGATCGTGTGTCGATACCACCACGGTGCGGCCGGCCTCCCGCTCGGCGGCCACCGCCTCGAGTATGAGCCGCCGCGACACAACGTCGAGCGCCGTGACCGGCTCGTCGAGCAGTAGCAGGTCCGAACCCTGGGCGAGGCCCTGGGCCACGAG
>JBOGHG010000167.1:0-8701 GCA_050744525.1 Acidimicrobiales bacterium | reverse complement strand
TGCTTGGTCGGCGAGCACGACCCGGAACGCGTTCACCGTCGGGTCGACCTGCTTGATCTGGTGCAGCGTCGCCTCGACCAGCACTCGCGCCGACACCGCACCTGTACGGACCAGTTCGGCCTGGGCTGTCGCGTCGTTGGCGATGAGGTCGAGGTCAGTCATGTGGCGTGCTCCAGGAGGAGTCGGTAGGGGAGTGCCCACGCCTCGACGAGTCGGTCGTAGTCAACGGCGCTCGGTGTGCGGCCGGCGATGACCTCGATCACCTTGAAGTTCACAAGCCCGACGACGACCAGCCCGGCGCCAAGCGACTCGACCTCGGATAGGACCATCACCTATCGCCGGGCTCGGGGACGGTTGTGGCCGGAGGCCGGCGACGGTCGGGCCGCGTCCCGCTCGTGGGGGGACTGCGGTCGCCGGATGGCCGACCAGACCCGCCGCGTCGGGCTGCTCAAGGCGGTCGGCGGCACCCCGAGCCTCGTCGCAGCCGTGCTGCTCGCCGAATACGTGGCTATGGCCCTGCTCGCGGCAGCGGCGGGGCTGGCGGCCGGACGGCTGACGGCCCCCCTGTTCAACGATCCCGGAGCCGGCCTGCTCGGCAGCGCCGGGGCGCCGGCGCTCACGATCTCCACAGTCGGCGTGGTCCCGGCCGTCGCAGTCGGGGTCGCCGCGGCCGCGACCTTCGTTCCTGCCATCCGCGCCGCCCGGACCAGCACCGTCCGCGCCCTGGCCGACACCGTCCGCGCACCTCGACGGACCGCCTGGCTGATCGCGATCTCGACGCGACTACCCGTCCCCCTGCTCCTCGGGTTGAGGGCGGCAGCCCGACGGCCTCGCCGGATCGTGCTGGGCATGTGACAGATTGCCGATTTCGTGAGATGCGCGATCACGCTTCCTTGCCGTAGGCGTCGTGGTAGTTCCACCACCCGTACGGCGGGGTCTGCGGGTGGCCCTCCGGCGAGTCCTCCCACTCCTCCTGGCGGCCGAGGGCGGTGATGTCGAGGTACGCCCAGGTGCTCCCCATCGCCTCGTCGCCGCGGCTGTTGATGAGGTAGGTGCGGAAGACCTTCTCGCCCTCACGGATGAAGGCATTCGTGCCGTGCCACTCGTTCACGCCGAAGTCGGCGTCGAAGTCGTCGGTGATCGTGTACCAGGGGATCTTCTGCCAACCCATTCGCTCCTTCAGGCCCTGGATCTCGGCCTGGGGGGCGCGCGACACGAACGCGAGGGTCGTGTCCCGGGCGTTGAGGTGGGCAGGGTGCGCAACCTGGTCTGCGCCGAAGGAGCAGCCCACGCAGGCCCGCTCCGGGTACGCGCCACCCGCCTGTGGGTAAGTGGTGACATCCGGCGCGTAGAAGGCCCGATAGACGACCAGCTGGCGTCGGCCCTCGAACAGGTCGAGCAGGCTCGCCGGCCCGTCCGGGCCCTCGAAGCGGTAGGCCTTCTCGACTGCCATCCAGGGCATGCGCCGGCGCTCGGCGGCCAGGGCGTCGCGGGCGCGGGTCAGCTCCTTCTCCTTGACGAGCAAGTTCTCCCAGGCGGTCTGCCACTCCTCGGGCGAAACGATGGGCGGTGTGTTCACTCCGTCTCCTCCTCCTTCAGGTAGTCGTCGGCTCTCGCCGCTCCACTTGGTGCCACTTGTGACGGAACGCCGTTCGCAGACTCATCGGTGCTTGTCAGGAGACGCGACCGATCGACGTTCTCGTGCGAGAGAAAAGACGTACTCGATTCGATCAACCGGGCGGGAGGAACGATCCCGCATCGATGCAGATCTGCTCGGCGTCGTGCGTCCTGTGCCCCCGCCGGGGAGGCGGCCCGAGCGCGGTCCGGGCATTCGGTGCGCGGTCGCCGGCGCCGGTAGTGTCTCGCCCATCTGGTCGGTCGAGACAGGTGTCGTTCGCGCTCTTCCTCGATCCATGGTGGGATGCCGAGGTCAAACCGCTGCCGCTCGATGGACCGTCGGCACCCGCCCCGTCGGGCCCCTGTGGGACGGCGCCAACGTTCACGTGCTCAGCGGCACCTACGGTGATTACCTGTTGGCCAAGGTGGCGAAGGTGTTCCCCGACCTCGCCCGGGTCTTGGACCGGTGACGCGATGCGTTTGAGCGACGTGCAGCTACGGCGCTACGACGAGGACGGGTTCCTGGCCATCGATCGCCTGATCGATGACGACACGGTGGCCGAACTGCGCGAGGCGTACGGCGACGTCCTGAACCGACGCGTAGAGGCTCCGGCAGACCAGATGCTCGGGGGACGCATCCGCGTGATCACATGGCCCGGGATGGCCCATGCGGCCTTCGGCGACAACCCTGCACTGAGGGTGCTGCGTGAGATCGCCGACCAAGTCCTCGGCGAGGCGTCCCCGACGTTCGACATGCTGATCTACAAGCCGTCTGGCGACCCCGAGGTCACGCCGTGGCACCAGGACATGGCCTATTCGACCCAGCCGTTTGCGCCGGCGGGCGTCGACATCCCGTCGTGGACGATTCGGTTCTGGGTGGCCCTCGACGACGTCGACGAGGAGAACGGCTGCATGCGCTTTCTGCCGGGTTACCACCGGGAGCCACTCCGGGAGCACCATGTCATTGCCGGCGATCCCGGCGATGCAAGCCGCCTGCTGGAGCTCGCCGACCCGGATGGCCAAGTCGACCTCCAACGGGCGGTGACCGTACCGCTGCCCGCAAGTGGCGCCACGATGCACAGCTACGGGACGCCCCACTTCGCCGGGCCAAACCGAGCGGCCGATCGTCCCCGACGCGCCTACATCGTCAACTTCGCCAACCCGAGTCGGCCACCGATACTCGGATCACCTCGACGCGCACGTCGAGGCTGACCTAGCCCGATCGCGACATACCCCAGAAAACGACCTCGACGGTCGCTGTGGCGCCAGCATCGTGACAGCTCGTCCCCGAAACCATGATGGTGACATCTTCCCCGTCCGGTGCGCTGGTCGGGTCGATCTCCAGCTGCGGCGCCTGTTGGGCGCCTGCAGGCATGTCCAGCCCCAACGTGGCGGCCAACCCGACGGCGGCGCAACCACCGAGCGCGGCGCGGTGCCCAGTCCGGCACGTGCCCTGCCCGTCCCTGACCCCGAGCGTCCGTGCGCACGTGCCGGTCGAGACCTAGCCCGCCCGGTACCGGCGTACCCCGCTAGTAGGTCCTCGCGCAAATGACACTGATGTGATTTGACGGGGGCATGCGACTACTTCCCCTTGAGATCAGTGACGAGGAACGAGTTCTTCGCGCCCGCGGCGTTGCTGGTCGTCAGGTCGACCCAGCTGAAGGTGCCGGGCCCATGCTCGGTTCTCGTTCCCATCGCTCCTCCTTCGGTCGCGCGCGAGATGTGTTGGTACGCGGTGTCGCCACCAGGCGCCCCCGTGAGAACCCGGAACCGAGTGTAGGAGGCGCTGGCCGGCGGCGATCGCCGACCTCGACACCGTCCCGCCGGCGTTCCTCGAGGCGGGTGTCACCGCACTGCTGAAGCGCGTCGAGGACGCCGAGAGCCATAGGTCTTGAGTGGGCGCCGGCGATCGGTGCGGGCGATCGCGGAGCTCTTCCGACCTCGACCGGCATCTTCGGTCGGAGTGCGGACGAGCTCCTTTTGGCTCGACCTCGACCTGGAGGATGACTGGTAGCCGCCGACGCGTGTCGCCCAGGCGAGGCCGATCGCCGTCGCCAGACGCGTGCCGATCGTGCGGGCCCGGCAGGCACCGATGGGGGAGATCGCCCAAGCGATCGCGCAGAGGGCGAACCGTCCGGCCATGTATGGGCGGTCTCCCAGGTGCCGTCATCCTGGGCGAGCTCGACGAAGGCCGCGCCGACGGCGGGGTTGCGCTCGCCCCGGGGCGGCGGTGGCCAAGGGGAGCAGGCTGGCGATGCCCAGTGCGAACATGGCGTTGCCGGCGGCGACGATCCCGAGCCCGGCGGTCACCGCACCGCGGCCCCGCGACGGCGTGCAGCGGCGCAGCAGGGCCGGCGAGACGAGGGCCCAGTATTGCCAGCGGGACGTGCCGTCGGGTGCCGCAGCCGAGCTCGTAGTGGTCGCTGCGATGAGGGACGAACCGGTGTCGATGGTCGATGCGCGGCAGCCGCCCGTACGCAGCCACCGCCATGGCCAGGTCACCCCGAGGAACAGGGTCTCTGTACCTCCGGGCAGTTCGCGCAGCTCGGACGCCCACTCGGGCGCGGGCAGCTCCTTATCACCGGACCAGCGGCCGGTCCGACCACTCGTCGTGGCTCAGTCGAGCTCGTCCTTGCGCTGCCTCCCGTTGGAGCACGTCGACCGCATGGCCGCCATCGGATCACACAGGCGTAACTACACCCTTGTTCTCTGTCACACCCGGTGCGCAGAATGGCCGTCGTGGGGATTGACCCGGTCGAAGCCGAGCGGCTGCGTCTCTACGCGTACGCGACGGCACCGGAAGCCGGCGGCTACGTCGCCATCATGCGGCTGTTCGTGGGAGCGCTGTTGGCCGAGTGGTCGGCGCACGATCTCGTGGGGCGGGGCCTCGATCTGCCCGTCGAGGTCATCGACCAGCGACTCCGTTACCTCGAACTGAACGGCAACCTGCTGGCAAGCCCGCGTGAGGTGCGGGTCACCTCCATCGCCGAGTACCAGCGCCAACCAGCCCGCTACACCGCGACGAGCCTGGGAGTGCGCGTTCACCGGCAGGTCGAGGAGGTGTTGGCAGCGGCGGGGGGTGCCCGGGAGGTGCCCCGTGAGCTGCTTGCCGCCGTGGCCCACCGGCTCACGGGGTTGGCGGGGATGTCGCCGGCCGAGCTCGCCGTCGCCGACCCCGCCGACATGGCCGAGACGGTCTCGACGGTGTTCCTCCAGTTCGAGACCTTCGCCGGCGCGGTCACCGACTTCTACAGCTACGTGGGCTCGGTGCTGGCCCGTGCCGACCTCGACGACGAGGAGTGGCTCGGGTTCAAGCACCTGCTGCTCGACTATCTGGAGACCATCGTCGAGAGCGTCACCCGCCACACCGCCGCGATCCGGCTGGCGCTCGACCGTCTCGAGCCGCACGTTGAGCTGGTGGTCGAGCGGGCCGCGGCTGCCGATCCGGCGGTTGAGGCCTTGCGAGTCGCCAGCCCGGGGGGCGAGGGCGTCGAACGGGCACGGGGCCGCTCGGTCGACGACTGGGCCGAGCTGCGGGCCTGGTTCGGGGCGGCCGGCGATCGTGCCTCGGGCGCCCAGCAGCTCCGGTCCGCTGCGGTGCGTGCGGTCGGGGCACTGCTGGCCAACGTCAAGCGCATGAACGCGGCCAGCAGCCGCGAGACCTCGCTGCGCCGGCACTTCCTGCGCCTGGCCGCATGGTTCGATGCGGCCACGCCCGACGACGCCCATGTCCTGTACACCTCGGCTTTCGCGCTCTACGGCGCCCGACATCTCGGCGTCCCGCTCGACCCCGAGGTCGCCGAGGCATTGCCGGCCACGACGAGCTGGTGGTGGGCCCCGGCTGCCCCGGTCCCCGTCAGCATCCGCGAGCGGGGTGACCGCAACCCGCGGGGTCGTGTGGTCCGGGTGGCCGATCACCGCGCCCAGAAGGAACGGCTTGTCGCCGAGCGCCGCCGAGAAGCGGCACAGCGCGAGCGGGCCATCGCCGAGCTGCTCGCAGTCGGCGGCCGCCTGGACGAGGTGCGGCTGTCGGGGGCGGCGCTCCAGGTGCTGCTGGAGTTGCTGGCCCAGGCGACAGCCCGGCTCGGCCCTGAGCTGGCCGGTGCCTCCGCGGCCCTCGTCGATGCCAGCGTGGTCCTGTGGGTCGAGCCGTCTGGGGTTCCGACGACGCTGCGCACCGCAGTGGGCGACCTGACCGTCGATGGCTTCCGCTTGGCCGTGACCGCGGCGGGACGGCGGCCTGGCCTGGAGACCGGCGGACGCGCTGAGGGGGCGGCGGAATGACGCCACCGCCGGCCCCGACCCGCGAGGCGGCGGAGCGCCAGGACGCGCTGCGGCTCCTGCTGCGGCACCCGCTGATCACGGCGGACGGCCCCCACGCCGAGGGCTTCCGGCTCGTGCGCCGGCACCGAGACGAGCTCGGGCGCGACGTCCGCCAGGTCCTCGGCTACCGCTTGGTGGTCGAGGCCGGCTTCGCCCGGCTCTACAAGGCGGGACTCGGCGCCCGGCGGGCCCGGCCGCTCCGGCGGCCCTCGGGCGCGCCGTTCTCGCCCCGCGCCTATGCCTACCTGGCTCTGTGCTGCTCCGTGCTGCTCACGGGCCGCCAGCAGGTGCTGCTGTCGGCTCTGGTCGAGCAGGTCCGCAATGCCGCCGGCGAGGCCGGCGTCGAACTCGGGGGCGACAACCACGCGGACCGACGGGCTTTCGTCGGGGCGCTGCGCCAGCTCGTCGCCTGGGGGGTGCTGGTCGAGGATGACGGCACGGTCGGCGCCTTCGCGGACGACGCGGGCGCCGAGGCCCTGCTATTCGTGCGCCGTGACCTGGTGCGCCACCTGCTCGCCGTTCCGCTCCGTGAGGTCGAGCACCCCGACGAGCTGGTGCGCCTGGCCGCTGATCCGGGCGCCGGTGCCGGCGTCCGCCACCTCGTCCGCCGGCTCCTCGTCGAGGAACCTGCCGTGTTGGCCGGCGACGTCGACGACGAGTCGTGGGCGTGGCTGCGCCAGTCACAGCGCCGCGAGGCGCGCACGTTCTTCGAGCTGTTCGGGCTCGAGTTCGAGATCCGCGCCGAAGGGGTGGCCGCCATCGACTCCCGCGACGAGCTCACCGACGAGGCCTTCCCGCGCGGGGGGACCCTCGGTCACGCCGCGCTGCTGGCGATCGGCGAGCTCGCCCGCCGACTGCGGCCCGAGTCACTACCCCGCGACGAACCGCTCAGCATGGTGCCGGTGCCGGAGGGCCTGCTCGACGAAGTGGTGGCCGAGTTGCTCGGGCGGCACCGGCAACGCTGGAAGCAACAGTACGTCGACCACCCCGAGCGCCTGCCCCGCGACGTAGAGGACCTGCTGGCCGCCATGGGCCTCCTACGCCGTGGGCCGCGACGCGGCGAGCTGCACCTCGCGGCCGTCGCCAACCGCTACGCGGCCGAGGTGGTCGAGGCCCCCGCCGCCCTCGCTTTCGAACCCACGGAGACCTCGTCATGACCACCCAGCTGTCGCCCCGCCCCGTGCTCCGATCCGCCCACCACGAGGCCATCCAACGCCAAGGACCAGAGGGTCGCTGGGTGCTGCATCGCGCCGGCATCCTCAACGTCTGGCAGTACGACCGCGTCGAGCTGGGCTTCGCCGGCGGCCGGATGCTGCTGCGAGGCAAGAACGGCGCGGGCAAGTCCAAGGCGCTGGAGATCCTGCTTCCGTTCCTCTTCGACGGCGACACCCGCCGGCTGGACGCCACCGGTCGCGACCGCACCACGGTCGGCTGGTTGATGACCGACGGTCGTCCCAATGGCAACCACGTCGGCTACGTCTGGCTCGAGCTGCGGTGCGTCCGGGCCGACGGCAGCGAGACGTTCCAGACCCTCGGCGCCGGGCTCAAGGCCTCGTCAGCGACCCGTCGGGCCGACAGCTGGTTCTTCCTGACCCAGCGCCGGGTCGGCGTCGACCTCGAGCTCGATGTCGCGGGCGAGTGCCTGTCGATGGACCGACTGAAGGAGGCGCTCGGCGACGACGCCGTCACCGCCTCCGGAACAGAGCACCGCCGGCGGGTCGGGCGCCATGTCTTCGGCATGTTCGACGAGGCCCGCTACCGCAACCTGCTGCACCTTCTCCACCGTCTGCGCGACCCCAACATCGGCAACCGCGTCGAGGCCGGTGAGCTGGCCGGCGTGCTGAACGAAGCGTTGCCGCCGATCGACGAGCGCGTGCTCGGCGAAGCGGCCGGCCACTTCGACGACCTCGATGCCATTCGGGAGCAGGTCGATCGGTCGGGCCGCACGGCCCAGGCACTGGGCGAGTTCCTGGGCGCCTATCGTGGCTACGCCCGCACGGTGCTGTCCCGGCGGGCGACGGCGGTCGAACAGGCCGAGGCCGGCCGGGCCCGCGCCATGCGCGCCACCCGTCAGCTGGCCCGCTCGGTCGCGGAGGCCCGCGAGGCGGTCGAGGAGGCAGAGGGGACCCTCGACGCCGGCCGCCGGGAGCGCACCGAGTGCGAAGCCGAGCGTCGCGAGCTCGAGCGGAGCGAGGGCTACCGTGCTCATCAGGAGCTCGTCGACCGGCAGGAGCGAGTCGCTGCGCTCGACGTCGCGGCGCACGCTGCGGAGTCGGCCGCCGAGCGCGCCGAGGCCGCCCACCGGCGCGCCCTGGCCGATCTCGCCGCGGCCCGCGACGACCTGAGCCGGTCGCTTGCCGCGGCGGGCGACGCCGCCACCGCCGTCGCCGGTCTGGCGGCCGACGCCGGGCTCGATCCGGCGCTTCTCGGACCCCAGCCAGGCGCGGACGCCGACGGCGACCTCGCTCCGGCCGGTCTGGCGCTCGCCGCCGAGCGGGCGAAGGCAGCACGCATGCTGGCCGAGGTCCGCCGGCAACGCGCCACCGACGTCCGGAAGCTTGCCCAGGGGGCCGAGGAGGCCGAGCGGGAAGCGGCCGCCGCCGAGGACCGGGCGGCGGCGTCCGAGGCCGAGGTGGACCATGAACGGGGGCAGGCGGCGGCGGCCCGGGCCGCACGCGCAGCCGCCGAGCAGGCATGGGCCGACGACGTCGCCAGCTGGACGACCGCCGGGCTCGCCGCGGTGGCCGGCGTGCGCTGGGAC